>NZ_QTZI01000006.1:0-171474 GCF_003462605.1 Roseburia sp. OM04-10BH
GCTTGACCAAAGCAACTCGGAAACAATCTGTATGAAGTTTTGAAGGTATGTACCTTTAACAATGACGTTACCTGATTTCAGGCGAACGTCATTCTTTAACTTAATAATCCTCGATAGCTCAGTTGGTAGAGCACGCGGCTGTTAACCGCGCTGTCGTAGGTTCGAGTCCTACTCGGGGAGCTGATTGCTCGATAGCAGATTTTGCTATCGAGTTTTTTACTTTACAGGAAATTTCTCAAATCTCAGAAATAGTATTATAATAAACTGGAAATAAAAAATGACATGACAAAAGAGCGAATGGTAAATAGTGCAGTTTTTTTGTGGTAAACTTCTAAAACCAACATAGAAGTACCACATTCGGAATAACAGAGAGGGTCGTATCCGAAAGAGAGAAGAATGGAGTGAAGTTTTCCGTTTTATTCATTTTAGAAAAAATACGAAGGACAACATCGCGGACAGAATGGAATAAGCAATCTAAGAGAGATCTGTCTTTGAGAAAATAAGCACGTAGCTCTTCCGGGATAGTGAAAACACAATGACGGTGAACACAGGCAACAAGCTTACAGGGCAAATGAAAAATGGAAATTGTCATAGGTGTAAGAAATGGCGTTAAAAAGCAGCATTAGAAGTAACGTTAAGAAATAGCACTATAAGTATCACTGAAGAATAGCGTTAAAAAATAGCACAAAAAAACGCCCACAGATAACATCATGATATGATGAACTGATTTTGCTCATGATATCATGACATATCTGCGGGAGTTTTTTATGCTGCTTAGCATCCGTAAGAAGCTGCCGGTAGCAAGTTCTTATGGTGAATAACTCATAAAGAGTTTTTCATATAGTTACACTTCATTGCGTCTTCCTACGAAGATACTGATTACATAGAACAGTACCGCATAGATAAGGAAGCAAATGAGGCAGCGTGTAATCATATTCGAAGCCATAAGGTCTGTTGCAGTTTTAACCATACAGTTATCCAGCCAGTAGTCGGCAAAATCAAAGGATTTCTTGTGGGTCAGGGTGTCTGCCAGTGAGATTATCATGGATAAAACCAGTGGACCGATGATACCGACTGCAATGGAACCGCCTGTTTTCTTAAATAGAACTGCAATCAGGAAGAAAAGGGAGGTATATGCAAAGTTACCAAGAAGCTGTAAAAGCAGGGTTATAACCAGATCTCCTGTGGTACCGGAAAGGCTTCCAACTTCCCAGAATGCAGTGCCGGCAAGGAATCCGGTAAGCCAGCAGACAATGGTATAAACCGTTGTGGCAGCTAAGGATACCATGTATTTTACCGCATAAATGCGGGTGCGGCTGTAGCCTCTTGCAATGATATTTTTTAAAGTGCCATTGGTGTAGTCGCTGCATACAAAGAGGGAAAGAAATACAGCCAGTACAATCGTAAAGTTGCTGGAAGATACTGCACCAACCAGCATATAGATGCCAGTATAAAGAAATCCATCATCAGAAGCACTTACGGTTACGCCGCCAGTTTCCATATTTCCCTGTGATAAACTGTAAATCATATTTAATGTTACTGCGGTCAGAAGAATTAATCCGATTAACACACAGCCACAGATGTAAAAGCTCTTCTGACGGAATAATTTTCGAAATTCAAATCTAAATAATTGTCCCATATTAACCACCTATCCGTTTCATAAAGTATTGTTCAAGTCCTTCTGCATGCACCCAGAAACTATTTACCGCAACGCCCTGTTGAACCAGACGTTTGTTTAATTCAGCGGCTTCCTCAAGATGTGAGGAGAGAATCACCTGATTGCCGGCAATGCGAATCTGTTCTGCCGGAATAGTTTCTGCAAAAATAGTGGCTGTTTTCTGCACATCATCTACTGTAAAAATCAGTTTGTGCTGGCAGCGTTCATTTAATTCTGCAGCAGTAACTTCTTCAATCAGCATACCGTCGTTGATAATTCCATATCTGGTAACGATTTTGGACAGCTCATCTAATAAGTGGCTGGAAATGAGAATTGTAATATTTTTCTCATGATTCAGCTTTAAAATCAAATCACGGACTTCCTTCATTCCGGCAGGGTCAAGACCGTTTACCGGCTCATCTAAGACTAAGAACTCCGGATTGCCGAGAAGTGCAATGGCAATACCAAGACGCTGGCGCATTCCAAGGGAAAATTTGCCGGCTTTTTTATTACCGGTATCAGCAAGCCCAACCAGAGAAAGGATTTCCTTAATCTCTGCATCGGTGCCACCGTAAATTAAGGAAAACTGCTTTAAGTTTTCATAGGCGGTACAGTTTTTATAAAGTCCAGGTGCTTCGATTAAAGAACCGATTTTGCGTCTGGCTTTATCGAAAGGCTCGCCGTCAAATAATTTGATTTCTCCTTTGGTAGGGAAAGCAGTACCTAGAACAAGGCGCATGAAAGTTGTTTTTCCGGCACCGTTTTTTCCAATGAATCCGTAAATATCACCTTTGTGAATGGTCATATTTACATTATTTACAGCCATCTTCTTACCGAATTGCCGGGAAAGATTCGTTGTTTGCAATATTGTTTCCATAAACATATCTCCTTTTTTATTTGTATTACTACAATAATACACTAAGACAGTAATGTCAAGAAGAAAATTTTAAAAGATAGACAGAAAGAGAAAAGAAGTGTACCCTTAAAGAGAATAATTTTGAGGCAAAATTTTGAGCAAAATTACCCCAGCAAAATTATGACGAATAATTCGTAAAAAACGCTTTACATCACCACTACTCTATGGTATACTAAAACACGTTCTGACGGTCGTTGGAACTTATCTGGCTCCGTGGTCAAGCGGTTAAGACATCGCCCTTTCACGGCGGTAACACGGGTTCGATTCCCGTCGGAGTCACTACACGAACAGAATATGAGGCATAAAAAATGTGCCACTGCATATACTGGAAGTGTTACAACAGAATATGGCGACATAGCCAAGTGGTAAGGCACGGGTCTGCAACACCCTTATCACCAGTTCGAATCTGGTTGTCGCCTCTTTCAAGAGAATCTTTTATAGATTCTCTTTTTTTTACGCGAGTAGCGAGAAAAATCGCATGCTTGCATGCAGATTTGGCGAGCACCGCGATAACTCGAGAAACTCGCAAAGCGTGTTTCTCGTAGTTG
Organism: Roseburia sp. OM04-10BH; assembly: GCF_003462605.1. NCBI lineage: Bacteria > Bacillati > Bacillota > Clostridia > Lachnospirales > Lachnospiraceae > Roseburia > Roseburia sp. OM04-10BH. The sequence goes on from NZ_QTZI01000006.1 coordinate 3,122, forward strand.
GCGAGCACCTTAAGAAACTTCAATACCATGCACCTGCAAAAATTCCTTCGCAATCTTCGAAAGGTGCCGGTCTTTGCTGATAATAAAAGCACTCATAATATAGAGGTTTTCATCGGAAATATATTTGATGCACATATCCTTAATTTCACGTATGTCCTCTTTCGTCAGGGAGACTAAGGCTACACTTCCAAAAGAACGCGCCCATTCAATGGCAGTGGTTTTCGGAGAAGTAATCATGGAAACATTTGGCGAAAGAAGATAGTGTCCAAAAGAAGCATAAACAATATCCAGACAGTCAAAAGGAATTGCCAGCGGGTAGTTGGCAAGGTCCGGGACAGAAAGCTTTCCTTTGATTTTAGCCAGGGGATGGTCTTTTGGAAACAGTGCAACAATATCCTCTCTTTCATAGGGATAAAGTGTAAGCGCACCATGTCCGGGTGCGGCAGAGCGAATCAGCCCAATCTCTGTAATTCCATTTAAGACATTCGGAATAACAAATTCGCTTGGAATCTCATAAAAGTCATAATTTACTTTCGGGTGCTTTGCGATAAAGGCATCAAAAAATTTGTGCAGAAAATAAGGAGAGTTACCGGCTGGAATTGAAATCTTCAACAGTTCAGAGAAGCCGGCTTTCTGGTTCAGCAATTCATTTCGCAAGCCCTCTTCCATCATGCAAATCTCTTTGGCACGTTTGTAAAAGATTCTTCCTGCATCCGTCAGCTCTAAGGAACGGTTTCCCCGGAGAAGAAGCTTCGCACCATAGGTTTTCTCAATATTTTTTAGCTGGTTACTCAAAGAAGGCTGTGCAATCAGAAGCTTATTGGCAGCCGCTACGATACTGCCGCAATCTACAATGGTTACAAAGTTACGGTAGGAGTCTAATGTCATAATAAAATACCTCTTTTGTTTTGTAGGAATCATTTGAAAATATAATTTATGTGGTTTGTAGGGGGGATTGTAAAAAATATAGGATTTCCAATATAGTTCCGGGTATGCAGGGAAGATTATTTTTGATATGAAATGCCGCAGTTCTAAAGCACATGTTTTTCTTTCTGTTATCAAAACAGTCTTTCCAATGTTTGACATGATAACTGCCCGGTTCGCCGAAGTACGGATGCATTTTAAGGGCTGTTAGGGGCACTTGAAATTTCGTCTGGCATTCGGCAACGCTGGCACAGGGAAGTGCCAGCGAGGCGCATATGAACATGGATGTGAATTTGCGCCGGTTGCCAGGCTTATTCAGTTATAGGTCGAAATTCTTAGTGCCCCTTGCAGACATTTCATATCAGATAAAATAATCTTCCTGCATAACCGGCTAATTATATTGAAGTAAATATTTTTTCAATCTTCCTCCACACAATATAATAAAAATATTATAGAAACCAAGTAAAAATAGTATTTTTATTATAAAACGATTTCTATTATAATGCAAATGTATGTAAAGCAAAGGTGCAATACGGGGACGTGTTGTACCTTTCGTGTTTTTCATAGTTACAATACATCCGAAGGGGACAGAACATTCTCCGATGGATATATAATGATGGATAAGAGGATATAGATAAAATGGAACATTATGATTTAGAAGTATGTGGTCTGAAACGTGAACTGCCTTTTGTTAAACTGTCGGATGGAACAGCGTATGCAAGTTTTGTGGTAATCAGTGATACAGAGCTGATTGAGAAAGCAGGAAAGGAACTGGCGGCATTTGCCAATGGAGCGGAAATTATTCTGACCATTGAAGCAAAGGGAATTGCCCTGGCGTACGAGATTTCAAAGCAGCTTCATATGAAGGAATTTGTGGTAGTCCGGAAAAGCGTGAAGTCCTATGTGAAATCATTTATTCAGGATGCAGTGCATTCCATTACAACAGAAGGAAATCAGGACATTTTTCTGGATGAAACGGATGCAGAGAAGTTAAAGGGAAAGAAAGTTGCAATTGTGGATGATGTGATTTCAAAAGGAGAATCCCTGGCTGCGGCAGAGCGTCTGGTGCAGAAAGCCGGAGGTAAAGTTTGCAGCAGGCTTGCAATTCTGGCAGAGGGAAAAGCGGCAGAGCGGACAGATATCACATTTTTACAGAAACTACCATTATTTCAGAAAGGAAAAGAATCTTATGAGCCTGTTGATTAAGCATGCAGCAATTGCAGATGTGTTGGAAGATGAGATAAAAACCGGGGATATTTATATCAGAAATGGTCGTTTTGAGAAAATTGCAGAGCACATTGATGCCGGTGAAATAGAAGAAAAGGAGCATCTTACGGTAATCAATGGGGAAGGGCTTACTGCCCTGCCGGGATTAATTGACGCCCATACCCATGTGGAGCTTAGCATGTTAAGCAGTGCATCTTTTGCAGAGGCACTGATACAAAACGGAACCACAGCAGCAGTCTTAGACCCTCATGATGCAGTAAATGTCTTAGGACATAAAGGTGCAAAATATCTGATGGAAGAGATGAAGGAGACAGAGCTTACACCGGTCTGGATGGCATCTCCCTGTGTTCCGTCAGCACCGGGATATGAAGACTGTTATGGACAGGTGATGCTTTCCGATGTCAAAGTGATGGTGGAAGAATATGGCATGTATGGAATTGCAGAAGCCATGGATTATAACAGGGTCATTGCAAAAGAGGCTTCCTTAAAAGAAATTTTAGATTATGGCAAAGAAAAGAAATTAAAAATTGACGGGCATGCACCGGGTGTCATAGGAAAGAATCTGGATACCTATATTGCAGCAGGCGTAAGCTCCGACCATGAGAGTGTAACGGTAGAGGAAATGTTAGAAAAATTCCATAAGGGAATGTATGTTATTATCCGCCGTGGTTCCTTAAAAGAGCCTGCAAGTGCAAAAGAATTTTTAGATAAAGCAGGAGACAGCGACCATATTTTACTTTCTACTGATGGCTGTATTACAGCGAAAGATATGGCAGAGCATGGACATATGAACTATGCACTGGCGCAGATTGTGGAAGAAGGTGTGGAGCCGCTTCAGGCAATCAAGCTTGCAACGATTTATCCGGCAGCAGCCTATGGCTTAAAAGACAGAGGTGTCATTGCAGAGGGATATCGTGCAGATATGATACTTGTGAAGGATTTAACAGACTTTAAGGTGCAGGATGTTATTGTAAATGGAGAAATCGCAAAAACTTCCTATCCGAGAATGGATTATCCGAAAGAAGTGATCCATTCCATAAAGCGGGATGATTTAAAAGAAGGAGAACTTACGATTCCATTGCCGGAAGGCTGCATAGATGGCGAAGTAAAAGTCAATATTGTAAAAATCGTGGACGGAACCTTAGAGACAATTCACGAAGAGAGAAAGCTTCCGGTAAAGAACGGTGCACTCATTTTAGAGGATGACTTAATGTATTGTGCAGTAGTAGACCGTTACCGGAAAGATGGTTCCATCGGAATCGGTATCATCAGTCAGGCAGGAGCCCTGCAGGGAGCATTTGCCGGTTCGGTAGGACAGGATACCCAGAATCTGATTGCATTTGGAACTTCTCTTTCGGATATGACGCTGGCATTTAATCAGGTGATTGCAAAACAGGGTGGTCTTTCTTATGTAAGGGATGGAGAAGAAAAACAGTTTGTAGGACTTCCGGTACTTGGCATATTAAGCCAGAAGCCAATGGAGGCATTTGTAGAGGAAACAGATAGACTTTTAGCTGATTTATGGAAACACGGCTGTATCCTTAAGAATCCAATCCTCACCATGAGTCTTCAGATTTCCCTTGCCGTCATTCCGGAGATGGCAATTACCAACCGGGGATTATTAGATATTATAAATAATCGATTTATTCCAGTCTGTGAACTGGTTTAGATAAAACAAAAGAAAGGACGTTTATTATGGAAAAGTTTTTCAAACTGAAAGAAAATGGTACCAGCGTAAAAATCGAGTTTATTGCAGGTATCACAACATTTGTTACCATGGCTTACATCATCATGGTAAATCCGGCAATGCTTGCCACACCTTTTGAAGGAACCGATATGTATGATAAGGTATTCAACGGCGTATTTTTTGCCACCTGTCTGTCTGCATTTTTAGGAACCTTCTTAATGGGAGTTCTTGCCAGATTGCCGTTTGCCCAGGCACCTGGTATGGGAATGAACGCATTTTTTACTTACACCGTAATGCTTGGCATGGGTTATTCCTATGAAGCATCACTGGCAATGGTATTCATTTCCGGTGCATTATTTATTCTGATTACTTTATGTTCCTTCCGGGAAAAAATTGTAATGGCAATTCCGAAAAATATAAAAGTTGCCATATCGGTAGGTATCGGATTGTTCCTTGCATTTATCGGCTTCCAGGATGCTGGTCTTATTGTAGGAAATGAAAGTACCATGGTATCGTTGGTGGATTTTTCTACTTTTTCTGAAAATCCGGTGGCCTGCTGGGGCGCAATTTTAGCCTTCTTTGGAATCGTACTTACCACCGTTCTTTATAAGAAAAAAGTAACCGGTTCTATTTTAATCAGTATTTTTGTAGTAACTATTCTTGGAATTTTCACCGGAAATACGGTATTTGATGGCTTCCAGATTAACTTTGGTGCCCAGGTAAAAGATTTTGCAGATGTTTCCTTATTCGCATGTTTCCGCGGTTTCCGAGAATTATTTATGGGAAGCTCGGTAGGACAGGCAATTTTAACTTTGATCATGCTGATTATCACTTTCTCCATGGTTGACATGTTTGATACCATCGGAACCTTAATCGGAACTGCAAAATCAGCAAATATGTTAGATGAAGATGGAAATATTCCAAATGCAAAGAAGAGCCTTCTCTGTGATGCAATTGCAACGGTTGGCGGTTCTATATTTGGTACTTCCACCGTTACCACTTATGGTGAATGTATCTCCGGAATCAGCGTAGGAGGAAGAACCGGACTGACTTCTGTATTTACAGCAATCATGTTCTTAGCAGCAATCATCTTTGCTCCGTTTGTAAGCATCATCCCATCCTGTGCAACAGCACCGGCATTAATCTTCGTAGGTGGTCTTTTGTTAAGTGCCATCAAAGATATGGAATTTGATGATGTATCTGAAGCAATTCCGGCATACTTGGCATTAATCATGATGCCGCTTACCTACTCCATCGCAAACGGAATTGCCGTTGGATTAATTGCTTATACATTAATTAAAATCTTTACCGGAAAGTTCAAGGAGTTAAATATTATCACAGTAGTATTATCCGCACTCTTTGTTATCCGTTATCTGATGATTTCCTTATAATCTTTTGAAGAACTGCATAAGAAAAGCGCAGGGCAATGAATGCTCTGCGCTTAAATTTTTTCGCTATGTAATAATTCTACTGTGGCTGATTTGGATTCTGCTGCTGACCATTGAACTGCTGCTGACCATTGAACTGCTGTGACTGTCCGTTGAACTGCTGCTGTCCGTTGAACTGCTGCTGTCCGTTAAACTGCTGCTGTCCGTTAAACTGCTGCTGTCCATAATAAGCCTGCTGTGCCTGATTTACCTTTGGAGCTACAATGCCGTAAGCCCAGTTTGCAAGTCCGTTTAATCCAGGAACGTTTGCTTCGTTTCCTTTGGCTGTGTTTACAAGAGCCATGATACAGAAAATCAGAACTACAAGGCTTACAATACCATCGATGACAGAAATTGCTGTTCCCCATACAGAACCCATAAGAGGTATCTGGTATAAGAAATCGAAAATGTTTAAAATACCATTTACGATATCTGCAAAGATACATAAGAAAAATGCCTGAATTACCTGACGGGAAGCCCATTCATTTTTCTCCACGATGAGAACGAAACCAGTCAGTAATGCAAGAACAGTGCTGTATCCTAAGAATGCAAGGATAAATGCGGCTACTGCATAAAATGATAATCTGATTCCTAACTTACCTTTTTCCATTATATTTGTTCCTCCTAAAAATGGTTTAATATTTTATAACATTATAAGTATACTGTTCTTATGTAAAAAAAGCAAATAAATTTGCATGGAATTGTGTAAAAAGCAGGTAGAAATCTGTGAATTCTCTCTTGACGGATTCGCACGGCTTTGGTAAACTATATGAGTGTGAATTGACACAATTAAATATGCGGCGTCTTAGCCAAGTGGTAAGGCACGGGTCTGCAACACCCTTATCGCCGGTTCAAATCCGGCAGACGCCTTTTTAAAGAGAACCGAAGAGGTTCTCTTTTTTTAATAGTAGTTGCAATATGAAAGTATGTAGAAATGAAATTCCGGAAAAGCCTATTATAATAAAAGCTGCTAACACATATCCGGTTATTTTTGGTAACAATATGGGAATAGAAACTGGTAGTGCATTTATGCAAATACATAAAAAAGTAGCTGGAAGATATTTAAAAGTCAATATAACTGCATTTTTTACGGTATGTTTTAAAGTAGTTCTGTATTGATCCGGAAGAAAAAATGCATAAATAAGAAATCCCTGCAATAACAACAAAATAAGAAATTGTATACAGAGAGTGAGAGACCTGAAAAAGGTTTCTGGCATAAAAGGTAAAATGTATAAGTTAATCAGACAAAATATAAATAAAATCATTACAGGTAACCAAAGAAGAATATTCTGCTTTAAATTTTTTTTCCAAAAGAAAAAATAAGTTCTTGCAATATAGGATTCTGTATTTTGTGAAAGTTTTAAATTTGTTTGATAAAGGGCGTAAAAGGATACCCCGATTGTAATGATAGGAAGGGATGTAATAATGAATAAAAAATTTAAAGCAATTAAACTGGTAAATTTGTTGATAAATCGAAAAAATTTACCATCAAGTGAAAAGAAGTTTTCCATAGTATAATATCCTTTCAAAATTAATTCTATATTGTGGAATCCCGGATAATAAGTTTTGTTTCATATTCCATATATGAATGAGGAGAGTTTGGGTATTGTATCCGCTCTAACATCTGGCGGGCTGCAGCAATACCAAGGTATTTTTTCGGAGTCTGTATTGTAGTGAGAGAAGGTGTAATCCTTTCAGAAGCAGGAATATCATCAAATCCTACTACACTTACATCTTTTGGAATCTGATAACCCAAAAATTGAAGAGCATATATTAATTGGATTGCTGTACGGTCATTCCCGCAAATAAATACATCCGGAACAGAAGCCATCTTTTGTAATTTTTTAACGACTATTTGAAAGTCCTGAAATTCATCAGAAGTTTCTGTTAATAAGCAATGTTTCCGGTCTAGTTCCAGGTGATTATCAGAAAGACATTCTTGTAATGCATCAAAACGTTCCTGAAAGCCTCGTCCGACATTTGCGGAATAAATATCTCCAACAAAGGCAAAACGCTCGGCACCCTTGGAAATTAAATGATTTACAATCCGGTGAATATTTCTTTTGTTTTCCATAGTAACAATATCTATCATATCTAAAGCAGGATTATAATCCTTTGGTAAATCAACAGTAATAATTGGAAGATTATATTGTAACAATGCATTGCAGATAGCCCCATCACAAATTTCCACAAGAATAATACCTTTAATGGAAGGATCTTTTAATGCAGTAGGAAAATCCATTTTTTTCAAATCACTTTCAGACATGATTCCAATTACAAGATGATAATGTGCATTAGATAAGATGGATTCAATACCTGTTAAAACCGCAGTCCAGAATTCAGAGTCTGGTGCATAGGTTTTGGTAAGAAACAGGATAGAACCATTATTCACATTAGATGGAGAAGTAACATCTCCCGATTCGGAAAAAAGTTCTTTGTTTATGTTATTGTAATTCAGTTCTCTGGCTTTATTTAAAACCCGCTGCTTTGTTTTCGAAGAAACTTCATTACTGTTTTTTAAAGCTTTAGCAACAGTATTTCTGGATAAGTTTAATTCTTCGGCTAATTGTTTAATCGTGCATTTCATACTTCCACCTCCAGATTTATTGTAACACTTTATTAAGAATAAAGGAAGAAGAAAATGTGCGAAAAATAAAAATGCACGAAATGCACAAAATAACAATGAAAAGATGTATAACATGTATAAAACAACAGTTTTTATTATGTAAAAAAAATAGAAAATGATAAAATTGAGAAGGGTATGTTGAAAATAAATAGTGCATATGCTAAAATTTGAGCATAAAAAGAACGAGAAAAAACATGCAAATAGTGCAAAGAGAGGTGCATATGAAAAAATTATTGTACAGACCAAAAGATGCATGGGTTGGAGATTTAATACCGTATTATGAAAATGGAACTTTTTATGGTTATTATCTGCATGATCCAAGAATCAGAGACAAGGAGTATGCAGAAGAAACTACCTGGCATCTTGTAACAACAAAAGACTTTGTAAATGTGGAATACAAAGGGGAAGCAATCAAGAGAGGAGGAGATGACAAGCCAAATAAGAATGCTTACACTGGTTCCGTAATAAAAGACAAAGAAAATCTTTATCATGCATTTTTTACTGCGTATAATGAAGATATAAAAATTAATGGAAAAAGTGTACAGTCTGTAATGCAGGCAGTAGGAACAGATTTAGAACATCTTAATACGGTAGAAGAATTTTTGTTTGTTTCTGATGGAAAGCAATATGAAGAATTTGACTGGCGGGATCCATTTGTATACTGGAACGAAGAAGATGAATGTTATGACATGCTTCTGGCTTCAAGAATTAAAGGAGGAGGTGAATTAAGGGGAGGCTGTATTGCATTGTGTAAGTCAAAGGATTTGAAACAATGGACCTATGAAAAACCGTTTTATGCCCCTGGCATGTATATCACCATGGAATGTCCTGAAATTTTCAAGATGGGAAATTACTGGTATCTGGTTTTCTCCACTTTTTCGGATCAATTTACTACACATTATAGAATTTCAAAAAGTCCAAACGGACCATGGGAAATTCCTGAAGATGATGTCTTTGACACCAGATCAGATTATGCAATCAAAACCGCATCAGATGGACAGCGAAGATTTGCATTTGGATGGATTGCAAGCAAATATGGAAATAAAGATTTTGGACCATGGGAATGGGGTGGAACAATGGTGTTCCATGAATTGATTCAGAATCCGGAAGATGGAACATTAAAAGTCCGGGTTATTCCAGGTGTGAAAGAGTTCTATGATGAAGTACAGGATATGAAACCAGCAGCAGGCTATAATAGCCAGATAATAAAGACAGAAAAAGGAATTCATGTAATAAGTGATACCTTAGGCTCCGGTGTCTATGAAATTCCGGAAGATTGCTTTTCAATTGAAATGGATGTCTGTGTGAAGCGGGGACATGAATTCGGAATAGCGTTACATGTTGATTCTGAAATGGAAAAGGGTTATTTTTTAAGAATGAATCAACGGAAAAAGGAAGTAGCATGGGATATGTGGCCACGTTCAGAAAAGGGCATCTATCAGTGGCAGATAAAAGGTGATGTACCATACCAGATAGAAACATCCAGAAGGCTTCCGGATGCAGATGAATATCATTTACTGATAATAAGAGAAGATGATATCTGTATTGTGTATATTAATGATGAAATTGTATTATCTACCAGAATGTATGATCACAAAGGTGGCTATGCCGGTGTTTATGTGGTACAGGGAGAAGTGGAATTAAACAATTTTGTGATAAAAACAAGAAAAGAGAGGGATTAAAATGAAAAAGAGAATGATGAGTATTTTATTGTTAGCAACAATGGTAACAGGGTTGATTGCAGGCTGTGGTTCTACAAAAAAAGAAGCAAAAAATGATGATGATGTGGTAACTGTTACGTGGATGACATCAAGACCTGTGGATGGTGAAATAGATCAGGTAATGCATGAAATTGCAGATCAGTACAGTAAAGAAAAAGGCGGAAAGTGGAAAATTGAATTTGAAACAACAGCGGACAGACCTTCCTATTTACAGAAATTAAAGACATTAATTGCCGGAGGCAATATGCCGGATATAATTGATATTGATGCCGATCCATATTGTCAGGAGCTGGTAGATGCAGGAATGTTAGTAGATGTAAAACAATTTTTAAAAGATAATGACAGATATGATGATTTCTATCCGATTGCATTAAAATATCAGGAATTTACAGATGGTTCCATGTATACTTTACCATTAGAATATCATGTGGAAATGACATGGTATAACAAAGAAATTTTTGAACAGTATAATCTGACACCACCAACTACCATGGATGAGTGGCTGAATGTATGTAAAACCTTAAAAGATAATGGAATTACACCGATTTCAGTAGATGGTGTTGACAGATGGCCGGTACAGAGATACTTAGCAATGCTTCCATTTAGAGAAACCGGAAATGATTTTATCATTAATTTAAGAGATGGAAAAGAGAAAATGGACAGTGAAACCGGAAGAGAAGCAGCAGAATTTATGAAAGAAATGGGTCAGTATTTTAATGATGGATTTGCTGCAACAGACTATGCAACAGCACAATCAATGTTTTTAGATGGAAAATCTGCAATGTATTATATTGGTGACTGGGAAATCGGCGCTATGCAGGATGCATATGAGCAGGGTAAAATTGATTATTTTTATCTTCCTACTACTGAAGGTGCAAAAACACAGCCAAATGAATTTTGTATAAATTCTGGAATTGGTATGGCATTTAATGCAGAAACATTTGATGAAAAAACAAAAGATTTTATCTTATATGTAATTGATAATTATGGTAAATTATATGCTGGAAAACAGCAGATGTCTCCAATTAAAACCGATTTACCGGATGATGTTGAATACTCAGATCTTTATCTGAAAATTCAGGAAGATATGCAGTCTACAGGTGAAAACTTCCTGAAGCCTTGGGATACATACCTTGATTCCAATACCAATACCGTTATGCAGGATAATTTATTATTGCTGGCATCCGGTGATTTATCAGTAGACGATTTTTGTAAACTGGTAGATGATTCTATTGCAGAATATACAAAATAAGTAAATGACATATCGAGATATGTATTATCATGATTGGTAATACATATCTCGTAACAGATTTATATAAATGAAAAGGAAGGAGTTATAATGGGCGTTATAAGAAACAAAAAGGCCTTTCTGGCATTTTTACTTCCAGGATTATTGTTCTATATTTTGGCAGTATTTTATCCAATAGAAGAGTCTATTCGATTAAGTTTTATGAAATGGGGAGGAATAGGAAAAAAGCAGTTTGTCGGATTGAAAAATTATGTGACTATGTTTCACGACGAAGTTTTTTATAAGGCATTTTTTAACAATCTGATTTACCTTGTTATTGTAGTTTCCATGCAATTATTAATTGGACTGTTTTTTGCAATATTGCTGACATATATGACAAAGCATGTGACACTGGTTAAAACGTTGTATTATGTACCATGTATTATTACAACAGTTGCTATCACACAGCTTTTTAGAAGTATGTACTCAACAGAGCCTATGGGATTATTGAATCAGATATTACAAAAAGTAGGTTTAGGTGGAATGGTAACGTCCTGGCTTGCGAAAGTAAGTACTGTATTACCAGCTGTATCCATACCGGAAGGATGGAGATTTACTGGAATGTATATGGTTATATTTTATGCTGCACTGGTTTCATTAGATCCTTCTGTATATGAGGCTGCCAAAATAGATGGCGCTTCTGAAATGCAGATATTATTTAAAATTAAAATGCCATTGATAAAAGATATTATACTTCTGACTTTGACGATGTGTTTGACAGGAGCATTAAGAGGATTTGATATTCCATTTTTATTGACAAGTGGTGGACCGGGAAATGCCAGCGAATTAATGTCTACATATATGTATAAAAAGGCGTTTTCAAGTAACCAGTATGGTTATGGTAGTACTTTAGCGGTGTTTATTATTATTGAAAGTATTTTAGTTGTTTATATTTTAAGAAAAATTTTTACTTCAAAGGAACAAAAAGAAGAAAAAAGAATTGAAAAAGAACGCATCAGAAGGAATAGGAGGGGAAATCATTGAAGAAAAAAATAATAAAAATAATATTTGCAGTATTGATTATTCTCTTCTTAATCATTCAGATATATCCGGTCATATGGTTGTTTGTTGCAAGTGTGAAACCAACCGTAGAGTTGTCAGCAGCTCCATTTGCATTTCCAAAGAGTATTACGCTGGAAAATTTTTCTAAGGTTTTATCAGATGGTAAAATCGGTATGTATATGTGGAATAGTTTAAAGGTGACCGTTATTTCGCTGATTCTGATTGTAGTATTAAGTTCTACTGCAAGATATGCATTGTCAAAATTTAAAGTAAGAGGAACAAAAACAATTTATTCTTTCTTTACATTTGGAATTATGGTTCCAGTACAGATTACATTAATACCATTATTTATTTTTTATAGTAAACTAGGTATTTTAAATACAAGTTTTTCTTTAATATTACCACAGGTAGGATTTGCATTACCTTTATCAGTTATGATGTTTGTAAGTTTTTACGAATTTGTTCCGAATGAATTGATAGAGGCAGCGGTTGTTGATGGGTGTTCACCGCTTCGGACTTTTATTCAGATTGTGTTCCCATTAGCAAGAAATACCGTTATTACAATTGCTTCCATGTATAGTATTCTGATTTGGAATGACTTTATTTTTGCAAATACATTTATTAGTGATACTTCAGCCAAGACAGTGGCAATGGGATTAAAAGATTATGTCGGAGCATTTGGAAATGTGGACTGGGGTTCAACATTTGCTGCAATAGCAATTTCAATTCTTCCTCCACTGGTAATCTATTTTGCATTAAATAAATGGGTAACAGCTGGAATGACTATGGGTGCAACGAAAGGATAAGGTATAAAATGGATAAAAATATGATTATGCTGCCAGGAACAGCAGCAATGCTTCCCTATCTGACACATGGAAAAAGCAGGGCGATTAATGCTGAAAACAGGACGGGAGAAAAGGGAAAAGGTGGTATGGCAGCCAGCGGTCTCGGAAAATCAAGAAAAGGCAGTCCTTGTTTGAATGATATCCAGCCGGGAGAGACGGTCGTTTTAGGAGAAATAGATGGTCCGGGAATTATTCATCATATATGGATAACAACGGATAATAAAACGTCAGAAGGAGATTGCTTCGTTCTTAGGGACCTGGTTCTCAGAATGTATTGGGATGGCGAGGAAAATCCATCCGTAGAAGCACCGTTAGGGGATTTTTTCTGTTGTGGATTTGGAAAAGAGTGTTATATTAATTCCAGTCTTATAACAGTTGTTCCATCCAGAGGGTTAAATTCTTATATTCAGATGCCATTTAAAAAGAGAGCAGTTATTACATTAGAAAATCAGCATGCAAATGCAATTCCGGCTTTTTTTTATCAGATTGATTATAATTTATACAATTATCTGCCAGAAGAAACGGAATATTTTCACGCAAGCTGGAGGAGAGAAGCTCTTACCGAGCTGGGAAAAGATTATGTTATTGCAGATGGAATAAAAGGTAGTGGTCATTATATCGGTACATATATAGCATTGTCTACACTTCAAAGATATTGGTGGGGTGAAGGAGAAGTAAAGTTTTATATTGATGGAGATGAACAATATCCAACAATCTGTGGAACCGGAATGGAAGATTATTTTGGAGGTTCCTGGAGTTTTGCCAGACATGAAAACGGAAAAACGATAGAACAGACATATACAACTCCTTTTCTTGGATATCCATATTATTCAAGGCATGATGATCTGGTAAATAATTTATATCATAATGATGATTGTCCACCAATGCGCGGTTTTTATCGCTGGCATGTCATGGATCCAGTATTTTTTGATGAGGAGCTTAAGGTTACTGTGCAACAGATTGGTGTTGGACATAAAGGTTTATTTGAACGTCAGGATGATTTGTCAAGTGTTGCATACTGGTATCAGAAGGAACCACATAATGTTTTTTCAAAGCTTCCTGAGAAAGAAAAAAGATGGCCAAGATAGAAAAGGGAGCAGAAAGGTCAATTGATGTCAAAGGAAAAAATGCTTCAGGAAATTGAACGGGCACAAATAGTAATTAATCAGAATAAAGAAAAAGTTTCACAGGGAAAAATGAGGCAGAAATACCACTTTATGGCAGAAACGGGATGGATTAATGATCCAAATGGATTGATATATTTCAAAGGAAAGTATCATTTTTTCTATCAGTATAATCCATATCAGAGTTTTTGGGAAAATATGCACTGGGGACATGCTGTCAGTGATGATTTGATTCATTGGGAGTATCTTCCGGTTGCATTAGCACCAAGTGAACCTTATGAAGATCATTTGAAGGGTGGATGTTTTTCCGGAAGTGCAATTGAATTTGACGGAAAGCTATATTTAATATACACAGCAGCAACGAATCATGGAAATGGATTTGTCCAGACACAGTGTGTTGCTTATAGTGAAGATGGTATTCATTTTGAAAAATATGAAAAAAATCCAGTTTTAACAGCACCGGAAGGGATTTCGTCAGATTCCTTCCGGGATCCCAAGGTATGGAAACACGAAGACAGCTATTATATGGTATGCGGAGCTTCAAAAAATCAAAAAGGACAGGCGTTATTGTATCGCTCAGAAGATTTGATACATTGGACATTTATAAATGTATTAGCAGAAAGCAGGGGAGAATGGGGAACCATGTGGGAATGTCCTGATTTCTTTCGTATAGGAAACCGGTATGTTTTAACTTTTTCACCTATTGATGCAGGAGAGAGGACTTGTGTGTATTTAACCGGTTCGTTTGATTATGATACCGGCAGGTTTGATTATGATGTTTCAGGAGAAATTGATTGGGGTTTTGATTATTATGCACCACAATCATTTCAGGCACCTGATGGAAGAAGAATTATGGTTGCATGGGCAAATGAATGGGAATGGATGCCGTTTTTTAAAGACTGGGGACCGACTTACAGGGAAGACTGGTGCGGATTCTTTAATTTTCCGCGCGAAGTTAATATGACCAAAAGTGGAAGATTGAGTTTTGTTCCGATACGGGAGTTAAAAAAATATAGAAAAAAAACTGGTAAATATGTTCAGGACAAGTTGGTGATTTGTGATTCGCAACAAGAGTTAAAATCAGATGATGGAATAGCATTTGAGCTGAAATTTAATATAAATTTACGAGCGAGCAATGCACAGCAATTACTTGTAAAATTAAGATGCGATGAAATAAATCAAACAGTTTGTATATTTGATTTGAAGAACGGAGAATTAAAAGTAAATCGTAATAAGGCAGATGGATGGAGTAAAGGGATATCACACAGTATACTCTTTTTAAAAGAAAAAGATGTATTAGATGTTCATATTTTATCTGATCAAAGTTCCTTAGAATTATTTACTGATAATTATCAAAATAATCATTCTATGAATGTATTTGCGGGAAATGAACAAAATAAAATATATTTTCAGGCAGTAGAAGGAAGTGTTGTGCTGGAAAATGTAGAAGTGTATGGAATTGAACCGTGAAAAAATGAATTTCATTTCATGGTATGATGATATAGAAGAAAAGGAAATGATAAACCAGTTCGGAAAAGAACTGGTTTCATTTCTATAAAAAAAGGAAGAAATATAGGAGGAATCGTAATATGAAAAAGAGCTTTGATGTTATTGCATTGGGAGAATTATTAATTGATTTTACGATGAATGGACAGAGTGAACAGGGGAATGATTTGTTTGAAGCATGCCCTGGTGGAGCGCCATGTAATGTTCTGGCAATGTTAAATGAAATGGGAAAGAAAACAGCATTTATTGGCAAAGTTGGAAAAGACCAGTTTGGAAAATTGCTTCGAAATACGTTAAATGATATTGGAATTGATACCTCCAATCTTTTTACAGACAGTACTGTAAATACAACACTTGCATTTGTACATACATTTCCGGATGGTGACCGTAAGTTCTCTTTTTATCGTAATCCGGGTGCTGATATGATGCTGACAGAAGATGAAATTAATACAACATTTATTTCCCAGGCAAAAATTTTCCATTTTGGAACGTTATCTATGACACAGGATAGGGTAAGAGCTGCAACAAAGAAAGCGGTTAAAGCGGCAAAGGAGAGTGGAGCACTCATTTCATTTGATCCAAATTTAAGGGAACCTTTGTGGAGTTCATTAGAATTAGCCAAAGAACAGATGAATTATGGATTTAGTCAATGTGATATATTGAAAATCTCTGATAATGAGATTCAGTTTGTTACTGGAAAAGAAGATTATGATGAGGGAATCAGATGCCTTCAGGAAAAATATCAGATACCACTCATTCTCTTAACAATGGGAAAAGAAGGAAGCCGCGCTTATTATAAGGGAATGCGTGTGGAATGTAGTGGATTTTCTGTAAAGACAATCGAGACAACAGGTGCAGGAGATACGTTTATGGGAAGTGTGCTGAATTATCTTCTGGAACATGATTTTAATAATTTGACAGAAAAGCAGTTGGAGGAACTTTTAAAGCTGGCAAATGCAGCGGCAGCTATAGTGACAACCAGAAAAGGTGTTATCCGTGCAATACCAAAAAAGAGTGAAATAGAAGAACTGCTTCAAAGGAATATGTTATAATTTATAAAAAGATTTGAACAATAAAAAGAGCTGTGGCACAGTCAGAGGTTGGGTCGGTCAGCTCTTTTTTTGTAACCTTTTCCCATCCTCACTTGTATATATAGTGAAAGGCCTTTTAAACAGAAAAGAAATATGAGGGATCACTCATGAGAATAGTAACTGAGGTATTAGTGGAAAAGTATAAAGACCATTTATTTGCAGCGGCTTTCAATGTCTGTAAAAATGCAGCAGATGCCGATGATGTGGTGCAGGATACTTTTCTTCAATATCATACAACCAACAGACAATTTGAAAATGAGCAGCATATCAGAGCATGGCTCATTCGGGTGGCAATCAATAAAGCAAAGAATATATATCTTTCTTTCTGGCGGCAGAAGGGTGTGCCGTTAGAAGAATATATGGAGACACTGACATTTGAGACACCAGAAGCCCAGACACTGTTTACAGAAGTCATGAAGCTTCCAGAGAAGTATCGAATCGTCATACATTTATTTTATTATGAGGATTACACCATCCGGGAAATCGCGAAGATTATGAATGTGACAGAAAGCAACGTGAAGGTCAGGTTGACGCGTGGTCGCAGACTGCTCAGAAATGTATTAAAGGAGGAATGGGAAAATGACAGATAAAGAAAGATATAAACAGGCTTTTTCTTCTTTGCATGCCTCCGGACATATTTCTTTGGAGGTCAATATGAATCATAATAGAAAATTTCATCCAACACGTAAATTAATCGCAGCAAGTGCCTGCGCCATATTGTTGTTAGGTGGCAGCAGTGCCTATGCAGCGTATCATTTCCTAAGTCCGTCACAGATTGCGGATGAAGTAGCGGACAATGGAGCATTGAGCCGGGCATTTGCCGGAGAGGATGCGGTAAGCGTCAATGAGACACAGCAGAGCAATGGCTATGATATTACCTTATTAGGACTGGTGTCCGGAGAAA
Source organism: Roseburia sp. OM04-10BH (assembly GCF_003462605.1). Lineage (NCBI taxonomy): Bacteria > Bacillati > Bacillota > Clostridia > Lachnospirales > Lachnospiraceae > Roseburia > Roseburia sp. OM04-10BH. The sequence goes on from NZ_QTZI01000006.1 coordinate 20,494, forward strand.
AATTAGAGCTTTGTGTACCACAGGAAACTCGGGAAAATGTCAGCAAATCACATACCTATGCAGCCATTGCCATTGCAAAAAGTGACGGAACGGATATGGAAGACCGCAATTTCTTTGTGGCACCGTTAATCAATGGTGTGTCTTTTTTGGATGCCAATGCAGCAACCATGGATGAGACACTTATCTGGTTCTGTAAAGACGGCGTTCTTTATGAGTTGATAGAATGCGATGATTTGGAAATATTTGCAGACCGTGGCGTACAGTTGGGAATCGTGGACAGCTTCGGGAGCGAAACGGCTGCATTTCGAATGGACAATGAAAGTGGCTTTTACCGTAAAGTGGAAGACTATGCTGGCACAATTGCACTTTTCGCCCTGCCATTAGATACCACTAAGGCAGACCCGGCGGCAGCGGAGGAGTACATTAAGAAGCTTGAAGAAGGAGCTGCGACAGGAGATGAGGCAGCAGATACGGAAGGAACTGCCGGCAGAGCAGAAGTTAGCATAATCACCGGAACAGAAAGTGAAGCTGCAGCGGGCTATATGAATCAGCAGGTCAGAGATTTCGTGGATGGCATTACAGCAGATAATTTATCGGATTATTTTGAAATCGTAAAGGATTATCCGGTATTTTCTGCTACACCGGACGAAAATGGCTGGGTAGATTTTGGAACACAGTATATTGAAAAAGAAGATTATGTTGCAAATGGCGGAAGCGGCGAAGTTTCCAACTGGCTTGCAGAGGATGAATATTTTAGCGTCAATGCGATTACCATGTCAGGAAACGATGGAAAAGAAGATGCTTCCACACTTCGGATTTCCGTTGTTTTCCGCAATGAAGACGGCAGTCTTACAGAAGCATTGTATCAGATCAAACCGGACTGCGTCGATTTGATAAAGTAAATTTAGTAAAGATATGACATAAAAAGAGGTTGTTACACCGGATAGATTTTTTACCAAAATCCGGCTGTGGCAGCCTCTTTTAAAATGCATTTTCTTATGATAAGATTATGGCAAAAATGAGAGCATTGCAAAGGTCTATGATTCCATAGATGAAGTTTTTTTAATATGAATCTTGCAGGCGGGGCAATGCTTGACATTGGCGTATATGCACTTTCTATTGTAAGAAGCTTCATGGATAAAAAGCCGGAAGAGGTTGTGAGCCAGAGAAAGGTATCACCAACTGGTTCAGATGAGCAGGCAACCATCTTATTAAAAAATGATTCAGACCAGATGGCAACAGTTGCGCTTTCCATGCATTCCAAGCAGCCAAAGCGGGCAATGATAAGCTGTGAAAAGGTGTTTTTATAGCTTTCAGGTATTTATAAAAAACACTCATGGTTACAGGTTAAGGAAATCGTAAGAATCCGGGCATTGACGTGACACATGATATTGATTAAGATGGAATAAGATGAGAGGTAAGGAAGTTAAAGAAAATGGAAGCTTATAGTAAAGATACTTATTTCATGAATATATTAAAGCAGGTTGAGGCAGAAACCAGAATTTTGCAGTCCAGGGAGCATATTCAGCATGGAACCACCACGGTATACGAGCATTGCGTTCAGGTGGCATATGAAAGTTACCTTTTTGCAAAAGAACATCAGCTTCAGGTAGAAATGGAGCAGCTGATCCGGGGTGCATTGCTTCACGATTATTTCTTATATGACTGGCATAACCAGCTGACGCCGCATCATCTGCATGGATTTTTCCATCCGGGTGTAGCACTGCGGAATGCCAGCATGGATGTGGAATTAACTCCGATAGAGCATGACATTATCAAGAAGCATATGTTTCCGCTGACGCTGGTGCCGCCGAAATACTTGGAAAGCTGGATTGTCTGCTGGATTGACAAGAGATGTTCTACCAGAGAGACCTTACAGCGCAGATGCAGGGAGGAAGTATGTTAGTACAGGTAAGAGAATTTATGGGCACATGCGGAAATGTGTTCCTGCATTTTCTGGTAGCCGGCAGAATTTATTTCCTTTGGTTTGTGATTTACAGTTCAGCAGGATGGCTTTATGAATCTGCCATTTGCTCCCAGATAAAATATCATAAATTTATCAACCGTGGCTACTTAAGAGGTCCGTGGATTCCGATTTATGGAGCGGGAGCAGTGCTTAATTACTGGCTCATCGGCTGGATTGGAAATGTGCCGGCAATCTTTGTGGCAGCCATGTTTACCTCCGGCGTAGTAGAGTATATTACTTCTTATGCGATGGAGCGTATGTTCCACAAACGTTGGTGGGATTATACCAGATACAGATATAATCTGAACGGGAGAATCTGTCTTTATGGCTGCATCATATTTGGAATCGGAAACGTGATACTGCTCCGCTTCGTTCATCCGGTAATCATGCAGCTTACCGCAGCAATTCCGGAGCTGGTGCTCACCAGAGTGGTACTTTTCCTATATATTCTCTTTGTAGTTGATGTGGTTTATACGACCGTACATATGGAAACCGTCCGTGCAAGAATGGAAAAGCTGGCACGGCAGATGCGGGACCGGAAAGAATGTTACCTTTATATGGCAGGGGAGCAGAAGGAGTACTGTAAAATTTACTTCGAAGAGAAGAAGGAGCGTTGCAGCAGTTTTGTAGAAGAACGGAAAGAACTGTGTGTTCAATATGTGGAGAAAGTGAAAGACCGGTTCCGGGGGTAGAAGCCTTCGGTACCGGTTTTATAAATATTTTACTTGTTTTCTTCAAGGGCATTTGTTACAATCAACACAAAGCATATATTCTGATTTTCGAGTGGCAAAAGCCAATCTAAATTTCTGGTATCAATTCAATGAATTCTATGCTTTTAAATTCTAATTACAATTAACGAACGCATAGTGCATTGGATAGGTGGAATTTTAGAATCGGAAATGAGATTAAGATAACAGTACCTGACAAATAAGTTTGAACGATATGAAAATTCGTTCTTACGAAAAGCCAAGTATATCATCCTGCTTTTCCTTGCACTATGGGAAAAGGAGGAAACATGAAAACTTTAGAAGAACTGAATCTGGTGGATGACTTTCTGGTAAACAGCCTGACCAGCCACAAAATTTACGGGGAACAGTCGGCGAGGTACATTTTGGAATGCATTCTGCGTCGGCAGATAGGAAAGCTTACAGTAGTGCCGCAGCGCTTCTTCTGTGGAGAGAATACAGAGACTCACGGCATTCGGCTGGATGTATATCTGGATGAAGAGAACGGAGAAATCTTTGATATAGAACCAGACCAGAATGATGGAAAAGAAGAAATCGTATCACTGCCCCGAAGAGTTCGGTTTTACCATGCGAAGATTGACGCAGGAAATCTGACAGCAGGGGATACCTATGGGAGTCTTCGGAATGTCATCGTAATCTTTATTACAACTTATGATCCCTTTGGACTGAATCGTATGGTGTATACAATCAAAAATGGATGTATCGAAGTACCGGAATTAGAATATGAGGATGGCGCACAGACGATATTCTTGTATACAAGAGGAAGGGAAGGAAATCCGCCGGAGGAATTAAAACAGCTACTGCATTACATGGAGCATTCATCCATAGAGAATGCTCCATCTGAAAACTTGAAAAAGTTACATCGGATGGTAACGGCAGTTAAGCGGGATGGAGAGGTAGGTCTTGCATATATGAAGAGTTTTGAGAGAGAAGAGCGGATTCGAAAACAAGGCGAAGCAGAAGGAAGAAAAGCCGGACTGGAAGAAGGTAAGAAAGCTGGTTTAGAAGAAGGCTTGCAGGAGGGAAAAGAAGTAGAAATCATAAAGCTCGGTAGTAAATTTGGAAAATCAGATGCCGAAATCCTGGCATTGCTGCAGGAAGAATTACAGATAACGGAAGAGCAGGCAAAACAGGTATTAGAAAAGTATGGAAAGACTTTGGATTTATAAAGCGATAAGATTCAGAAAGAAATAGCGGGTTATAGGACAAAAAAGAGTTGTATCGTAACGTCCATCAGGACAAATCGGTACAACTCTTTTGGCTTATTTTTATAGATTATTTCATTACAATTTTACAGAATTTTTTCTTTCCACGTTTCAGAACAAATTCTTCTGCATTTTTGATATCATCCGGAGCATATGTGGTCTTGATGTCGGTTACTTTTTCGCCGTTGACGGTAACACCACCCTGCTCTACGGCACGACGTGCCTCGGAACGGGAAGCACAAAGTCCGGCAGAAACAAGAAGTCCCATGATATCGATAACGCCATCGCGAAGGTCTGCCTCTGTAATTTCAGCAGCAGGCATATCTACATGATTGCCACCGGAGAATAATGCTCTTGCACTCTCCTGTGCTTTTTTGGCTTCCTCTTCGCCATGAACCAGATTGGTCAGTTCGTAAGCTAAGATTTCTTTTGCCTGGTTCAACTGGCTGCCTTCCCATTTATCCATTTCGTCAATCTGCTCTAATGGCAGGAAGGTTAACATACGCAGACATTTTAATACATCTGCATCGGAAACATTTCTCCAGTACTGATAGAAGTCAAATGGAGAAGTCTTATTCGGGTCAAGCCATACGGCACCAGACTGTGTTTTACCCATTTTCTTACCTTCGGAATTCAGAAGCAGGTTGATAGTCATCGCGTAAGCATCTTTTCCAAGTTTACGACGAATCAGCTCGGTTCCGCCTAACATGTTGCTCCACTGGTCATCGCCACCAAACTGCATATTACAGCCATATTTCTGGTATAAGGTATAGAAGTCGTAGCTCTGCATAATCATGTAGTTAAACTCTAAGAAGCTTAAGCCCTTTTCCATACGCTGTTTGTAGCATTCTGCGGTCAGCATACGGTTTACAGAAAAATGAGCACCAACTTCACGCAATACTTCAATGTAATTTAAGTCCATGAGCCAGTCAGCGTTATTTACCATAAGAGCTTTGTTATCGGAGAAATCAATAAAGCGGCTCATCTGTTTCTTAAAGCAGTCACAGTTGTGCTGAATGGTTTCCGGTGTCATCATCTGACGCATGTCAGTACGTCCGGATGGGTCTCCGACCATGGCGGTTCCGCCACCAATCAGGGCGATTGGCTTGTTGCCAGCCATCTGGAGACGTTTCATTAAGCAAAGTGCCATGAAATGTCCGACATGAAGGCTGTCTGCGGTTGGGTCAAATCCAATATAAAAAGTAGCTTTTCCATTGTTGATGAGATCTCTAATCTCGGCTTCATCAGTTACCTGGGCAATCAGGCCACGGGCAACTAATTCATCATATAAAGTCATAATAAAAATCCTTTCTGAAAATATAATTTTTAAAATTCCGGGAAATGTTTTTGTCCTGTTTCCCGCATAAAAAAGCCCCCGTCCTATGAAAGGACGAGGGCGAAGTCTCGTGTTACCACCTTTTTTCACAGATTATTCGCATAACCTGCCTCAGTAAGTGTCCGTCACCGACAGGACTGCCATCTGCAGTGCCTTAAGGATATCCGGCAACTTACGCATCGATAACGTGTGCTAATCCGTCGCAGCCTACTCATTCAAATTTCCACAAACCATTCATTTGTAAAGTTTAATTTTGATTTGACAAATATTGAATATTTGGTGCGAAGCTCCGGGATGTATTCATAACAAGCTGCCCCTGTACCTCTCAGCAACCGGTGACTCTCTGTAGGTTTCCTTTGCTATTACTTGTTCCCATCAAAGCCTGTAACTGCCTTAATTATCCCCATTATAGGGGGTAACTTAAAATTTGTCAAACATAAGATTTTAAAAGCCGCTTTTAAAATTTGCTATTTATTGTTTAATAAATCTTAAGGAAATGTAAATTGACAAAATGCCTTAAGAGTGTAATTGTATTAATGGAGTAGTACATAAAAAGAAAGTTGAAGACAAAAGGAAAGTTCATTCGTTTTAGTTAACAGAGATACAGGAGGTTAGGAAAATGAAGAAAATTACATTTACAGTACCTTGTTACAATTCACAGGATTATATGAAACGTTGCATAGATTCCCTTCTGGTATGCAAGGAGGAAGGGGAAATTATCATTGTAGATGACGGCTCTACCGACAGAACCGGAGAGATTGCTGACGAGTATGCAAAGGAATATCCGGATATTGTGAAAGTCATACATAAAGAAAACGGTGGACATGGTTCCGGCGTAAATGCAGGACTTGAGGCAGCTTCAGGGACTTATTTTAAAGTAGTGGATTCTGATGACTGGCTGGATGAGGAAAGCTTAAAGGAGCTTCTTTCAGAGCTTCGGGAATGGGAATGGCAGGAAAAAGAAGTGGATCTGGTAGTCTGCAATTACGTCTATGACCACCTTTATGAGAACAGGACAAAGCCAATGCGCTATACCAATGTATTTCCGGAGAAGAAGCTTTGTACCTGGAATGACATGGGCAATTTTAAGCCGTCCCAGTACCTTGTGATGCATGCGTTGCTTTACCGCACCCGGATATTGCGGGACTGCAGGCTGCAATTGCCGAAGCATACTTTTTATGTGGATAACATATTTGCATATAAACCATTACCTTATGTAAAAAATATCTGCTATCTGAATCTGGATTTGTATCACTATTTTCTGGGAAGAGATGACCAGTCCGTAAATGAAAAAGTCTTAATGAAGCGGATTGACCAGCAGATTAAGGTAACCAAACTGGTGTCAGACTGCGTGAACCTTGGTGAGGTGTCAAAAACTTATCCGAAGCTGGCAGCCTATATGACAAGAAATATCTCTATCATGATGGCAATTTCTTCCATCCACCTGCTGCTGATTGGAGATAAGGAAGCTTATGCGAAACGGGAGAATCTCTGGGAGCATATAAAGGCACTGCATCCAAAGCTTTATAGCATTTTAAAATACCGGAGATTAAGCGGATTTACTTATCTGCCGGGTGGTGCGGCAGGCGGCTTTGTGACCCTGACCGGCTATCGCCTGGCACGGAAAATGTACCAGTTCCAGTAAGAAACAGGACAGCCAACAATGCAAAAACTACAGCATAAGGCTGCATGAAAGCAATATAAGAAACAGCAGGAATAGTACAAGAGGATAAGAAAATGGAAAAATTATACATCGGATTAGTAGATACGCCGGGGCTGTTTGCATGGATGATCCGCAAAGCTATCCGGCAGGATTACATACATGTGGTGCTTGGCATGGACGAGATGCTGGATGAGTGCTACAGTGTGGGAAGAAGATTTCCTTCAATACCGCTTCTGGCGGGCTTCGAGCGGGAAGAAAAGGAGAAAATCATGCGGGCATTTCCAACGGCGCGTTATATGATATTTGCCATAGACTGCACGGAGGAGCAGAAGGAAAATATCAGAAAGCAGCTGAAAAAATGCTATGAAAACCGCTACAAATATCATTACTGCATCGCAGGGCTGCCTTTTATTTTATTGCAGAAGGAATTCTTCCGGGAGAAACGCTATACCTGTTCCTCCTTTATTGCCCGGGTGCTAGAGGAAAATGGGTTAAAGCTTTTTTCGAAGCATTTTTCATTGGTAACTCCAAAAGATTTTTATGAATTAGAGCAGAAAGAGGTCATCTATGAAGGAGAACTTAAGCAGCTCATCCGTATGGAGCAGTATCGGACAGAAATTGCATAAGAATAAAAAGAATCTCATCAGTGTCCTGCTGTTTCTCTTACTGGCGGCACTGACTTTCTCTGCTATCTGTAAGGGAAATGATATGACAGAGGTTGCAAAGGCAGTAAGAAAAATGGATGCGTGGTATCTCTTTGGGGCCATGGGTCTGGGGATTTTCTTCGTATCGGCAGAAGGGCTGATGATCTGCTATCTTCTGCGAGCACTGGGAAATCCCGTTGCAGCAGGCAGGTGTATCAAATATTCTTTTATCGGATTTTTCTATTCGGGAATCACACCGTCCGCTACAGGCGGACAGCCGATGCAGCTCTATCATATGAAAAAAGATGGGTTAAAGATATCGGAAAGTACGGTAGTCTTAATGACGGTAGCAGTGCTTTACAAATTTGTGCTGGTGGTGATTGGACTTTTCATGCTGCTGTTTGGCTATCATCCGCTAAAGAATTATCTGGGAAGCTATATGTGGCTTTTTTATCTGGGACTTCTGTTAAATACAGTGCTGGTGATTTTTCTTTTAATCGTGATGTTCGGGCCAAAGCTGTTTCACAATATTGTGACAGGAGCAGAGCGGTTCTGCGTACGGTTTCACCTGCTGAAGCATTCGGAGGAACGAATCGAAAAACTCTCCGGATTTGCGGAAAAATACCGTGAGACGGTGCAGTTTTTTGCCGGACATAAGGGAAAAATCGTGGCGGTCACATTATTTACGGTGCTGCAAAGATGCAGTGTATTTTTCCTGACTTATCTTGTATATCTTGGCTTTCATTTAAAGGGCACAGATGCGCTTACGGTCATGATGCTCCAGGCATCCGTCTATATTGCCGTGGATATGCTGCCATTGCCGGGGGCACAGGGAATTACGGAGCTGATGTATAAGAGCATTTTCGCCGGGGTATTTCCGGGAACTTTTCTTACGGCATCCATGTGTGTGTCCCGTGGAATAAATTTCTACTTTTTGTTGATAACTTCCGCAATTCTTACGGTGATTGTATATATCCTGGAAAGGAAGCGCAACAGAAAGAAACCCGCAGAAACAGCAGAATACAATTGACTTTGAGAAAATTCCCTCATATAATAAAAGTATCAGTTTTATAAGGAGGATATAAATATGGCATGTTTTTTAGTTCCGGCAACGGAAGCTGCAGTTACCACAATTGCAGAGCATGTGGTAAAGGGGAAAGAGGAACGCGCAAATAAAGAGGAGCTTACCTTAAGTGAGAACAGCAAGACACCATTTTCTCATAAATTAAAATGGTTAAATCATATGCTTTGGGGCGGTTCTGCACTTCTGGCATTTGAACATATCTGGCATGGCGAAGTGACACCATGGTTCCCATTTTTAACAGCAGCAGGAAATCCGGAGGATGCGATGGCAATGCTCCATGAGATGGCAACAACCGGTGTTGCCATGGCAGTACTTGTTACGGCAGTGTGGGTTGGTATGGTGGCAGTATCCAATGTAATTGAGAAGCGCCCGGTTATCGGTGCAGGTAAGGAGGTTCAGTAATGACTTTGCTTACGGCAGCCATTGCGGCAGTGATTGTAACTTTGGTATGGTATTTTAAGGACGGCACCAACGAGATGCGAATAGGAGCCTTAAGTCTTATGTACTGGGGCGCCACACTGATGTGGCTGGTAGATGCGGTAGTTGAGTACATAGAATTAAAGGCAGCGTATTTTACACCGGAACCGGTGGACATGCTGAATGATTTTTTCCTGGGGATATCCGTAGTAGTCTTAGGATTAATCATCTGGCTGGTAATGTTTTTAATCAAAGATCCAAAGGGCGTGCTGCAGAAGCGGTTACAGAGAAAATAGAAATATTAATAGTCCCTTTTTTTAAGGTATATTCAAACAGCAAGAGTTTGCAATAGCTGACTCTTGCTGTTTTACTGTGCAGTGCAATTCTTGCACTTGAACTTATCTTCCGGTCAAGTGTTTTAAATTCCCTGTTTTAAAAAATTCCCGGGTAAATGAAAAACCTACACTTTCGGGTAGTTTACAGGCAGGTTATTCGTAATTATTATAAAAACAGATAAAAAGTGTCGAATCGTGTCGGAGGGGAATGCATGAAAAACCGGGATAATGAATTTTTCAGAGAAGAAGAACTGGATGAACTGGTAGAAAAGAGAGATTATGAAACTCTTCGGGATAAGATGAGCAGGATTTTTGCCTGTCCGTGCTGTCTGAATGGATTTAAGCATGTAGAAAATATCTCGAAGTTTTTTCAAAGTCCCTATTTACATTTGTGTGTCTGATGTATCAACAGTATAATTATACATTTCACGAATTGCGTAAGCAATTAGAAAATCAAGTAGTCCAAATTCCATAAAATGAAATTTTAGGGCAAATTACAGACATTGGCTTGGCTGTAGTATTTTTAAACAACGTGTGTTAGACTACTGTTATACAAATTTGAATTCGTAGGAGGTATCGAAAAATGAATAGGAAAACTTTATTCTGTTTTCTGACAGCTTTGATAATGATTTTTGTTCTTGCCGGCTGTAGTGGAAAGAATAGTGGTGGGAATATTGACAATGTTCAAATTCCTGATTGGAAACCATCGGAAATATATTCAGACAGTGATATTGAGGCGGCTTTCCAAACAGTAAAAGACTATTTCGGCAACGAATTTGACGGCTGCACACTGACAAAACTGTCCTATCCCGGAGATACATACGCCGATGAATTTGATGAATGGGCTGAACAATATGACGCGGATGAAGCAATCGTAATATTATCATCTTTCGATGTAGACTCATCAGGCGGGGATGGTTCGCTTAATCCGGATTCAACATATGATGATTGGAAATGGATTCTAATTAGGAATGACAGTGGGAATTGGGAACATGTTGACCACGGGTATTAAAGCGACAAATTACAGGCTTCTGTTGAGTCTGTAGTCACGTGAAGATTTGAAGTTTATGGAGGAATAAAGATGGATTGTTTAAGATGTAAAGAGGAAATGATTAAAGCAAAATTAAAAGGAGATGCAGTAGGTACGGTTGTTTATTTAACTAATAAGAAAAACGGTATCTTTGAGAATGAAAAGAATAGTACTGTTTCATGTTATGTATGTCCAAAATGTGGATATGTTGAATTGAATGCAGATAATGCGAAAAAATTGATTTGATAATTTCCACTTGAAACTTTCAGTAATACTGAGAAAATTAAAGAAAGTACAAAGCTCGCGAAGCTTTGAATTTTGCGTAGAGGAACAAGGCTGAGGTAAGAGGTAATTTTCTATGAAAGTACATTACAAAGGAGTTTTATGTAATCTCGCCACATATCGTGTTATGGGAGAAGATAAACCTGCATTATATTATATTGATAGTCCAGATCAAGAAACAATGCTTAAAGCAGGATTTGTAGATGTTCAGCCCTGCTTATGGGTCAAAGTATTAACCGATGAGGAATATAATGAAATTACTAATATTTTGTATTAAATAGACAAATTTCAGTTTGTCAATTACAAGTGACATTGAAAGAGTCAGCCCATTCAAGGTGCTGGCTCTTTCAAAAATTCCATTCTAATAAATTGCACGACAACTTAAAGTAAAAATGAATACCCATTAGTAAGAAGTGAATAGAAAAATGAATAAAAGAGTGGTGTTTCGTATAATTATGAGTTAGTATGCATCAGACACACTTTTGTAAAAAGGGAGTTTTCAAAAGAGGAAATCAGGAAAACACCAACACTTGCGGCAGCAGAAGCTGTTATTCAGGCTATTTACGGGAATCTGGAAAAGGCGGAGAAATATGCTTCATATGTAGGGGATGAACGTCTGATGAAGCTGCATCTTGATGTAATTATTCCGGGAACTGACCGGGAGAGGGCAAGAGCTGCATTGCTTAAGCTGGCTGAAATATATAATAATTATGGCATTTTGCCGAATCTTCCTCTGGCAGCAGGCAGAATTACCATGATAAACGGATTCCGGGATATGACCATGTATGGAAATTATGTGCATGACCGGAAGGAACAGCTAAAGGACTGGGTAAAATGCTTCTATGGAGACAGTTCCCTTGGAATTGCAGAAATAACTTATGCAGAAGTATGCTATCAGAGAGATGAATGTTTTGAAGCAATTACTACATTAGTTGGAATTATTCCATTTATAGAAAAAGAAGGCGAAATTGCTGTTCTGTTTATTGCTTTGAGCCTTCAGATGCGGATTATGATAGCAACCGAACAGATAGCGGTGGTATATCCGATCCTGGAAGAGATATATCAGAGACTTCATAAGGAACAGAGCAGATGGCTTTTAGAGAATTTCGGAGCAATGAAAGCCTGGGGACTGTTGTATGATGGTGATGTGGATACAGTAACGGAATGGATGGAAAATGAGGCGCCCAGCGAATTTGGAGAACTGAATATGCTGGATACCTATAAATATATGATAAAGATGCGGGCATATATTCTGGAAGAAAAATACCTGGCAATGCTTTCGCTGGCAGAGTATTTGAGGGAGCCGCTGCGAAAGGGTGACCGTGTCATGGATTTATGTGAAATGAATCTTTTATGTGCAGTCAGCTATTTCTTAAGTGACCGGAAAGAGGATGCATTTCAGCTTATAGATGAGCTGCTTCCGATTGTAAAAGAAAGACGATTTGACCGGCTGATAGCAGATGAGCGTTCTAATCAGGAAATTGCAGATTTCATGGGAATCAGCATCAATACCGTAAAGTTTCACAGAAAAAATATATTTGCGAAGCTCCGGGTCAGGACGAGAAGACAGGCAGTACGGGTAGCAAAAGAGAACCGCCTGGTCTCGTTGAGATAAATAGTCATATTGAGGGAAGTACGCTTAGCGGGCTTCCCGTTTTTATTTTACAGGAAATTGCTTTCCTGTAAAGTAAAAAACGCTCTGCGAGGATGCGCACTGCGGCGTATAAGGTAGATGTCGCAGGCGACCGCCGCAGGCGCGGGAATGTGCCAAGGCACATTTTTTGTTATAACATTCAGTTGAATTTATATAAAAATTGTGATACGTTTACTAAAGAGGTATTAAACAAAGGTAATTATTTACTTTGGGAGCAGAAAGTAAAGTGAGGAAGCGTATGACAGTAAAAGAAATTGCAAAGCTGGCGAATGTATCGCCGGCAACCGTATCCAATGTACTGAATCACCGGAATAATGTTGGGGAAGAGACAAGGCAGCGGATCTTAGAGATTTGCAAGGAAAATGGCTATGATATTAACAAGGGGAAAAATAGGAAGCCGGCAGAAGATACAAACACCATTCTTTTTAATTTCAGTGATTATGAGCGTAACTTTTATCTGAAAATCATTCATGGAATCAGTGACTATGTGTATTCCAGAGGATATGATTTAATGATATGTACCAATAAATCCTGTGAAAAATTTATGGACCCGGCATTGACTTGTGGAACCATTATGCTGGATATGAAATGTAAGAATTCTACTTTAATTCAGAAAGCTAATGAAGGTTATCCCATTGTGGCGCTGGACCGGATTATGGATGTGCCGAATATTAAGAGCGTGGTAGTCAATAATTATGCACCAATGTCAGAACTGGTGCAGGGGCTGGTAGATAAAGGTTATCGCCGCTTTGGATATATTGCAGGAATAGATACACTGGATAACCAGGAGCGTTATCAGGCATTAAAGGATGTGCTGCAGAAAAATGGAATTTCATTCAGCAGGGAAAATTACTTTCTGGGTGATTATTATGAGAAGAGTGGCTATCAGTCAGCCAGACTGATGCTGTTATCGGATAATATTCCGGAAGTGCTGGTCTGTGCCAACGACAATATGGCAATCGGAGCAATGAAGGCACTGCGGCAGGAAGGCCTTAAGATTCCGGATGATATAGCAGTAACCGGATTCGATGGAACCGAGATGTCAGAACTGATGGGACTTACCACTGTAGATATCCCGGATTATGAGAGAGGCTATCTGGCAGCCCAGTTCCTGCTTCAGAACATTGCGGGAAGCTGCAGCTTTGATACCTTTAAGATTGCCGCAAAGGTTCACTGGAGAAAGACCACACGATAGAAAATAAGATAAAAAACAGGACATGGAGGAATCTTCTGGTACAGAGGGTTCTTCTTTTTTCGCGAGTAGCGAGAAATTCGCAAAGCGTGTTTCGTGTAGTTTGTGCGAGTACCGAAAATTTACTATAATAATATTATTTGTTTTACTAAAGAAAAGGTAAATATTTACTAAATTTACTAAATGCAAGTCTAAAAACAGTCGTTTTACACAACAAAACCATACAAAAACAGTGAAAAAGGTAGAAAAATAACGAAGAGGATTGACGAATTAGTAAAATTTATGTAAAGTATAGTTATCAAAAACAAAGCAATACAAGGAGGGTACAAAATGAAAAAGAGAAAAATCGTATCATTAGTATTGGCAACTGTATTAAGTGCTTCCATGGTATTAGGAGGATGTGGTTCTAACGGAGGATCCGATGCTTCCAATACAGAGGGCGCAAGTGGAAAGAGCAGCGGAAAGATTACAATCTTCCAGCAGAAGACAGAGATTTATGATCAGTTAAAAGAACTGGCAGTTGACTACGAAAAAGAAACCGGTGTTGAAGTTGAAGTATGGCAGATTTCCGGAGATGATTATTACCAGAACTTAAAGACATATATGTCCAGTGAATCCGGTCCTACCGTATTCTCACTTTCATCCAGTACAGAGATTGCTGAGATGTCAGCTTACTTAGAGGACTTAAGTGATTTAAGCTTCTTAGACAAGATTAATGATGACCTCATTGCAAAGAGCGATGATAAGACAGTCGGAGTTCCGATGACAGCAGAAGGCTTCGGACTGGTTTATAACAAAAACTTAATCAGTGAAGACCAGATTAATACAACCGATGCATTGGTTCAGACTATCAAAGATGCAACAGCAGATGGTGAGACAGGACTTGGACTTTCACAGGAAGCTTACTTCTTAATCGGACAGATTTTAAATACTCCATTCGCATTACAGGATGATCCGGCACAGTTCTGCCAGGATGTATACGATGGAAAAGTAAATATCGCTGATGTAGAAGAGTTCCAGGAACTTGGAAAGATTTTTGAAGCAATCAAAGAGAACCAGAAGAATCCGCTGGAAGTATCTTATGATGACAACTGTGGTGACTTCGCAACCGGCAAGACAGAGATGATCCATCAGGGTAACTGGTGCTACTCCTTATTCTCATCCTATGATGTAGATTTTGATATGGGAATTGCTCCATTACCAATTGCAGGCAACAAATCCATCGCAGTCGGTGTTCCTTCTGTATGGTGTGTAAATACAGATGCAAGCGACAGTGACAAACAGCTGGCAAAAGATTTCTTAAACTGGTTATACACAAGTGAAACAGGAGCTGATTACCTTACAAACAAATTCGGATTTATTCCGGTAGTAGATGGTATGGAAGCTGATAACTTAGACCCATTATCACAGGCAGTATCTGATGCAATCGCTGAAGGCAACATCATTCCTTGGACATTCAACGAAGAGTGGCCTGCAGGTATCATCACAACTTACCTGGTACAGAACGCAGAGGAATATTTCTCCTCGGATATGACAACGGATGAATTTTTAAAAGCATTAAATGATTCATTCGTAACAGCAGCAAATGAGTAAACATTAATTGCAGGTGCTGTCTCTGGCAGCACCTGTTCACATTAGAAAAGGAATGAGGGACAAAGATGAAGATAAAAAAAGGCTGGTATGCATTATTTACCGCTCCATTGATGATTATGTTTTGCATTATAGTAATCATTCCGTTTTTTACGGGAATGGGTTATTCCCTTGTATCCTGGGATGGACTGGCAAAAAGTGAAAAGGTGTTTGTAGGATTATCAAACTATGCAAAGATTTTTTCGGATAAACAATTTCTGACATCATTAGTAAGAACAACAGCATTTACATTAATTACCGTAGTAATTGTCAATGTACTGGCACTGGCATTTGCAGTACTGGTAACAACCAAACTGAAGGTGCGTAATGTGGCAAGAACCATGTTATTCTTACCATACCTGATTGGTGGATTGATTTTAGGTTATATCTGGCAGTACGTTCTTGGAGACGCCATGAGTACGATCGGAAATATGACCGGATTAACAAACATATTTTTTAACTGGCTTGTAAATAAGAAAATGGCTTTCTGTGCCATGATTGTAGTATCTACATGGCAGATGGCAGGATATATGATGATTGTATATATCGCAGGATTAGAAGCAATTTCCGATGATGTAATCGAAGCTGCAGAGGTTGACGGGGCAGGCTTCTGGAGAACTTTAATCAACATTAAGCTTCCGCTGATTATGTCATCCATTACAATATGTCTGTTCTTAACATTATCCAACTGTTTCAAGATTTATGATGTAAACGTTTCCCTGACAGGCGGTGGACCAAACAACTCAACAGAAATGGTATCCATGAATATTTTTAATGAAATCTTTACCAAGAGCCATTTCGGATATGGGCAGGCAAAAGCAATCGTATTCTTTGTCATCATTGCATTGATTACATTAATTCAGGTTAAGATTACCGGAGATAAGGAGGTGTCAGCATAATGAAGAAAAGACCAGTTGGAAAAGTAATCGTAAATGTTCTGGTAATATTGTTGTGCTGCGTATGGCTGGTTCCGGTATATATGGTAATCGTAAATGCCTTCAAGAGCCGTGCAGAATTATATGAAAATATCTTTGCATTTCCAAAGCATTTTACACTGGAATATTTTCAGGGCGCTTTAAAGAAAATGGATTTTTTAATGGCATTTAAAAATTCCATTATTGTAACTGTAATTGCAGTAGGAATTATCGTATTACTGAGTGCCATGACAGCATGGATGTTTGTCCGCTCTAATAATAAATTGAGCAAATTCTTATATGGCGTACTGATTCTTACCATGCTGATTCCTTTCCAGACCATCATGATGCCATTGATGCAGGAAATGAACCAGTTCGGCAAATTCTTCGGAATTCCGTTTAAAGATTCCTTAGGTGGATTAATCTTTATGTATGTAGGCTTTGGTGCCGGCATGGGTGTGTTCTTATTTCATGGATTTATCAAATCCTCCGTTCCGGTATCCTTAGAAGAAGCCGCAATTATTGATGGATGTAATACCTGGCAGCTATTCTGGAGAATTGTATTCCCGATTTTAAAATCCATTACCGTAACCGTAATTATTCTGGATGTTATCTGGATCTGGAACGACTACTTATTACCATCACTGACACTGACCAGTATCAAAAATAAGACCATTCCGCTGGCAATGTCACTGTTCTTCGGACAGTATACCATCGAGTGGAATATGGCAATGGCGGCACTGACATTTACCATTATTCCGGTTATCATTTTCTATCTGCTTTGCCAAAAGCATATTATCAAAGGTGTAGCAGCCGGTGCAGTAAAGGGTTAAGGAAAGGGAGCACTTATGAATAAAGTTTATCAGGTAACAGGAATTGGATTAAATGAGAAGAACCTGCAGCTGCAGGAAACCATTTTTCATAATGCCAATGGCTATATCGGAGTACGCGGCACTCTGGAAGAAGGCGTTCCGGCAGATTTCGACACCATGCGGGGCATATATATTAATGGCTTTTATGATATTGCACCTATGAAGCAGGCGGAAAAACTGTGCAATCTCGTGGAAGATAAAGAGAGCATGCTGAATGTGGCAGATACCCAGACCATAGAGGTGTCCTTTGACGGGCAGAAATTTTCCATGGCGGATGACGCAGACTGCCGTTATGTAAGAACACTGGATATGGAAAAAGGAATTACCAGACGTGAAGTAGACTGGAGCAACAAGGAAGGAAAGCAGCTTCATTTTAATATTACAAGAATGGCTTCCTTTGAAGAACGTTCCCTTTTTACCATTGATTACTGCTTCCAGTCCATTGATTTTTCCGGAACGGTAGAAATACATTCCAGACATTTCGGACTGGTCAGAAATTATTTTAATCCAAAGGACCCAAGACTGGCAGGGGAAAGCCACAATCATTTGAAAAAAGAAGATGTTCACATATGTGAATCCTGTGCATGTCTCGTAAGTTCTACCGTAGAGAGCCATCTTAAGGTGGCAAGTGCAGTGGCAAATATAGTCACTGTTAACCAGAAGCGCCAGCCATCAGAAGTAGTAACCTATGATGAGACCGCACATGCAATGGACGTAAGCTACCGCTTTGATATACGGCCGGGAGATGAAGTAAGAATCATAAAATACAGTATTTTTACAGATTCTATCCGGGAAGAGGATTGCAGAAAAGCCGCAGACGAGAAGCTTTCCAAAGTAGTGGAGCAGGGAATTGCTTCTTATTATAAAAAACAGCAGGAATATTTAAAAGAGTTCTGGAACAACTCTTCCATGGAAATCGTGGGAGACAGAGACTTAAATGAATCCCTCTGCTTTAATATGTATCAGCTTCTGCAGTCAGCCGGTTACGACGGATATTCCAGCATTGCGGCGAAAGGCTTAAGTGGTGAAGGCTACGAAGGACATTATTTCTGGGATACGGAAATGTTTATGGTACCGTATTTTGCCATGACCAATCCGGCAATCGCTAGAAAGCTTTTGGAATACCGCTATAAGACATTGGGAAAAGCCAAAGAAAATGCGGCTTTATTAGGACATAAAAAAGGTGCACTCTATCCATGGCGTACCATTACCGGCAAAGAATGTTCCGGTTATTTCCCATCCGGAACAGCCCAGTATCATATTGATGGAGATATTGCATACGCAGTTATTTTATATTATAAGACCAGCGGTGACTGGGAATTCATCAAGGAAATGGGTTTAAAGATTCTCTTAGAGACCAACCGGCTGTGGCTTGATGTAGGAAACTACTATAAAGACCGCTTTGTAATCAATGATGTAACCGGACCGGATGAATATACCTGTATTGTAAACAACAATTATTATACCAATGCCAGCGCAAAATACAGCATGCAGTGGTTTTTGAAATTTGCAAAACGGCTGGCAGAAGAAAAAGAAGCTTATCAGGAATTTTGTAAAGAAAATGACCTGACAGAGCAGGAAATCGAGGCAATGGAAGAAGCGCAGGAGAAAATGTATCTTCCATATGATGAAACCCTTGGCATCAATCCGCAGGATGACTCCTTCTTGCAGAAACCAATCTGGGATTTAGAGCACACACCACAGGAAGAATTCCCTCTGTTACTGCATTATCATCCGTTACATTTATACCGTTATCAGGTATGTAAACAGGCAGATACAGTGTTAGCACATTATCTTTTTCCGGATTATCAGGACAAAGAAACAGAAGAGAACTCTTTCCGCTATTATGAGAAAATTACAACCCATGATTCATCCCTTTCCACCTGTGTATTCAGTATCATGGCATCCCGACTGGGCTTAAAGGATAAGGCATACTATTACTTTGGCGACTCTGCCAAGATGGACCTTTTGAATACCCACAAGAACAGCAAGGATGGAATACATGCAGCAAATATGGGTGGAAGCTATATGGCAATTGTCAATGGATTTGCCGGATTACGGGCAGAAGAAGAGACACTTTTCTTAGCACCATCTATACCGGAAAAGTGGCAGGGATATCATTTCCGTGTCCGTTATCATGGAAGCCTGTTAGAGATATGCGTAAATAAAGAAACCTGCAGTGTAGAACTGTTAGAAGGCGAAGCGGTTTCACTTTGCATCTATGGACAGGAGTATACGATGGATGCAGGCAGCCGGAAGGCAGAATTATCTTATCAGGAGAATTAGTAAAGAATAGAAAAAAGAAGGTGAAGTTATGAAATATAACGTAATACCGGTTCAGACGCCAAAGGCGACCGATGCAAAATTGTATACTTATATTTTAGATAATTTTGAAGAGATTGACAGCAATCGTACCCGCCCGCTGGTACTTATCTGCCCGGGCGGCGGCTATGAATTTACTTCTGACCGTGAAGCCGAGGCAGTTGCGGTGCAGTATATTGCCAGAGGATTTCATGCCTGTGTCCTGCGTTACAGCGTGGCACCGGCAGAATTTCCACAGTCCTTATGCGAACTGGCATGGAGCGTTGCATATTTAAGAGAACATGCCGGGGAATATGGCATCAAAGAAGATAAGATTATCGTAGCCGGTTTCTCAGCAGGCGGTCATCTGGCAGCAAGCCTTGGTGTGTTCTGGGACAAAGACTGGCTTGCAAAAGAAACAGGACTTACCGCAGAGCAGATGCGACCAAATGGATTACTGCTTTCTTATCCGGTAATTACATCTGGAACATATGCACATCACGGCAGCATTGAAAACCTGATGGGAACGAAAAAGAGCAAAGAATTAGAAGAGCTTTTAAGTCTGGAGCATCAGGTAGGAAAGCAGGTGCCGCCGGTGTTTATCTGGCATACCTTAACGGACCAGTCGGTGCCAATCCAGAATACACTGATGTTTACGGAAGCACTGGTAAAGAATCAGGTTTCCGTGGAAGCTCACATTTTCCCGGAAGGACTGCATGGACTTTCGCTTGCCAATGAAGAAACGCAGATTACGGAGACAGGATTCGGTATTCAGAAACGTTGTCAGGACTGGATAAAATTAGCTGGAAAATGGGTGGCAGATTTGGAGGGATAAGATGAAATTTAAAGGAATTTTATTTGACCTGGATGGAGTACTGGTTCATACCGATAAGCTCCATTATCGTGCATGGAAGAAAATAGCTGATGAATGCGGCATTCTCTTTAATGAAGAGATTAACAATCTGCTGCGGGGTGTAAGCAGAATGGAAAGCCTTGAAATTATTTTAAGAAACTACCATGGACCGGCACTTTCCCAGAAAGAAAAGGAAGCACTGGCAGAAGAAAAAAATAATTACTATAAAGAAGAATTAAAGAGCATGACACCGGATGATGTAACAGGTGAAGTCCGGGAGACCTTAGCTGCATTAAAGGCAGCAGGCATAAAAGTTGCGATTGGTTCTTCCAGCAAGAATACCAAATTTATTTTAAAACAGGTAGGACTGGATGATGTATTTGATGCAGTTTCTGACGGCACCAATATTACAAAATCCAAACCTGACCCGGAAGTATTCTTAAAAGCGGCAGAGTATATCGGACTTCCACCAGAAGAGTGTCTGGTAGTTGAGGATGCAGTTGCCGGAATTGAAGCAGCAAAATGCGGTGGAATGAAGGCTGCCGGAATCGGAGATGCCGCTTTCTATGAGAAAACGGATTATCCGATGACAACATTTGCTGATCTTAAGGAAATTGCATTGTGATTTATTATACATATCCGGGTTTCCGGAATAAAGCACTGACCATAAGCTATGATGATGGCTTATGGTCAGATGTGCATTTACTGGAAATATGCAACCGTTATGGAATCCGGGGAACCTTCAACCTGAATTCCGGCTGTATGCAGGAAGAGAGAAGAATTGGAAAAGACAGGATAGCAGAGCTTTATAAGGGACATGAAGTTGCAACCCATGGCGTGGAACATCTGACCATAGCCCGCTGTCCTATGACAGATGTAGTAAAAGAAATATTAAAAGACCGCGAGGCATTGGAAGAACTGACCGGAAAAATCGTCTGCGGTCATGCTTATCCGAATGGTTCCTACAGCCATGAAATAAAAACACTTCTTCCCTCCCTTGGCATCCATTATGCCAGAACAGCAACGGACAGCGGAAAATACACGCATCCGCAGGATTTCTATGAATGGAATCCTACCTGTCACCATAACAACAGACTGCTCGAACATGCGAAAGAATTTCTTGCCTTTGATCTGCCACAGTTCCAGTATCTTTTCTATGTCTGGGGACACAGCTATGAATTTGACCGGGATAAGAACTGGGATGTGATAGAAGAATTCTGCAAAATGACAGGCGGCAGGGAAGATATCTGGTATGCTACCAATGCAGAGGTCTGCCATTATCTTATGGCAGTAAAAAGCGTATATACCAGCGTGGATGAAAAAATATTATTTAACGGAAGCGGACAGGATATTTATCTTCTCCGCAACGGAGAGAAAATCTGCATTCACCCGGGCTTATATTCTGTTTAAAGTCATGGTAAATTGAGAAAAATTATGCTATAATTCATGCGTTACACTGACTTTACAGGTGGGATGAAGGGTGGAAAGGAGACATCCGAAAACCTGATTTTCATAATCTTCTCTCCGGATATGTTTTTCCCCCTCCATCCCACCGGAAAATAAGATAAAAGGGGAACACATAATGTTAGCAATGATTGAATCCATCAACAGTGCAGTGAATAATTTCATCTGGGGCGTTCCAGCCATGATCTGCATTATCGGGGTCGGACTTTATTTGAGTATCCGGACCAACTTTCTACAGATTCGTAAATTCCCATATGCGATGAAAATTACATTAGGGCGGATGCTCAAGAAAAGAGAAGCCTCTGACGGAGCACTGACTCCATTCCAGGCAGTCTGTACGGCACTGGCGGCAACAGTAGGAACCGGAAATGTAGCCGGCGTGGCAGGTGCGATAGCCATTGGTGGACCGGGAGCTGTATTCTGGATGTGGATATCCGCATTGCTGGGAATGTGTACCAAATTCTCGGAAGTAACCCTTGCGGTGCATTTCCGGGAAAGAAATAAAGAGGGCGATTACGTTGGCGGACCAATGTATTACATCAAAAATGGATTAAAGAAACACTGGCACTGGCTGGCATATCTGTTTTCTGCATTTGGTGTGCTGACGGTATTCGGAACCGGTAATGCCACACAGGTCAATACCATTACAACAGCAATTGATTCTGCATTATATAATTATAATCTACTCTCAGAAGATGGAGCAGCAACCTTAAATCTTGTTATCGGAATCGTACTGGCGGTTCTGATTGCACTGATTCTCCTGGGCGGAATCAAGAGAATCGGACAGGTGACAGAGAAACTGGTGCCATTTATGGCAATTATGTATATTCTGCTGGCAGTAGGTGTCGTAGTAGTACATATAGGAAGCATTCCGACCGTATTTTCTTCTATTATACGGGGCGCATTTGACCCGGCAGCCGTAACAGGCGGTGCAGTGGGAAGTTTCTTTATGAGTATGAAAAAAGGAGTATCCCGTGGAATCTTTTCCAATGAAGCAGGACTTGGTACCGGCTCTATTGCACATGCCTGTGCAGACACCAGAAAACCGGTAAAACAGGGCTTCTTTGGAATTTTTGAAGTATTTGTAGATACCATTGTAATCTGTACTTTAACTGCACTTGTCATTCTTTGCAGTGGAGTTCCGGTTGGATATGGTGCGGCAGCAGGCGCAGAACTTACCATCAGTGGATTTACTTCTGTATATGGCGGCTGGGTGTCTATTTTTACTGCAGTTGCCATGTGCTGTTTTGCATTTTCAACGATTATCGGCTGGGGACTTTACGGAACCCGCTGTATAGAATTCCTGTTTGGAAGCAGAGCCAATAAGCCATTTATGCTCCTTTATTCACTGGTTGCCATCGTGGGTGCAACTATGAATCTGGGACTGATGTGGAGTATAGCAGAGACCTTTAACGGACTTATGGTAATCCCGAACCTGATTGCCGTATTCTTATTGTCCGGTGTCGTAGTGAAGATGGTAAAAGATTATTTTGATGGCAAAGAAGAAGTAAGCCAATAAGAAATAAAGAAGCAGTCCAGCGAGGCAGCCGGTTATCTTTCATTAAAAGATGACCGGCTTTATTATATTCTGGTGCCGCTGCTGGAGCAGAAACGGGCGCAGGTGAAAATCCGGGTGGCAGCAAAACAGGACAGGGCGAATACCAGAGGACAGAAACGTTATCAGAATCTTGATTTCTGGATAAAAATACCACTGAAGTATGCCGGAACTTTCCCGGAAAGCGTTGCATTACAGATAGAAAACCTGCTTTTATCCTACGAAAAGAAGATTCATGCCGGAAGCGAATTGTAAAACAGATAAAACAATGCTATAATACACTCTGTATATGTATGTGGTCGTAACAATTGTGTAAAAATATCCGCATTTATATAGGAGAAATTTATGAAGAAAAAAATCAAGCTGAAGGGTCATCTGAAAAATTATATGTACTGGCCGCTGATGCTTACTATTTTGCTGGCATGCATGAACGTGCCGATGTATTTTGTAAATGAAGGGGCAGCGTTACTGGTATCCATTTTCCTTGGGATTTATCTCATTGTTGTGGTGATATCTTATAATGTTAATAAACCGGTGCTGGTGAATGAGCTGATTAATTTTGCCACTCAGTACGGAACGGTGCAGAAGAAGCTGCTCAATGAATTCGAAATACCGTATGCACTTTTGGACTATAACGGAAAGGTTCTCTGGGTCAATGAGAAATTTACGGAGATTACCGGAAAGACCAAGAATTTCCATAAATCCATCACCAGCATTTTCCCGGGCATTACCAGAGAGCTGATTCAGCAGGAGCAGTTCGTGGAAGATGTAAATATGGTCTGGCAGGAGCATAATTTCCGTATTGAAATGAGCAAGATTTATTTTGAGGAAATGGCGGAAAACAGCAGCATTGTATCTATTGAAGAGGATGAACAGTATCTGACAGCGCTGTACCTTTTTGATGAGACAGAGCTTTATAATTACATCCGTGAAAATGAAGAACAGAAGCTGGTGGCAGGTCTTGTATACATAGACAACTATGACGAGGCGTTAGACAGTATTGAAGACGTAAAACGTTCACTTTTAGTGGCATTGATTGACCGGAAGGTAAACCAGTATTTTACGAAAATGGATGCGCTGGTGCGTAAGATTGAGAAGGATAAATACTTTGTGGTATTCCAGCATAAATATCTTGCGGAGCTGCAGAGCGACCGGTTCAGCCTGATTGAAGATGTTAAGACCGTCAAAGTCGGAAATGAAATGGCGGTGACTTTAAGTATCGGAATCGGTGTCGGCGGTGATACTTATAATCAGAATTATGAATATTCCCGTATGGCAATCGATCTGGCACTGGGCCGTGGTGGTGACCAGGTTGTGGTTAAAGAGGGTGAAAATGTTGTCTACTATGGTGGAAACAGCAAGCAGGTAGAGAAGAACACCCGTGTAAAAGCAAGGGTCAAAGCCCATGCGTTGCGGGAGATTATCGAGAGCCGTGAGCATGTTATGATTATGGGACATTCCATTTCCGATACGGATGCTTTTGGTGCGGCAATCGGAATCTACTGCGCCGCAAGAGTATTAGGAAAGAAAGCGCAGATTGTTTTAGACCAGGTAACTTCCTCCCTTCGTCCGTTGAAGGAAGGTTTTACCACAGAGAAGGGTTATCCGCCGGATATGTTTGTTTCCAGTGAACGTGCGCTGGAGCTGACGGATTATAACACACTGGTTATGGTGGTGGATGTAAACCGTCCGAGCCATACGGAGTGTCCGGGTCTTTTGAAGCGGACCGACAGTATCGTAGTATTTGACCATCACCGCCAGAGCAGTGAGGTCATTTCCAATCCGGTACTTTCCTATATTGAGCCGTATGCATCTTCTACCTGTGAAATGGTAGCAGAGGTGTTGCAGTATTTTACAGAAAATATCAAGCTGGCACCCCACGAAGCAGACTGTATTTATGCGGGAATCTTAATCGATACCAGCAACTTTATGACTAAGACCGGTGTCCGTACCTTTGAAGCAGCTGCTTATCTGAAACGTTGCGGAGCGGAAGTAACCCGTGTAAGAAAAATGCTTCGAAATGATATGGATGCCTACAAAGCCAGAGCAGAAGTGGTCCGCCATGCGGAAGTATACCGCGGTGCATTTGCCATTTCCATCTGTCCGGCAGATAAGATTGAAAGCCCTACCATCGTAGGAGCCCAGGCGGCAGATGAGCTGTTAAATATTGTCGGAATCAAAGCGTCCTTTGTATTAACCGAATATCAGGGCAAAATATATGTAAGTTCCCGTTCCATTGATGAAATCAATGTGCAGAAAATCATGGAACGTCTTGGGGGCGGCGGACATCTGAACATGGCGGGCTGCCAGCTTCGTGACTGTACCGTGTCCCAGGCAAAACGCATCATAGAAGACACCATAGACGAAATGCTTGAGGAAGGAGATATAGAAGAATGAAAGTAATTTTATTAGCAGATGTAAAATCCCTTGGAAAAAAAGGTGAGGTAGTAAATGTAAGTGATGCTTACGCAAGAAATCAGTTAATTCCGAAGAAATTGGGAGTTGAGGCAAACAACAAGACCTTAAATGACTTAAAGCTGCAGAACAAACATGCAGATAAGGTTGCAGAAGAGAATTATCAGGCAGCATTAAAGCTGGCAGATGAGATAAAGGATAAGACCGTAGAAGTGAAAATGAAAGCCGGAGAAGGCGGAAGAACCTTTGGTTCTGTATCCACCAAAGAGATTTCCCAGGCAACGCATGATCAGCTGGGTCTTGAGTTAGACAAGAAGAAAATGCAGTTAAAAGAAGCCATCAAATCATTTGGTGTATATGAAGTGCCGGTTAAGGTTCATCCAAAGGTAACTGCAACATTACGTGTAAAAGTAACGGAAGAGTAGATTAGGAGGAACCTCCATGGAAGAGGCACTGGTAAAGCGGATTATGCCAAACAGTCTGGAAGCCGAGCAGTCAGTTATCGGTTCCATGATTATGGATAAAGAAGCAATTATGACAGCCGGAGAGATTCTCATTGAAGAGGATTTCTATCACAAGCAGTATGGAATTCTGTTTGAATCCATGCTGGATTTGTTTAATGCAGGAGAACCGGTTGACCTGATTACATTGCAGAATAAGTTAAAAGAAAAGGATGTGCCGGCGGAAATCAGCAGCCTGGAATTTGTAAGAGACTTAGTAACATCCGTACCGACATCCGCCAATGTAAAATATTATGCCAATATCGTCAAAGAGAAGGCAGTTCTGCGTAAGCTCATTAAGACCACCCAGTCCATTGAAGATGAATGTTATCTTGGAAAAGAAAGTGTTGAAGATATTCTGGCAGATACCGAGAAGAGTATTTTTAATCTGGTGCAGAATCGTGGCGGTGGAGATTATGTCCCGATTAAGCAGGTCGTAATCAATGCGCTGGATAAGATTGAAAAAGCATCCAAGCA
This sequence comes from Roseburia sp. OM04-10BH, assembly GCF_003462605.1. NCBI lineage: Bacteria > Bacillati > Bacillota > Clostridia > Lachnospirales > Lachnospiraceae > Roseburia > Roseburia sp. OM04-10BH. The sequence continues at coordinate 47,028 of NZ_QTZI01000006.1, forward strand.
AAAAGGCTCCGTAACCGGAATTGCTACCGGCTTCGTGGATCTGGATTATCAGATGGCAGGTCTGCAGCCTTCCGATTTGATTCTGATTGCAGCCCGTCCTTCCATGGGTAAAACGGCGTTTGTATTAAATATCGCACAGTATGTAGCCATTCATTCCCAGCAGACAACAGCAATATTCTCTCTGGAAATGAGTAAGGAACAGTTGGTAAACCGTATGTTTTCTCTGGAATCAAGAGTAGATGCCCAGAAGCTGCGTTCCGGTAACCTGACGGATGCAGACTGGGAAATGCTGATTGAAGGAGCAGGCAACGTGGGCCGTTCCAAATTAATCATTGATGATACGCCGGGTATTTCCATATCCGAGCTTAGAAGTAAATGCCGTAAATATAAATTAGAGCACGATTTGAAATTAATCATCATCGACTACTTACAGTTGATGTCCGGCTCCGGCAGACATTCCGAATCCCGTCAGCAGGAAATCTCAGATATTTCCCGTTCCTTAAAAGCGCTGGCCCGTGAGCTGAATGTGCCGGTAGTGGCACTGTCCCAGTTGAGCCGAGCCGTAGAACAGCGTCCTGACCATCGACCAATGTTATCCGACCTTCGAGAGTCCGGAGCTATCGAGCAGGATGCCGACGTTGTAATGTTCATTTACCGTGATGATTATTACAACAAAGACAGTGAAATGAAAGGAATCTCCGAAATCATCGTAGCCAAGCAAAGAAACGGTCCTATCGGAACCGTCAACCTGGTATGGCTGCCTCAGTACACGAGATTTGCCAATATGGAGAAATAAGCATTCCCGGGTGTTGCCTGAAAAAGCAGCATCCGGGGTTTTTATACGAGTAGCGGGAAACACACAAGGCATGTTTCTCGTAGTTTTTTGTTTTCATCGGCAAAAAACAAGTACATATAGAAATTAATTTACAGCTTTTCCCCACAGAATGGACAGAAATCATCCGGCGTAATACCCGTTAAATGTAACTGCCGATGGCAGATGGGACAGCGGATGCTAAGAATACCAAAAATAAGAGATACAAAAGAAATAAGAATACCGATAATAAAAAGGGGATGCAGGGTCTTTATTCCGAATATCAGTCCGGAAATTCCTGAAAGTATTAAACCCAGCATAATAAAAATGAGCATGATATATCTGCAAAGATTTGGATTTCTCATAAAAACACTTCTTTGAATAATGAATTGATGCAATTACAATATTAAAGTTAAGAAAAATCTACCATCAGGGTAGCGTAAAAAGAAGGTAAAATAATAGTTATCCCTTTCTATTTCTAGTCGTTTTTCATCATACTCCATTGTAAAATCGTATCCTCTGCCACATCCACCGTCAGTGTGCGTCCGATAATTTCTTCCATCCGTTCCGGTGAAATTCCAGTTCCCGGTCTCTTGAAGGTCAGCATTTCTCTTGTGATCACAGTTCCTTTTGCGATATCACAGGTCGTTACCAGAGAACGTCTTGCATTCTTTCTGGCAATCTGTTCTGTCTCTAAGCAGCATAAATCACCTTTACCACGGATGGTATCAATAAATTCAAGTCCAGCAAGAATCTTTCTTGCATCATCCGGGTCCATGGCATGATAATGGTCATTTCCTTTTAAAGTCTTGTCCAGTGTAAAATGCTTCTCTATTACTACTGCGCCCAGATTATATGCTGTCTTAATCACATCTGCACAAACATCCGGCTTCGTATGGTCTGAATATCCGATCATCAAATCCTGATACTTCTCTTTCAGACTTGCTATCTTATTCAGATTGGCATGCTCATATGGTGTTGGATATTCCAGTACACAATGCAGAATACAGAGTGGCTGGTTATTTACCTTACGGATTGTTGCTATCATACGGTCAATCTCATCTTCATTGGCTGCACCTACCGAAATAAGCATTGGCTTATTCTTTTTTGCCTGATATTCCACAAACGGAAGGTTGTTCATATCGGATGAAGATACTTTATAAACATCCATCATCTTATCAAGATAATCTGCGGATTCGATATCGAATGCTGTGGATAAGAATTCAATTCCAATCTCATCGCTATAATCTTTCAGTTCCTGATATTCTTCTTCACCAAACTGGTCAAATTTCTGAAATAACTCATGCTGGGATGTTGTTGTCTCTTCCGTGGTATCCCAGTAAGATGGAGAATCCTTTGCTGCCAGCGTATCAGCTTTATAGGTCTGGAATTTTACCGCATGAATTCCAGCATCCTTTGCTTCTTTGATCATTAACTTTGCAGCTTCCATATTGGAAATGTTCATTTTCTTTGCAATGTCATAATAATTTACACCAATTTCTGCAATCAGTACTACTTTATGTGCCAGAGCACGTTCGATAATTTTGCTCATAAATTATATCTCCTCATCCTCTAAAATCAATCCAATTACCCGCTTAATACCGGACTTCAAATCATGACGCATCATCAGGCTTTGCATTTCCTTTCGAATCTGCGGTGTCTCAACCAGCCAGCGGAAGGTTGTCTCAATGGTTTCATCTGCCACATTGATTCCAAGTCCAAGATTTAAGAAACCATTGTTCATCTGTGCAAAGGTGTGCTTCATCTCACGCTCATTCTGAGCCATAACCACTGCAGGTACGCCCATGGTTGCAAGCTCATAGACGGTTCTGCCCTGAGAAGTAAATGCCAGGTCTGCCTTACCAAACAGGTCGCTGATGTGTTTTAAATTCTGTTCTACATAGATGCCTGCTGCCTCGTCTGTTTCAATCTGATTTGCTTTCTGGTCATATCCTACACCCAGTGCAAAATGGAATTTAATCTCCGGATAATCCTTATGAATCCGTTTTGCCATTTCATAGATTCTCTTGGTAAAGTTCGATGGGTCTGTTCCACCGAAGATAACCACTACATTCTGCACCTGCTCATGAAATACAGATGGTGCAGCACAGAAAAATTCATCCCGGAGGCATACATAATTGGCTCCCCAATAATAATTATCTCCTCTGGTATGGTCTTCATACAGCGCATTGATCACTGCATCTGCAAAATCGGCGCCCTCTCCAAGGTCTTCTATGGTTACGACACGTTTCACATATTTTTTTAATTCTTTGATATAATCTGCTTCGGTATTCAGGCAGTCATTTACTACAACATCCGGCTTCCATTCCTGCACGAATTCCATGAATTCTTCGTCACTCTTAATGGTATGTACCGGCATATTTGCTTCCTGCAGTTTCTTCAGTCCCGGCTCATGCTGCTCTTTTGTTACAAAGAGAAGCTCCTGTCCAGTCAGATTATATGCCAGTGTCAGACAATGATAAATATGTCCCATTCCAAGCTCTTTGTATCCGTCTGCCCGAAGAATAATCCGTTTCTTTTTCAGTTCATGCTCACACAATACCCAGTCGGAAGCTGCATCAATATCCACCGCCTCACGCTCCGGCATCTCATAGACAGAAACCTTCTTTCCAATACGGCTGTTTACCTCCATACATTCTCTTCTTGTAATCAGAAATGCACCTGTCTCAAGATAGTTCGGCGGTAACTGCTGACGGTTCAGACGTTTCTCATAATTCGGTACATAGCAGCCATCCTTCTTCGTCCAGGATAAATGTGGCTTATTTACCACACTGATATAAGTATCATCGGAAGAAGCCAAAAAGCTTTCCAACGCCTTGTCCAAGGTATCAGAAGAAAGTAACGGTGATGTTACCTGTAAGGTAATTACCACATCATACTGAATCCCTTTCTTCTTTTCCATAGTGCAGACTGCATCATAGATAACCGGGTCTAATGTCACGGCATCCTTTGCCAGTTCACTATCTCTGGTCATGGTCTCTACACCATAAGAAGAAGCTATTTTCAAAATCTCTTCATCATCCGATGAAACTACAACATCATCAATGCTCGGACAATTCTTTGCATTATGAATTGCATAATAAATAAGTGGTTTTCCATTCATCAAACGGACATTTTTCCGTGGTATTCCTTTTGAGCCGCCACGAGCCGGTATTACTGCCAAGACCATTGTCCTTCCTCTCTTTCCAATCTAATATTTTGATATATTACCCCATCAGTTCTTTCTTCAGATTACTCAATGCATTAGACTTCCATATCATCTCTGTTGGGACTTTTTGTTCTTCCTTGTTCATGATTTCATTTAGCACAGAATTTCCATCATCAGCAAGTTTAGCATAACCAGCTTCAATAATGTCTTTCATTGTTTCATACCGATATGCCTTATATATAATTGTTTTCACACCAAATGCCATTCCTTCATAAATAGCTGTGCTAAATACCCCTATTTGATGCGTGGATATTGAGAAATAGTAATACAGATCTTTTTCATTATTATCAACCACTTCTATTTCTGAACCAACTAATTCTGGATATATTTTTTTCCAACTTATATATTCATTTGGATGTAATTTATAAATAATTCTTGCAGGAATTCCTTTTTTTCTAACTAAATTTTTTAATTCTATTGCTAATTTAACCAATGCTTCTCCTACTGGCCCTTGAGAAAGAATTAAAATAGTTGGGAAATACTTTATTGTTTTCATTGTAGTAACACATTCCTCAAGATGGGGATTTCCTATCGCCACCATTTTCCCCGGATAACAGGTTGTCTGGTTCCAATATTCTCCAAATGTAAGCACTTCATCAGGAATAAAATTATCTTTTTGGGGAATATTATACTGTATATTCATTATAATATGTAAAATAGCCCGTTAGACTTCTATTAATACAATCTATAACCTCTGCGTCAGTTAAATCTGTACCCAACTTCTTATTTAGAATAGCCACCTGCCTTTTTACTATGTTTTTTCTTCTTCATAAAAAAATGTCTTTTTTTCAAATTTATCAAACGCTTAATTTCCATATAATCAGAATAGGCAAGACATCTTCTCCCTATATCTTTTCTAAATCTTACTAGAGGGTGCCTAAACAAAGAATTCACTAAAACGTAAAGCCCACTCTTGCTTTTCTTTAAATGACATTTCCAAATTATGATCCGGATGTGCTTGTCCTATATGTTCTCCCCTTTTTATTTTTAATGTCCAAAACTCCTTTCTGCATCCGCAAACATCTCTATTATATTCATTTTCATTCTGCTTTAAAACTTCTTGTAACACATCTCATACTTTTTAAAAGCCTCTAATTTAATTAATAATATTGCTGTTTGAATAGTATCTAATCTTGAATTTACACCAATTCTTATATTATCATATTTCCTTTTCAATGTACACTTAATGAACGTAATCCTTGTGCGCCATCTTCTAATATCTTCATTCCATATGGATTAGCTATATTTCTTAATTCTATATGATCAGCTGGTTGACCAAACAAATCCATTGCTACAATCACTTTTTCAACAGTTTTAATCGTATTATATCACATAAAATACTGCGAAAACTGAAAATACAATGATTAATGTATTGGAAAACCTTCCGATTTTGCAATGAGTTTTTCATTTAAGGAATTTAAAAAATCTGCCATCAGTGTAGCGTAAAAAGAAGATAAAATATGAAAGAAGAGGCAATCGAGCTTAATCATTTAGCAGAATGCCGGTGAAGAGATAAAAGAATGATATAAACTTGTAACTGCAGATAATGACCATAACGGCGTAGGAGAAGCCATTCAATACGCACAATATGTCGGAATAATACGATGGAAAATAATTGCACTGACAAAAGCCGCAGCGTTATAATTTTAAGGAAGAAGCAGTGGCAAAGGAGGAGCAATTATGGACAAGCAACGGTATATGATTTCAGATGCTGCAGCACTTGTAAATGTAGAATCCCATGTACTTAGATACTGGGAAGAAGAGTTAGAACTTACGGTACCCCGCAACGAAATGGGACACCGTTATTATACAAAAGAAAATATTGAGCAATTCATGAAGATAAAAGAATGGAAAGAGCAGGGATATCAGTTAAAAGCAATCAAGCTTCTGATACATAATGGTGGCAGGGAAGATGCACCGGAGCTTTTGGCGGCAGCAGCATCGGAGCCGGCAAAGCAGACCCTTTCCACGGAGGTAGAGGACAACACAAGGCGGCTGGAACAGTTTCAGCATATGATGTCGCAGATTGTAAAGGGTGCGATTGCAGAAAATAATCAGGCACTTGGCAAAGAAGTCAGTGAGAGGGTAAGAGATTATGTACTGAAAGAAATGAATTATCTAATGCGTGAGCAGGATGAGGCAGAAGAGGAACGCTATAAGAAACTGGACGAGCTGATTCGCCAGAGCCTGAAGGCAAAGGGAAAGAAAGAGAAGAAGCTGTTTCGTAAGAAACAGGAATGGAAACCGAATGAAGCATAGCCTTCACAAATGAGGGCATAACTACGAGATTCTCGCTTTGCGAGTTTCCCGCGTAAAAAAAGAAGCTGTGTGGCAAAACCAACAGCTTCTTTTGAATTAAGTACGAAAATTATTCCTGGCTGATAGCTCCTGTAGGGCAAGCACCTGCACAAGTTCCACACTCGATGCAAGTATCAGCAGCGATTTCGTATTTTCCATCTCCTGCAGAGATAGCTCCAACTGGGCATTCGCCTTCGCAAGTACCGCAGCTTACACATGAATCAGAAATTACATATGCCATTTTATCGTCCTCCTTTAAAAATAATAAACAATGTATAGGCTAGAATCTAGCTTGCAATTATTTTAATACAAAAAATTGCGATTTACAATACTTCTCCATCATGTACTAAAGAAAAAGCAATCGTGTATATAATCGTGGACAAAAGGGAAAACTAATTGCATATTTTGCCGGGAGGGATTATAATAACACCATTGAAAACAAGAAGGAGGAAAAAAATATGGCACAGATTAATAAGGATACCATGATTGGTGAATTACTTCAGATCGATGAGAATATTGCACCGATTCTTTTAAACATAGGAATGCATTGTTTAGGATGCCCATCTTCACAGATGGAGACAATTGAACAGGCAGCAATGGTTCATGGAATCGAGCCACAGTCTTTAGTTGATGAAATCAATGATTTCCTTGCAAAAGACGGCAAGTAAGAAATAGAGACAAATAAAAGACCAGAACAGTCCGATAATCGAATGCCGTAAGGCTTGAAGATATCGTGCGTTCTGGTCTTTTTTTGTAGTCGTGCATCCGTAAGAAGCTGTCAGTGACAGGTTCTGCAGATTATAATGATACAGAAATAGTGTGATAGAAAAAGTGAGTTTTGAAGTTAAAATATACAGGTAAGATTGTATAAAATATACAAATATTTATAATTCGTTTTGATAATAATTGATATTGACAGAAAAAATGAAAAATACTAAGCTTTTAATAATTATTGAAAACAAGAGGAGAGGGAGTTATGATGACAAGAAAATTCTTAGTTGCGGTTATCGCTATATTTGATATTCAAAGTCTTGGATATCAAATTTTCCAGAATAAAATCATATAGAGAAATGTAAGCAGAGGATTCCGGTTCTTTAAGTAAAGAAAAGAGAATTCTATTTTGTGATATTTAAATTTATTTCCAAAATATTGGAAATTGACAAATGATGCAAGTCCGTTTGCTGTTTCTGTAAAAAATGAATCACAGGCGCGCAGCACATTCTCATACCATAACAATATCTGGAAGGTACACATCTTAAAGAATGGAAAGAACTTATATATATTGCAGGTGGGGTTAGCCCCACCTGTAAAAGGAGTAGATATGAAAATAAATAACTGCAAAAAAGTTATTAAAATAATTGCCTTTTATACAGTAGTAATAATATGCATAGCAATTTTATGGCAGCAGGCTCATCTGCCATATGAACGAACAGAATATCAGAAGATAGCGGAAAATGACACAGAAAAGGAACAGAGTTCAGTATCTTTTCCGGAAGAATATAAAAAAACAGTGAACGATAGTTTTGCGTTTGATGCAAAGATAATTACAGGGGAAAATATTGATTATGAAAATTTATATGCATCAACAGCAAGCATTGTTTATCCGGATGCGGATAAGTGGAAAACAATGTTCTTAAAGGATAATTTAAACTATGAAGAAAGCTGTTTTGAAACAGAAAGCCGAAATGGGGATAGGTTGAATGCCGAAGTTTACGATAATGAATTAGAGGGATTTTTACGTTTAGATGCCGAACAGGGACTTTACTGGAAAGAACCGTTAATGAGATATTTAGTGCAGGTACTGCATATGAATGGTGAATATGGGGCAGAGGATCCAATGGATAATGAGGCTGTATTTAGGGATGCAGATGATTTATCTGGTTTTGACAGAACGCAGGCGTGGGAAAGCGCATGTGAACAAATGAATCAGCTTGGAATAGAGGAAGGTAATTTACAATACAAGGAAAGTTATTGTATGCACATAGAAGATTTAGAGGAGCAGACGCAAAGATTATTAAAGGATGGCAGTTTATCTGCACAGGATGCAAAAGAAAGCTGGTCAAAGGACGAGGAGGGTTATTTATTCTATTTTTCTCAGACTTTACAGGGAATCGAAATTTTCCGGTATGAAAATATCAGGGATTATCCGGGAATGTATGGTGATATGCAGGTGTATGTAATGAAAGATGGATTAGGGGAACTTCAGATTCCTGTTTTATATTCCTGCAAATTAGAAAAAAAGAAGTTATCACTGGTTTCTTTTGATAAAATTGCAGAGGTTTTAGAAAAGAACTATGGAAGTGTTATTACGGAAGAACCAATAACTGTTCGGAAATGTCAGCTTGTAATGTATCCATTACAAAAGAAGAACGGGGTATATGATATGGTGCCGGTATGGATATGTCAGATTGGGAAATATCAGGGAGAAGGACGGAATGAATCATATAATTATATACCAATTAATGCTGTCACAGGAGAAGAGATGGTTGAACTGGAGGTAGAGTAGTAATATGCTGAAAAAATATTTAAAAATGGATTTATACAGGGTATTTACTTCAGCACCATTTTGGCTTGGAGTGATAGGGGTATATATTACGATGAATCTAATGGCGAAGGTTGGACAACCGGCAATAGATGTTATTAGCAGATATAAAGTTATGAAATTTCAGAGTGTTACAATTGCAATATTTGCATTTAGCAGCTTTGCATATGGAAATGCATTAAGAGAAGATCAGGAACATCATTTTTGGCAGAATGAAATTTTGCGTGGAGATTTAAAGAGTTATATATGGTCAAAAGTATTAAGCGGATTTCTGGCAGCAGATATTACTGTTTTCGCAGGACAGTTACTCTTTTTTCAGCAGGATAGTTTTTGGCATCCCCTGCTGATGTTAGAGGATGAATTTTTTACAGCAAATGGTGTCGATTTGCGTGGAAATTGTTTTGGATGGTTTGCAATGCATGGAATGCCAATATTATATTTGGTTTTTTCTGCAATTATATTTGGATTGTTAGGAGGCATTCTGTGTTTGGTATCCATGCTGCTGTCTCTATTGGCTAAGAATCAGATGTTTGCAATTTGCATTCCTATGGCTGGTTATTATTTTATAGTTACATATCTTGGCGTATTATTTCCACAAGGTGGTATTTGGGATTGGAATTCTCTGTTTATGTTTTCTACAGATGTATTTGGAAATGCATGGATAAGTCTTGGATACATATTCTTAATGACAATACTTTGTGTTATCGTATTGGGTAATTTAATTGCAGCCAGAGTAACAAAAGAGATAAGGGGGGAAAGTATGTGAATTTGCAGTCAAAAATACAGAATCTTTATTGTAGAATGAAGTCCATGCGTTTTTTGACATTACTTATCATTTGGGGATTTATGGTAGATGATATGTTAAGACTCTACCGGAATCTTGCAATGGAATTGAACGTAAAAGACAGTTTTGCAATATTACCTTTTATTCAAAATGATGATTTCTTTATGAAGGTTGTACTTTTAAGTGTGTTATGTTTTTATTCGAATGCTCCATTTATGGAGAGAAATGAATTATATTTTGTACAGCGTATAGGAAAAAAGCGGTGGGGAAGTCGAAATATTTTTTATATTTTCGGAAGCAGTATTTTATTAGCTGTAATACTGGTATTATTAAGCATTTTATTGAACTTTCCGGCAGTTGATTTTAGCAATTCATGGGGAAGTCTGTACAGGACGGTTTCTGTTTATGGTATGGAAAAATATCAGATTCCGCTGATTGTGGATACAAAAGTAATGTCAGCATTTACACCCTACCAGATGATAGGGCATGTAATTTTAATGGATATATTAGCATTTGCAGTAATTGGAATGCTATTATATACATTGAGTCTTTATGTTAGAAGAGTAGGTGCATATATAGTCACTATTCTGCTTATTTTCTTTTCTACAATGGTAAACTATCTGGATGCCGGTGCAAAATTAGGACTTATATATTTTTCACCATTTTCATGGGAAAATGTGGGAAATTGGAGATATGGATATGATTTGAGTAAACCAAATTTTGTATATATCTATGTAGGTTATTTTCTGATTCTGTTTCTGCTGGTGGTTGCAGGTCAGAGACAGATTCAGAGAATAGACTGGATAAGCAGGGAGGAATAGCTATGGCAGAGGTTATTAAAGTAGAACATATTGAGAAATCTTTTAAAAAGCATAAAGTATTAAAGGATGTATCATTGACTTGTGAAAGTGGAAAAATATATGGAATTGTAGGGTATAATGGTTCAGGAAAATCAGTACTTTTTAAGTGCATTAGTGGATTTTATCTTGTAGAAAAAGGAACAATAACAGTTCGTGGGAAAATGGTTGGAAAAGATATGGATGTGGTTCAAAATTTGGGAACAATTATTGAAGAACCGGCATTTATAAAGCAGTACAGCGGACTTAAAAATCTTGAACTGTTATATATGATTAATCATAAGAAAAATCGGGAATATGTAAAAGAAAGTATGAGAAAAGTCGGACTTGACCCGGAGCTAAAGAAACCGGTAGGAAAATATTCTTTGGGTATGAAGCAGCGTCTTGCAATTGCACAGGCAACCATGGAGAACCAGGATATTCTTATTTTAGATGAACCAATGAACGGATTAGATAAAGATGGGGTTGAACAAATGAGAAAATTGTTTCTTTCTTTTAAAGAAGAGGGAAAAACTTTACTACTGGCCAGTCACAATCGAGAGGATATAGAATTATTATGTGATGAAGTATATGAGATGGAGCATGGCCGGTTACATAAATTAGAAAGATAAACAAAAAAAGAATTGCCATTGAGTGAAACTCAAAGCAATTCCTTTTTATCGTTTTTAAATTTCCGCCAGTACCTGCAGTGCCTGCTCTTTAATCAGAGGCAGGAAATGCTCATCGAAGTAAGCCTGCGAAGCACGGCTGTATTTCTCAGTGGAAGCGTATTCCGATAAGATGTTGCAGACCTTATTGAAATCTTCCGGAGAATGGTGTCCCTTGTGCAGTACCAGATAAAAGGCACTCTTATTCGGATTCTTGTAAAGGAAATTCCGGTCGTTATAAAAGCCATTTAAAATACGGGCAAGATTGCTGATTTTCTCTAAGCTGTCGAAGACGAACAGCCGGGTAATATCTACCACCGGTTCTACGACAGGCTTCGGAGCAGGAGAGGCAGCCTTCTTGACAGGAGCTTCTGCCGGGGCAGCAGCCTTCACTGACTTGGCAAGTTCGCTCTTCTGCTTCTCCTGAAGCTGTTTGAAGAAGCCTAAAATATCATCGGCTCCGGCTGCAGGAGTGTTCTTTGCATCTGCAAAATCCGGATATTCATTTTCGTCCGGCTCTGAAAATTTGGAAAACCGGGTGTCTAGCTCTTCCGGGTATTCTACCTTGGTAATAATAAGCAATACTGTATCTTGTGTCAGGGGAACGGCTTCTATCATAAGAGGCATATCCTCGGCTTCAAATCCAAATTCATAATTCGCCTGCTGCATCATGTCACGAAACAGGGACTTTGCTTTTTCCGTGCCATATGCTAACTCACTCAGCTTCAGATGGCGGTCATCTAAGTCTGCTCTGGTAAGTGTGCAGCGAATCTGGTTGTCATTCACTTTTTCAATTTTCATAAAAATCACTTCCTTATCTATAGAAAATTGTATGAAGTTTACGCCTATATTATAATGGAATCAAAAATACTTGTAAACCGGTAAAAAATATTAAAGTTTTCTAAAAAGTCTAAAAAAACAGATTTTCTATTGCAAAGCATAATTGCTTTGTGCTATAAACTATTCCAAGAGATGCGTTCCGGTTCCTTTGAAAGAAGGAAGGGGCGGAACATATAGAAACACAAATTTTGTTTGACAGATACGAGCTGTTGTCGGAGTTAGGAAGCGGCGCAGCAGGAAAGGTGTATCTTGCCAGACATCTGAAGTTGGAGACATATCGTGCAATAAAGTGTATTTCAAAGACACGTTCTATGCCGTCTTCAATTCTTTCTGAAGCGAACATTCTCGCTAAGTTACGACATCCCGGAATTCCAATTGTATATGATATAGAGGAAGATGAAGCCTTTTATTATATCATTGAGGAATATGTTGAAGGGGAATCGTTAGAGAAGTTGCTTTGGAATACGTCAGTTTCCCAGGAGTATATGATACAGATTGGTATACAGCTTTGCGGAATCGTTTCATTCCTGCACAGCCAGAAACCATTTCCGGTATTACATCAGGATTTAAAACCGTCACACATTATAGTATGTGGGAATCAGGTAAAATTAATCGATTTTGGAATTGCATCATATATTACCAGTCGTGGAAAAAATTATCAGAACTATGGAACAAAAGGTTTTGCGGCACCGGAGCAGTACGGGGAATATGAACTGCATACGGCAAGCGATATTTATGCAATCGGGGCTGTTTTTTCACTTTATATTAAGAAGCATTCCCACAAAAGCAGCCCGGCATTCCGGCATATTGTACAAAAAGCCACAAGAAAAAATCCAAACAAGCGTTACAAAAGCGCCGGGGAATTACAACAGGCACTGACCCGTGCGTTAAAGCAGAAGGGGAATCGGAAAGAGCATCTCTTAAAAAGCATATCTGTTGTGGGGGCAGAATCCGGAGTCGGAACCACCCATATAGCCATTGCACTGACTTCATTTTTTAATGCAGGGGGCGCAAATGCCCTGTATCGGGAAATTCAGTCCGAAAAGAGGGAAAAGATAAGTAATGTGGTGGAACAAATTGGGCGGAGCCGTGAGGCAGAGTGCGAAGAAGATATCGTCATCTGCCGGAATTTCCGGGGAAGTGAGTCAATCGGCAGCGGGGAAGACACACTCATTTTCGATTATGGAGCTGCAGTGGAAGAAGCCTGCATGGAAGAGGCTGAGATTACAGTACTCGTAGTGAATCTGTCTTTGTGGAAGCGGGAGGCTTCCATGAAAGCCTGGCAAACGTTACGTTGTGTACCAAATCTTAAAATTATCTGTAATCACAGCAGCCCCATGGAGGCGAGAGAATTTGCAGCTTTCATCGGAAGAGAAGTGTACTGTTATCCGAGGGACACAATGCCATTTGATGGTGGCAGAGAAAAGGAAGCATTCTTCACACAAATGCTTTCGAAAGAAGGGAGAAGATAACAAACCATGGAAGAAAGAAAAAGTATCGGAATATTTGGTGTGCAGCAGGGCGTGGGTGTGACGCATCTGTGCACTGCGCTGACCCATTACTGTGCGGACTGCCTGAAAAGTCACACGGCATTGGTGGAATTAAGTGGAAATCACGAATTGGAAGAACTGCAGAAACAGCAGCAGGGTAAATGGGGGCGGCCGGACAGAAAACACTATTTTGCAAATGCGGGAAGTGATAATATGCCGGAATATATCCGACAGGGCTATGAATATTACATCATAGACGGCGGAAGTGAGTTTTACAGGATTCGTCGGGAATTCTTGCGCTGTGACCGGAAGCTGATTCTGGTTTCCTTAAGTCCATGGAAACGAAAGGAATTAGAGTATTTTATGTCCGTCATATGGGAAGAGGAAAAGTGTTTGGATAACGTGACGTTTCTGGCACAGTTTGGGATGAAAAAAGATAAAAAAGATTTTCAGAAACAATACCGCATACCAATCCATACCCTTCCTTTTATGGAGGACCCGCTTCATTTAAAAGAAGCAGAGCGCCTGTTTTTAAAAACTTTAGTTTAACATATCACGAACGCTTATCCTTTTGGAAAAGGAAAGTAGAAAGCAGGCATGTAAATTTAACAGAAACCAAAAACAAAAAAAAGATGAATAAATAGAAATATATGCTTTTGATGTGAGAAGGTTACCCTGAATGCTTACTCACACCGCTGCAGAATGCAGCACAATGTAAAGAAAAAGAAAGGTAAGAGGCACAGACAAAAATGATAGTCTGTGCCTCTTTTTACGCGGGAAACTCGCAAAGCGTGTTTCCAGGTGGTTTTTACTTGAAATTTTCCCATCAATGACGTATGCTTATGGCAAAGAAAACAAAAATGGAAAACCATAAGAAAATAGAAATAAAACAGTAAAATACAGGAGGACGCAGGCTTGGAGAGAACGCAGCGAACGAACAGACCGACAAATGGAAATAGAAATAGAAACAGGAACCGCAGACGGAACAGAAAAAACACGAAATTAGCACCGGTTATTGTGGTAATCGTATTGATATTACTGGTGCTGCTGATTGCCGTAGGAACGAAAATTATTCAGAAATATATTCCGAGTAAAGAGCATCAGGATATGACAGAATATTATCATTTACAGGCGGATGATGATATTTCGCTGGTGGTGGATCATGAAGTGTTAGAAACACCGGGCAAATATATAGACGGCGAAGTATATGTGGATTATGAAACGGTACATGACCGCTTCAATGACCGTTTTTACTGGGATGCCAATGAAAATGTATTGCTTTATACACTGCCGGATAATCTCGTTACCGTGGCAGCAGGCAGCAATACTTATCAGGTAGGCAAGGAAAACCAGAGTGCAGATTATACAATTGTCCGGAATGACAGCAATACCATGTATCTTGCACTTGATTTCGTAGAGCAGTATACCAATATTACCCATGAAGTATATGAAGACCCGAATCGTACCGTAATCAATACCGTGTGGGGGGATGTGGATACAGCACCGGCGAAGAAGGCAACACAGCTTCGTTTAAAGGGCGGTATCAAGAGTCCGATTGTGAAAGACTTAGAAAAAGGTGAGACCCTGACAATTTTGGATGCAGGTGACAGCTGGACCAAAGCCATGACAGAAGATGGTGTTATCGGATACCTTAAGAATAAGTTTGTGGGAAAAGTAACCACTGAAACCTTGAACAATGATTTTACAGAGCCGGAATTTACCCATATTTCCAAGGACTTTACCATAGAAATGGCATGGCATCAGGTGACAACAAAGGATGCCAACAGCACCATTGCAACGGTATTGCAGAATACCAAAGGAATCAATGTAATCGCACCGACCTGGTTCTACTTAAATGATAATAACGGTAACATTGCAAACCTTGCATCGCTGGATTATGTAAACTACTGCCATCAGAATAATATTGAGGTCTGGGGACTGGTAAGCAATCTTGAAAATAAAGAAGTGGACACAGCTGCTGTTCTGACCCATACCTCTACCAGACAGTATCTGGTCAATCAGATTATTTCAGCAGCAATCCAGTACGATTTGGATGGAATCAATCTGGATTTTGAATCCTTAAACAGTGAAGCAGTGGGAGACAGCTATATCCAGTTTATCCGCGAACTTTCCTTAAAATGTGCAAACAACGGCGTGGTATTATCCGTGGACAACTATGTGCCGAGTGCTTATACCGCATTTTATGACCGGGAAGAACAGGCAAATTTTGCTGATTATGTAGTGATTATGGGATATGATGAGCATTATGCTGGTTCTGATGAAGGATCTGTTGCATCCATTGGATTTGTAACCAACGGAGTAGCCGATACCTTAAAGGAAGTACCTGCAGACCAGATCATTCTGGGATGTCCGTTCTATACAAGAATATGGGCAGAGACACCAAAGGCAGATGATGAAGAAGATACAACAGCTGCAGCAGCAGAGGACTATGTACCATATGATTTGACCAGCGAAGCTGTTGGTATGGATACGGTACAGAAACGTCTGGAATTAAATGGAGCAACGCCGACCTGGTCGGAAGAAGATGGGCAGAATTACGCAGAATATGTAAATGATGGGGTTACCTATAAAGTCTGGATAGAAGACGCAGCTTCCCTTGAGAAGAAGTTAGAAGTCATGAAGTCAAATAAACTTGCGGGAATATCTTTCTGGAAGCTTGGCTTTGAGACAGACAGCATCTGGGATACCATTATAAAATATACAAATAATTAAAGTGTAAAACCGCAACGGAGAGGCCCATGAAAAAGTTGTTATGGATATTTCCGAAGAATTCTCCAGGGATGGCGACAAAGTAGTGGAAGCCGGACAGGAACTGAAACGGATTGTAGTAGAGATTACCGAAGAAATTGCGAAGTTTAAAGTAGATTAACAGATAAAACAGGATAATTGAGCCGGCACTTTCATATTTATTATAAAGAAAAGAATTAGGAAGTGTGGTTTGAAAAAAAGAATGGAATTATATATGGCAGTTCTTCTACTGGTGGCAGTATGCCTGTTATCAAAAGAAGGAGCAGTGCTGGTAAGCAGCATGCGGGCAGCAGAAGAAAAGCCATGTATCGTTGTGGACGCAGGCCATGGCGGTGATGACCCGGGCAAAATCGGGATTCACGGCGAACTGGAAAAGGACATTAACCTTGCCATTGCAAAGAAGGTAAAAGCCCGTCTGGAAAAAGAAAATATAACAGTGATTCTGACCCGGGAGACAGACGAAAGTCTTGATAAAGGGGAGAGCGGCAGCAAAAAGGTGGCAGATATGCGTAACCGCTGCCGGCTGATTGATGAGGCGAAGCCGTTATTTACCATAAGTGTCCATCAGAACAGTTATACGGAAGAGTCCATAAGCGGAGCCCAGTGCTTCTATTTTGGACAGTCCGAGGAGGGCAGAAAAATTGCCGGGATTATGCAGGAAAGCCTGCGGTCGCATCTGGATACGGAAAATAAGCGGGAAGCAAAAGCCAATGAGAGTTATTATCTCCTGAAAAAAACGGCATATCCTACGGTAATCGTAGAATGCGGCTTCTTAAGTAATTCTGAGGAGGCCGCGAAATTATCTACCGGGGAATATCAGGAGGCAGTGGCAGAAGCTATTGCAGATGGAATTCTAGACTGTCTGGGCAATGAAACAGCAGATACAGAAGAAGCCGGCATGAGTAATGAGACTGCAGATACAGAAAAACAGAAAGTGAAACAGCATTGAAATGCATCAGAAATAAAGAAAGATTACAAAAAAGATTCCAGCCATAATGGTCTGGAATCTTTTGCGTTCTTATATTTTTTCCGGGTTTAGCCCATCACAGAAAAATGATAGAGTGTCTTGGAACGGAAATTCTCGCCTGCTTTTAAAACAACAGAAGGGAAATGTTCGATATTAATTGCATTTGGATAATGCTGTGTCTCTAAACATACTGCGGAATATGGCGGATAATCTTTGCCATCAATTCCTTTCTGATGAAGGGTATAACAAGGGACATAGAGCTGTACACCTGGCTGGTCGGTAAAGCAGGTCATCCGTATGCCGCTTTCCTTAGACTGTAAAACAGCTGCCTCTCTTAAGCCGTCGCCATTGATTACAAAGTTGTGGTCGTAAGTGCCGCCTAATTTTAACTGGACATTGTCACAGTGAATGCCGTCACCGATTTTCTTCATCTCACGGAAATCAAATGGGCTTCCCTCCACAGAGAGAAATGCACCGGTAGGACACTGTGTGTCATCCAGTTCTGTAATCGCATCTGCATCAATGCGTAATTCCTGATCTAATACGGTACCGTTTCCTTCCCCATTCAGATTGAAATAACCATGGCTGGTAACAGAAAATACAGTATCCTGATCACAGGCTGCATCGTAAACAATAGATAATTCATTGTCTTCAGACCATCCGTAGGTAACGGAAACTGTAAGGTTACCCGGATAACCTTCTTCTCCATCCGGAGAAATGCGGGTAAAAGTAACTTTATCGTCTGTAACTTTTCCGGTCCATACACGCTGACCAAATCCCGTAGGACCACCATGCAGGTGGTTTGGCCCATTATTAATGGCAAGATTGTATTCTTTATCATTTAAGGTAAAGTGCCCTTTGGCGATACGGTTGGCGCATCGACCGACAACAGCTCCCAGGCTGGCATCATCAGCAAGATACTCATCGGCATTCATTAAGCCTAAAATTACATCGGTCAGTTTTCCCTCTTTATTCGGAACCATAATCTTAATAATACGGCATCCATAATCCGAAAGTGTAACGGAAGCGCCGGATGCATTTTCAATAGTATAAAGGGAAATCGGCTGATTATCTTTGGTCATGCCAAATTCGCTTTTTGTAATTTTCATCTGGAAACTCCTTTCCATAATATTCTAGTGAACATACTGATTATGCCACACTTAGGTCTACATAGCAAGTAGGAAGTGCGGTTTTCGGGTGTTTTCGATTTTCGATGGAAATGGATTTTGAAAACAATTCCAGTTCTTGAACACATAAAGGGAACGTGATATAATAGGCGTTATGAAAACAGAAGTGATAAAAATAGACCAGAATAATATGGATACAGAAGCACTGGAACGTGCAGCCGCAATTATCCGGGATGGCGGACTGGTGGCATTTCCAACTGAGACGGTATATGGACTGGGCGCAGATGCACTGAGTGCAGAGGCATCGAAGAAAATTTATGCGGCAAAGGGAAGACCATCTGATAATCCTTTGATTGTCCATGTGGCAGAATTTTCAGACATGGAGAAAATCGCACAGGAGATGCCGGAAGAAGCAAAGAAACTTGCAGATGCATTCTGGCCGGGCCCGCTGACCATGATTGTGCGCAAGAATGATAAGGTTCCATATGAAACTACAGGGGGGATGGATACGGTGGCAGTCCGCATGCCAAATCACCCGGTTGCACTGGAACTGATCAGGAGAAGCGGTGGATATATTGCGGCACCGAGTGCCAATACATCCGGTAAACCGAGTCCGACTCTGGCAGAGCATGTAGCATTTGATATGGATGGCAGAATTCCGATGATACTGGATGGGGGTCCTGTGGGAATTGGAATTGAATCCACGATTGTTGATCTGACAGAAGACATACCAATGATTTTAAGACCGGGCTATATTACACCGAAAATGTTAGAAAAGGTAATCGGGGAAGTGAAAATGGATCCTGGAATTATTGCTTCGGATTCGCTGCAGAAGCCGAAAGCACCGGGAATGAAATATAAGCATTATGCACCGAAAGCAGATTTGATTCTGGTAGACGGAGAAGAAGAGAAGGTAGTAGCAAAGATTAATGCTTTGACAAAGGAAGCGGTTCTACTGGGGAAGAAGGTAGGAATCATCGGAACAGACGAAACGATAGACCGTTATCCGGAAGGCGAAGTGGTAAGTATTGGTGCACGCAGTGATGAGGATGCAATTGCAAAGCATTTGTATAAACTGTTGCGGGACTTTGATGAGAAAGAAGTAGATATTATTTACTCTGAGAGTTTTGCAACTCCGCGTATTGGGCAGGCAATTATGAATCGTCTGCTGAAGGCTGCAGGACATCAGGTGATTACAGTTTAGAGGAGGTTTTTATGAAGCCATACAATCGCATTGTATTCGTGGCGGAAAGCGGAACATGCAGGGCACCCATGGCGGCCGGTATTTTTCGGGAATATTCCCTGAATCATCCGGTAGAAGTGCTGGTGAGAGGTCTTGTGGTATTATTCCCGGAACCACTGAATCAGAAGGCAGAAGCTGTTATGATAAGCAATGGCATTAACATGGAAGGTTTTATGTCAAGCCAGATTACAGCAGGGGATTTTGGCGAAGATACATTGGTGCTTACAATGGAAGCACAGCAGAGACAGAAATTATTGGAAATGTTTCCGGAGGCGAAGGAAGAAAATGTCCAGGTACTGACGGAGTTAGTAGGGGATGAACTGGAAATCTTAGATCCTTACGGCGGCACACTTCAGTCATACGGGCTTTGCTTTGAGACCATGAATAAGAGTATAAAAAAATTAGTGAAATTATTAAACGAAGGAGAATGATATGTCAAAAGTATTTGTAATGGATCATCCACTGATTCAGCATAAAATCGGCTGGATAAGAAGAAAAGAAACGGGTTCTAAGGAGTTCCGTACATTAATCAGCGAAATCGCTATGTTAATGTGCTACGAGGCAACCAGGGATTTGAAACTTACCGATATCGAAATCGAGACTCCAATCTGCAAGACAACTGTAAAAGAGTTAAAAGGAAAGAAACTGGCAGTAGTACCAATCTTGCGTGCAGGTCTTGGAATGGTAGACGGAATGCTTGCAATGATTCCTGCAGCAAAAGTCGGACACATCGGACTTTACCGTGACCCACAGACATTAAAACCGGTAGAATATTACTGCAAGCTTCCAGAGGATTGCGATGAGCGTGAAGTATTTGTTGTAGACCCGATGCTGGCAACCGGTGGTTCTTCTATAGCAGCTATCCAGATGTTAAAAGACAGAGGTGTAAAGAATATCCGGTTTATGTGCATCATTGCAGCACCGGAAGGTGTAAAGGCAATGCAGGAAGCACATCCGGACGTAGACATTTATATCGGAGCATTAGATAAGAAATTGAATGAGCACTGCTATATCGTACCAGGACTTGGTGATGCAGGAGACAGAATATTCGGAACAAAATAAGTTCGAAGATATATGAAATGTGAAGGGTTCTTAAGTTGAAAGGCTTGAGAACCTTTTTTACATTACTGTCTGGCGCAGTCCACATCCTTCACTTTGAATACGGCATAAAGCCTGCAAGGGACACTAAGAATTTCGAAAAAGATACAGTCTATTCCGGCAACCGGTGCAAATTCACATCCATGTTCATCTGCACCTCACCGGCACATCCCTGTGCCGGTGTTGCCTAGAAACAGACGAAATTCCAAGTGCCCCTAACAGCCTTTATCATGTATCCCAAGTGAAGGAAGCGGGCTTCGCCCATCAAGTGGCAATCAAATATTCTATTGAGCCAAATGCACCGTTAAGAAACTCATCAGGCTTCCTGACAAGCTTACTGTTTATCTGCTTATCGAAAAACGAGTCCATCGCTTCTTTGAATTTAAGAACTGTGTCATTTCCATGAAAATCTCACAGAAACCGTATAAAACCATAAAAAAATATGGTAAAATAGCAACAGAAAAATAGCAGCGTAATGATAATAAAATGCGAAGCAGAAATAATGAAAAGTGAAATAAAAGAAAATGTAAAAAACCGCAGCAAGGAGGAAATAAAATGAGCCAGAAACGGGAAGACTATATTAGTTGGGATGAATATTTTATGGGCGTGGCAATGTTATCCGGAATGCGCTCCAAGGACCCGAATACACAGGTGGGAGCCTGCATTGTCAGTGAGGATAACAAGATCCTTTCCATGGGATACAACGGACTGCCGAAGGGCTGCTCCGATGATGAATTTCCGTGGGTGAGAGAAGGAGCACCCCTGGAAAATAAATATTTCTATACTACCCACAGCGAATTAAATGCAATTTTAAATTACCGTGGCGGTTCATTAGAAGGTGCTAAAATGTATGTGTCACTGTTTCCGTGTAATGAATGTGCCAAGGCAATCATTCAGGCTGGAATCAAGACCATCGTATATGACAGCGACAAATACCAGAATACTCCGGCAGTTATTGCTTCCAAACGGATGTTAGATGCGGCAGGCGTGCGCTACTATCAGTACACCCATACCAACCGGGAAATAAATATTACCCTGTAACGACTGGAGAAATAACGAACAATGGCAGAGGTTTACAACCAATTGAACAAATGACGAAGGTGCAGGAAAAACCCACTGGTAATATTTGTTAAAATTATGTAAAATTGTAAAATGATAAAGCTGATTTATAGACATTTTTCATAAAATATTTATAGACAATTTCCTCAAAAATGATATAATGAGCGTAAGCGAGTCATCGTGCTGACACGTTTGACGAACGGCGAATGTTGATTGTGAGCTGTATCTGCTCACAATATAATGAGCATAAGCGAGTGCAAATGGAAAGCGATTTGTTTTGAAACTTTTTGATTAGAAAGGGCATTTGTCTGATATGCGTTGAAATGCCAGCGGTTCTTAGATATGTGTTTTGCTTGATTGTGAACTGTCTTTCCGCTGCTTTGACCGGCTGCCCGGTTGTCCGTCTGCTACAGATACTTCCACAAACCCGTAAGGAGGTCTAGGCATTCTGACAAATAAGTTTATGATTCCGGCAACCGGCGCAAATTCATATCCATATTCAACTGCGCCTTGCAGGCACATTTATGTGCCTGCATTGCCGGTTGCATAACAGAATGCCAAGACCTCCTAACAGGCTTGTTTATGTATCTGTATGCAGGCGGACAACCGGTGCAGACTGTCAAACATTGGAAAGACTGTTTTAATATCAGAAAGCAAAACATATATCTTAGAACTGCGGTATTTCAGGGCAGAAGAAAAGTCCTTTCTATATCAAAAAAGTTTCTAAAATAAAAGCTTAGTATTTGCAGAGTGTTTCACGAAAATGTAAGGGAAGGAGCTATTCATGAAGAACAGAAATAAAGTGTATGATTCCTTGATTTTAATCATGCAGTTCGGTATCAACATGATAGTTCCTATTTTTTTGTGTATTGGACTCGGGGTTTTTATTTACCGAAGATACGGGCATCCTTGGCTGGTGATTCTGCTCTTTTTCCTTGGTGCGGCAGCGGGATTCCAAAATTGCTACCGGATGGCACAGAGGCTTTGGCAGAAAAAAGACACGGGAAAGGTTAAATCAGATGTTAAAAAGGATAAATGATGCATTACCGGAATTGATTCTGGGAATCCTTATATACGAAATTGTGGTGGAATTTACCGGTATCTGGTTTGTAAAGGACAAATTGGGATATTCCATCGGCCTTCTGATTGGAGCAGCAACCGCAATCGGAATGGCAGTCCATATGGCAGTGGTTCTGCGGGACAGTATGGATATGGCAGAATCCGGAAGGACAAGACGGATCGCATTGCAGTATGTGCTGCGGTATCTCGTAGTTGTAGCAGTCTTTTTTGTTACGGCATACTTTGAAATAGGCAATGTGATGGTAGCATTTGTGGGAGTAATGGGATTGAAGGTTGGAGCTTACGTTCAACCCTTTACACATAAAGTAATTTTAAAACTTTTAGGGAGAGGTGATGAATCTTCTTAGGGTGAAGAAAAATATAATATAAGGAGGTGAAAGCGTGGATAACGGAATTTTAGCAGCGGGTGCCCAGGATATAGATTTTATGATTCATGGACTGTTTTCCTATAAGATTTTCGGACATGAGGTATGGATTACGACTTCTCATGTATGTATTCTGATAATCATGCTGATACTGATTGCCTTTTCGTTTATTGTAAAGCATAAGATGAAAGCGGCAACGGAGGTACCGGGCGGATTCCAGAATGTAGTAGAACTTATGGTGGAAAAATTAGATGGCGTGGTTGACGGTGTCATGGGGAAAAATGCACCGAAGCTGGTGAATTACATCAGCACCATTTTTATCTTTATTCTCATGAGTAATATATCTGGATTATTCGGGCTAAGACCGCCTACCGCAGATTATGGAACGACACTGGCGTTGGGACTTATCACCTTTTCGCTTATCCATATCTGTCAGATAAAGTACCAGAAACCAAAGAAAATCTGGGAAGATATGTGTTCGCCGTTACCACCATGGCTGCCACTGTGGCTGCCAATCAATATCATCAGCGAGATTGCCGTGCCGATTTCCCTGTCACTTCGTTTGTTTGCAAACGTATTATCAGGAACCGTAATGATGGCATTGGTCTATGGACTGTTGTCCAAGATTGCAATTGTCTGGCCGGCAGCGCTTCATGTGTACTTTGATTTGTTCTCAGGAGCAATTCAGACGTATGTATTCTGTATGTTGACTATGACATATGTGAACCAGCAGATGGAAACAGAATAGAACAGTATAAGGAGGATTTATAATTATGAACATTACAGGACAGGATTTAATTTTAGCATGCTCAGCAATTGGTGCAGGACTTGCAGTTATCGCAGGTATCGGACCTGGTATTGGACAGGGTATTGCAGCAGGACACGCAGCAGCAGCTGTAGGCCGTAACCCGGGAGCAAAAGGAGATATTATGTCAACCATGCTTCTTGGACAGGCAGTAGCAGAGACTACCGGTCTTTATGGTCTGTTGATTGCAATGCTTCTGCTTTTCGTAAAACCACTGGTATAAAGGGCGAAGGAATGATTACGAAAAGAAAGGAGGCACAGCAGGAAGAAAATGACCAGATTATTTAATCTTGATTTTCAGTTATTGCATGATACCATCCTTATGGCGATATCCGTTTTCGTATTGTTTACCGTAATGTCTTATAACCTTTTCGAGCCGGTTCGTAAGATGTTAAAGGGACGTCAGGAGAAGATAAAGACGGAACTGGAATCTGCGGCAAGCGACCAGGCAGAAGCAGCAGAATTAAGACAGCAGTATGAAGAGAAGCTTAAGAACGTCGATAAAGAGGCGGAGGTTATCTTAAGTGAAGCCAGAACCAAAGCCCTGCGCAATGAGAACCGCATCATTGGCGAGGCAAAGGAAGAGGCTGCGCGGATTATCCGGCGTGCCAATGAAGAGGCAGAACTGGAGAAAAAACGCGTGATGGATGAGATGAAACAGGAAATGATAGAAATTGCATCTATGATGGCAGGCAAAGTGGTAGCCGCATCCATTGATACAACAATACAGGATGCCCTCGTGGAAGAAACCTTGAAAGAGATGGGTGATACAACATGGCAAAATTAGTTTCCAAAACATACGCAGATGCATTGTTTGAACTCGCCGTGGAAAAGGGATGTGAAGATGCCTGGTTAGAAGATGCGAAAGCACTTCTTGAGATTCTCCATGAGAATGAGGAACTGGCAAAATTGATGAATCATCCGCAGATTGTAAAAGAAGAGAAGATTCAGATAATTGAAAACATATTCAAGGGAAAGACCGCGGACGAAATCGTGGGATTGATGTGCCAGCTGATAGAAAAAGACCACTTTAAGGACATGGAAAGTGTGTTTACATGCTTTGTGGATTCCGTAAAAGAATATAAAAATATCGGAACGGCATATGTTATTTCTGCGGTGGAGCTGTCAATGCAGCAGAAAGATGAAATCGTAAAGAAACTATTAGAAACCACACATTATGTAGAAATTGAAATGAATTATGAGGTGGATGCATCACTCATAGGAGGCATGGTCATCCGCATAAAAGACAGGGTAGTGGACAGCAGTATCAAAACCAGGCTGCAGAAGCTAACCAGTGAATTATCCAAAATACAGTTGAAAGTAGGTGAAACCGCTTCATGAAATTGAAACCAGAAGAAATCAGTTCCGTTATCAAAGAGCAGATCGAGCGGTATGCATCCCAGCTGGAAGTGGCAGACGTAGGAACTGTCATTCAGGTGGCAGATGGAATTGCACGAATTCACGGCCTTGAAAATGCAATGCAGGGAGAACTTTTGGAATTCCCGGGCGAAGTATATGGAATGGTGCTGAACTTAGAGGAAGA
Source organism: Roseburia sp. OM04-10BH (assembly GCF_003462605.1). NCBI lineage: Bacteria > Bacillati > Bacillota > Clostridia > Lachnospirales > Lachnospiraceae > Roseburia > Roseburia sp. OM04-10BH. The sequence goes on from NZ_QTZI01000006.1 coordinate 72,582, forward strand.
TAATGTAGGTGCGGTTCTGTTAGGAGATAAGCGTTCCATCAACGAAGGTGATACCGTAAAGACCACCGGACGAGTAGTAGAGGTTCCGGTCGGAGATGCATTACTGGGACGAGTAGTAAATGCACTGGGTCAGCCGATTGATGGAAAAGGACCGATTGAGACGGAGAAATACCGCCAGATTGAACGTGTGGCATCCGGTGTTATTTCCAGAAAATCCGTAGATACACCATTACAGACCGGTATTAAGGCAATTGATTCCATGGTGCCGATTGGACGTGGACAGCGTGAGCTTATCATCGGAGATAAGCAGACCGGTAAAACAGCAATTGCGATTGATACCATCATTAACCAGAAGGGACAGGGCGTAAAATGTATTTACGTTGCCATCGGTCAGAAAGCATCTACCGTAGCATCCCTGGTAAAAACATTAGAAGAATTCGGTGCATTAAGCTATACCACAGTTGTTGTATCAACAGCAAGTGAGCTGGCACCATTACAGTATATTGCACCGTATGCAGGCTGTGCAATAGGTGAAGAGTGGATGGAGAACGGAGAGGATGTATTAATCGTTTATGACGATTTGAGCAAACATGCCGCTGCATACCGTACCCTTTCCTTACTGCTTAAGAGACCACCAGGACGTGAGGCTTATCCGGGAGACGTATTCTATCTGCATTCCAGATTATTAGAGCGTGCAGCAAGACTTTCCGATGCTTTGGGTGGAGGTTCCCTGACCGCGCTGCCGATTATCGAGACACAGGCAGGAGACGTATCCGCATACATTCCGACCAACGTAATTTCCATTACAGACGGTCAGATTTATCTGGAAACAGATATGTTTAACGCTGGTTTCCGTCCGGCAATCAATGCAGGACTTTCCGTATCTCGGGTTGGTGGAGCTGCGCAGATTAAGGCAATCAAGAAGATTGCAGCACCAATCCGAGTAGAGCTGGCACAGTATCGTGAGCTGGCAGCATTTGCACAGTTTGGTTCTGAGCTGGATGCTGATACCAAAGAGAAATTAGCACAGGGCGAAAGAATCCGTGAAATGTTGAAACAGCCACAGTATCAGCCGATGCCGGTGGAAAAACAGGTAGCAATTATTTATGCTGCAACCAAGAAATATTTACTGGATATTCCGGTGGATGAGATTCTGGCATTTGAAAAAGCATTGTTAGAACTGATTGATACCAAGTATCCGGAGATTTTCGAATCCATTCGTGAAACAAAACAGTTAGACGAAGAAACAGAGCAGAAATTAATTACAGCAATTGAAGCATGTAAGAAAGATTTCAAATAGGCATGTAATATGGTAAAAGGCGGTGAGAGACTATGGCGTCCATGCGTGATATAAAGCGGCGCAAAAGCAGTATTTCCAGCACACAGCAGATTACAAAGGCCATGAAGCTTGTTTCTACCGTAAAACTGCAGAAAGCGAAGGGACATGCAGAACAGGCAAATCCGTATTTTAATTATATGTATCAGACCGTAACTTCCATGCTGGCAAAGAGCGGTTCCATCAATCATCCTTACCTTACCGGGAAAGATTCCGGGCAGAAGGCAGTGATTGTAATTACCTCGAACCGTGGACTGGCAGGAGGCTATAATGCGAATGTCGTAAAGCTGATTACAGAGAGTGACCTTCCAAAGGACAAGCTTTCCATTTATGCAGTTGGTAATAAGGGAAGAGAGTCCTTAGAACATAAGGGATATTCGATTGTAAAGGAACTTCCGGAGCTGATAGAGACACCGGCTTATGATGAGGCGTCCGCATTGGCAAGGGAAGTGCTGGCAGCCTATGAAAAAGGTGAAGTTGGCGAAATTTACCTTGCTTATACACATTTTAAGAATACGGTGGTACATGAGCCGAAATTAATCAAGCTTCTTCCGGTGGATATCGAAGATATGCCGGAGCAGGAAGAAGATAATGTGCTGATGAATTATGAACCAAACCAGGAGGAGGCGCTTAATTTAATCATACCAAAGTATGTAACGAGCCTTCTTTATGGAGCACTGGTAGAAGCAGTAGCCAGTGAAAATGGTGCAAGAATGCAGGCAATGGATTCTGCAACCAGCAATGCAGAGGATATGATCAGTGACCTGTCACTGAAGTACAACCGTGCCCGTCAGGGTTCCATTACACAGGAGCTGACAGAGATTATAGCCGGAGCATCGGCAATTTCTTAATCATATCCATAAGAATAGAGAATAAGGAGTGATAGAAAAAGATGGCAGAAACAAATATTGGAAAAATCACTCAGATAATAGGTGCTGTATTGGATATTAAATTTACCGAAGGAAAGCTTCCGGCAATCAACGAAGCAATCCGTATTACCAGAAAAGATGGTGAAGTTCTGGTAGTAGAGGTATCACAGCATTTAGGAGATGATGTCGTACGTTGTATTGCCATGGGACCAACCGACGGCTTAATCCGTGGTATGGATGCAGAGGCAACCGGTGCACCGATTTCCGTGCCGGTCGGCGAGCATACCTTAGGCAGAATGTTTAACGTATTAGGCGAGCCAATTGATAATGAGGCTCCACCACAGGATGTGGAATATATGCCGATTCACCGGAAAGCCCCAAGCTTTGATGAACAGGCAACTTCTACAGAAATGTTAGAGACAGGAATCAAGGTTGTTGACCTTCTCTGCCCTTACCAGAAGGGTGGAAAAATCGGACTTTTCGGTGGTGCAGGAGTAGGAAAAACCGTATTGATTCAGGAGCTGATTCATAATATCGCAACCGAGCATGGTGGATATTCCGTATTTACCGGTGTAGGTGAGCGTACCCGTGAGGGAAATGACCTTTATTATGAAATGAAGGAATCCGGAGTTATTGATAAGACCACCATGGTATTCGGTCAGATGAACGAGCCGCCTGGAGCACGTATGCGTGTAGGTCTTACCGGACTTACCATGGCGGAGTATTTCCGTGATAAAGGTGGAAAGGATGTACTGTTATTCATTGATAACATTTTCCGTTTCACACAGGCAGGTTCTGAGGTGTCTGCACTGTTAGGACGTATGCCTTCCGCAGTAGGATACCAGCCGACCTTACAGACTGAGATGGGTGTATTGCAGGAGCGTATCACTTCTACCAAGAATGGTTCCATTACATCCGTTCAGGCAGTCTATGTACCGGCGGATGACCTTACTGATCCGGCTCCGGCAACTACATTTGCCCATCTGGATGCCACTACTGTACTGGATCGTTCTATCGTAGAGCTTGGTATTTATCCGGCAGTAGACCCACTTGGTTCTACATCCAGAATCCTTGACCCTCGTATTGTAGGGCAGGAGCATTTTGAAGTAGCCCGTGGAGTACAGGAGATTCTTCAGAAATATAAAGAATTACAGGATATTATTGCAATTCTTGGTATGGATGAGCTGTCAGAAGAGGACAAGCTGGTAGTAAGCCGTGCAAGAAAAGTACAGCGTTTCTTGTCACAGCCATTCTTCGTAGCAACCCAGTTTACCGGTCTTGATGGAAAATATGTACCGGTAGCCGAGACCATCCGCGGCTTCCGTGAAATCTTAGAAGGAAAGCATGATGATGTACCGGAGAGCTATTTCCTGAATGCCGGAAGTATTGACGAAGTACGTGCCCGTATGAAGTAAGGGGTGAAGCCATGGCAGACGAGAAGAAAGCATTTGAGGTAGAAATCATTACCCCGGAGCGAATCTTTTATACCGGGGAAGCAACCATGATAGAATTCAATACAACAGAAGGAGAAATCGGTGTCTATCCGGACCACATTCCGCTGACAACGGTGCTTGCTCCCGGTGTTGTGACCATTACCAATGGCGAAGATGTAAAAGAAGCTGCGGTTCATGCAGGCTTTGCAGAGATTTTGGGCGATAAGGTAACACTGCTGGCAGAGATTGCCGAGTGGCCGGATGAAATCGATGAGAAGCGTGCCGAGGCAGCAAAAGAGCGTGCCGAAGCCCGTATTGCAGCTAAGGCTGCAGATACAGATATGCTCCGTGCGGAATTTGCATTGCGTAAGGCGCTGGTGCGAATTGAAGTGAAACATTAAAAACGGTGTATACAAAAGATAAAAAATGATGTAAGGAAGGTACCCTCTTTACCGTAGAAAACGGTAGAGAGGGTATTTTTTACTTTACAGGAAATTACTTTCCTGTAAAGTAAAAAACGCTCCGCGAGGATGCGCACTGCGGCGTATAAGGTAGATGTCGCAAGCGACCGCCGCAGGCGCGAGAATGTGCCTCGGCACATTCTTTGTTTCTTTTACAGGAAATTGCTTTCCGGTAGAGTGAAAAAGGGGGATATGTTTTAAAAAAGGTTTCTACATAGTTTATAATAATTTAAGAAAATATTTATACCATACCATAGGGGAAAGCTATATAATGAATTTCAAACAGAATGAAAAGGATGAAGAAACAGTTTATGAGTGAAAACAGAATGCCGGAAGAAAAACGTATCCTGCGGGGATTATCAAAGGAAGAAGTAGAAGAACGCTTTATAGAAGGATTTGTAAATAAAACAGACATCAGCACGGAGAAGAGTGCAAAGGAAATCGTAAAGTCCAATGTATTTACGTACTTTAACTTTATTTTCTTAGTCATTACGATTCTGCTTTGTGTGGTCGGTTCTTTCCGGAACCTGACTTTCCTGCCAATCATCATCGGAAATACGCTGATTGGAATTATTCAGGAATTGCGGGCGAAGAAAGTCTTAGATAAGATGAGCCTTCTGAATGCACCCCATGCCATTGTTATCCGGGATGGAGAGCAGAAGAAAATTTTATCGGAGCAGCTGGTGAAGGATGATGTCATTTTACTGACTGCAGGAACCCAGATTTGTGCAGACGCCGTTGTTCTGGAAGGTACGATTCAGGTAAATGAATCATTGCTGACCGGAGAAGCCGATGAAATTGAGAAAACATTGGGAAGCAGGCTGATGTCCGGAAGCTTTGTGGTATCAGGAGAATGTTATGCGAGACTGGAGAAGGTAGGAAAGCATTCTTACATTTCCAGGCTGACTGCAGAAGCAAAAGCGATGGGAAATGAAGAACAGTCCGAGATGATTCGCTCTATTAACCAGTTGGTAAAATGGATTGGTATTGTGATTATTCCGATTGGAATCATTTTATTCTGGCAGGGCTATATCGTAAATGGAGAGACTTTCCAGAAGAGCATTGTTTCCATGGTGGCAGCAATTATCGGAATGATACCGGAGGGATTATATCTTCTGACGACCATTGCCCTGGCACTTGGAACCATGCGTCTGGCAAAGCGGCATGTACTGCTCCATGACATGAAGAGTATCGAAGCACTGGCAAGAGTTGATGTGCTCTGTGTCGATAAAACCGGAACCATAACGGAAGCCGGTATGGAAGTGGCAAAAATTGTTCCGGCGAAGGATGCGGAAAATACATTTCTTCAGTCTCTGCTTCGGGATTATGCGTCAGCAGTGCCGGATAATAATGCTACTATGGAAGCAATTCGTGATTATCTGGAGCGGAAGGGCAAAGATAAGGATATAGATAAAGATAAAGATACAGATATCGATAGAAATGGTAATATAGATGAAACTCCGGAGACACAGAACTTTGTGACTGCCCGGCGGAAAGCACTGGAGGTTATGCCGTTTACTTCTGCGACAAAATACAGTGGTGTTGTATTTGAGGATGGAAAATATCTTCTGGGTGCACCGGAATTTGTCATGGGAAATGCCTTTGAAGAAATTGCAGATGAGATCAGGGAATATACGAAAAAAGGTTATCGTGTGCTTTTGCTGGCAAAATATTCGGGCAGTGATATCAAGGGAACCCTGACCGAAAAACCGGAGCCGCTGGGTTATGTGATTCTTTCCAATCCAATTCGTGAAAATGCGAAGAAGACCTTTGGTTATTTTAAGACTCAGGGTGTAGCAGTGAAAGTAATTTCCGGTGATAACCCGGAGACCGTATCCGAAGTGGCACGATGTGCCGGAATCGAGCATGCGGAAAAATATGTGGATGCAGGCACACTGGATACCGATGAGAAAATTTATGATGCGGCAGACCGCTATACCGTATTTGGACGGGTAACTCCGAAACAGAAGCAGAAGCTGGTACATGCATTGCAGGATGCGGGACATACCGTAGCAATGACTGGCGATGGAGTTAACGATATTCTGGCAATGAAGGATGCGGATTGCAGCGTGGCAATGGCGTCCGGAAGTGAAGCAGCAGCGCAGGCGGCACAGGTAGTTCTTTTGGATTCCGATTTTGCCCATATGCCGGATGTGGTATCAGAAGGACGGCAGGTAGTAAACAATGTGCAGCGTTCTGCCAGCCTGTTTCTGGTAAAAAATATATTCTCACTGTTAATGGCAATCTTTGCAGTGGTATCGACAATTACTTATCCGTTAGAGCCGGCACAGATTTCCCTCATCAGTATGTTTACCATTGGGGCACCGGGATTCTTACTGGCATTGGAGCCAAACCGCAACCGTATTGAAGGACGGTTTTTACGGAAAGTATTATTAAAAGCATTTCCGGCAGGACTGACCGATGTATTAATCGTTGGTTCGCTGGTAGTCTGTGGAGAAGTATTTTCTATACCTGCCTCCGATGTGGCAACTGCATCCACCATGCTTTTATGTGTTGTAGGATTTATGATTCTGATTAAAATCAGCCATCCGATGAATAAGTTTAAATATGGAATTTTAATTTTTAATATCGCCGGGCTGCTTTTCTGCGGCATCTGCTTAAACCAGTTATTTGCCATGAGCCAGATGTCTAAGATTAGTATTCTTCTGATGATTGTATTTGCTTTTGCTGCAGAGTCACTGTTCCGTTACCTGACAATCGGGGTGGAAGGAATTGCAAAATTCATCAGTTCACGGGCACATCGCGGTGCTCCACAGAAGTAGAAAATACAATTAGTGTTTTGGTTCGTCCGAAATGCTGCAGTTCGTTGATGAAGTGGTCAAGCTGGATGGTAGTCTGAAACATGACTTCCACCAGCATGGCATAATCACCGGTGACACAATTACATTCAATCACATTGGGAATTCTATCGATGAAAGGGTAGAATTCTTTTTTTTGTGCCGGTTCCACCTCAAGATTAATGAAAGCCTTAATGTGATAGCCAAAGAGCATGGGATTTACAGTGGCATGATAGCCGGTTAAAATCCCTCGTTTTTCCAACCGCTCAATCCGGGCAGAAACCGCCGGGGAAGATAAAAAGACTTCCTTTGCAATATCCTTGACCGGAGTGCGGGCATTTTCCTGTAAGATTCGGATGATGCTTTTGTCAATGTTGTCTAATTCTTTTTCCATAGAGGCTCCTTTCGTTTCCTGAAAAATACAGTTGATGTAAAAAATGAATTTATCTGCAAATATAATGCTGAAAAATGACAAATGAAATAGCAGGTAAAGTAATATATAAAATTTTGTAGCCGGTGAATATCAAATGGCAGGCAGCTGCAGAAAATATCCTCCTGACTCTGCGGGCAGATATATTTATGACACGGTTAGAGGCACTTGGCATTTTGTAGAAACATAGGCAACGCTGGTGCATGGACGCACCAGCGAGGCACAGATGAACATGGATGTGAATTTGTGCCGGTTGCCGGTTATTTTTCTATTCCTATCAAAATGCCTTAGTGCCCCTTGCCGTGGAATACATATCTGCGCAGAGGCAGGAGAATATTTTGCTGTATACACTGTCTGGATTTTACACATACAAGTATGTTGGCTTATTTTCAAGTATTATATCATACCTCTATTTTGTTGAAAAGACAGACACTTAAGAAAATAAAGAAAACAACAAACAATATTAAAATAATTAATCAAAACTACACTAAAAACAAATATAAAGCATGTTTTGACTTAAAACTATTTACCTTCTGGTCAAAGAGTGCTAGTCTTGGACAGAACCAAAAAACAAAAAATAAAAATTGAAAACAAACCCTTGTGACAATGGCGTCAGGACAGGATAAGACTGTCTTGACGCTATTTGCGTTACTAAGTAGGGTTAAAAAAATAAGAAAGAGAGAGGGAAACATCATGACAGAAGAAATGCGTATGGAATCCGATTCAATTGGAACAATGGAAGTGCCAAAGGAGGCTTATTATGGCGTACAGGCGTTGCGGGCAAAACAGAATTTTCCGATTACAGGACAGAGTCTGCATCCTGTATTTATCCGCAACCTTGCAAAAGTAAAGAAGGCAGCGGCACAGAGTAATCGGAATGCGCTGGCTCTTCCGGCAGATAAGGCAGAAGCAATTATAAGAGCCTGTGATGAAGTGATTCGTGGATGTTTTGCCGATGAATTTATTGTAGATGCTATTCAGGGTGGCGCCGGAACCAGTGCCAATATGAACATGAACGAGGTGCTGGCAAACCGTGCTAATGAATGGATGGGAGGAAGAAAAGGTGATTACAGCCGGATTCATCCGAATGACCATGTGAATATGTCCCAGTCCACCAATGATGTGATTCCAACAGCCGGAAAACTTACGGTGCTGGAACTGTTAAAACCGTTGCTGGCAGAACTGGATGAACTGGAGAGGGAGCTTCGGATTAAAGCAGCAGAATTTGATGGAATCTTAAAAATGGGAAGAACGCAGCTTCAGGATGCAGTGCCGATGCGCCTCGGACAGACCTTTCATGCCTATGCAACCATGGTAAAACGTGATTATGAGCGGCTGAAAGAAGTAAGATGTGAAATGTTTACTGTAAATCTGGGGGGAACCGCAATTGGAACTGCCATCAATGTTTCTCCGGCATATTTATCTAACGTGGTGCCGACACTGGCAAAGATAACCGGTTATCCACTGAAGCAGGCAGAGGATTTATTTGATGCTACAGAGAATCTGGATGGATTCGTGATGGTATCCGGTGCACTGAAAGCATGCGCCGTAGACCTTTCAAAAATGTGTAATGATTTAAGACTGTTATCCTCCGGACCAAGAACCGGGTTTGGTGAAATTAACCTTCCGGCAAGACAGAATGGTTCTTCTATTATGCCGGGCAAAGTAAATCCGGTTATTCCGGAAGTGGTAAGCCAGGTAGCGTTCCATGTCATTGGAAATGACACAGCAATTACCATGGCGGCAGAGGCAGGACAGATGGAACTGAATGCTTTTGAGCCGGTGGTATTTTACAGCCTTTTTGATTCCATCGATACTTTAAAAGAAGCGGTTGAGACACTGACAAAGAATTGTATACATGGAATCACAGCCAATGAGGCACACTGCCGCAGTCTGGTAGACAAGAGTGTTGGTATTTCCACAGCACTTTGCCCGTATCTTGGATATAAGAAATCTGCCGACATTGCAAAGACAGCACTCCGGGAGAACAAGAGTGTAAGAGAAATCGTTCTGGAACGGAAACTGATGAGCGAAGCAGATTTAGAGCATGTGCTGAATCCGGAAATGATGACAGAAGTACATTTTGAACAGAGAAAAGCAATGTAGCCAATATAAAAATAACAGAAGCAGCGTCACGATTGAGGAAAAGCGAAAGTTTTATCCCACGAAACCGGATGCTGCTTTTTTTCTGGTGAAATATAGAAGAAAAAATTTCATACCTGCATGCAGATTTAACGAGTGCTGAAATAATTTTAGGAACGCACAAAGATACAAAACAGTCTGCGTTTTATTGAAAAAAGCGGCGGATTATATTATGATATGAAGTATAAAAAGTGTGTAAATAATAAGCAAAAACAAGTAGGAGGAAAACGTATGGAAGCGTCCAAAGTATATTATACCAGTTTTAAAACCAGCGGCTCAGAAAATTTGTTGCAGAAGCTGCGTCGCCTTTGTATTACAGCTGGAATGAAAAATATTGATTTTGAAGATAAATATGCAGCAATTAAGATTCATTTCGGAGAGTTAGGAAATCTTGCATTTCTGCGTCCGAATTATGCCAAAGTAGTGGTGGATCTTGTAAAAGAATGTGGAGGAAAAGCATTTCTTACGGATTGCAATACCCTTTATGTAGGCAGCAGAAAGAATGCACTGGATCATATGGATACAGCATATGAAAACGGATTTACACCATTTTCCACCGGATGCCATGTGATTATCGCAGATGGACTGAAAGGAACGGACGAAGCACTGGTTCCGGTAGACGGAGAATATGTGAAGGAAGCCAAAATCGGAAGAGCCGTGATGGATGCAGATGTATTTATTTCCCTGACACATTTTAAAGGACATGAGGGGGCCGGATTTGGCGGTGCTTTAAAAAATATTGGAATGGGCTGTGGTTCCCGTGCCGGAAAAATGGAAATGCATTGCTCCGGCAAACCGGCGGTAGACCAGAGCCTGTGTGTAGGCTGTGGAGCCTGTGTAAGAATCTGTGCCCATGATGCACCACATATCACAGATGGCAAGGCAAGTATTGATGAAAATAAATGTGTGGGCTGTGGCAGATGTATCGGCGTATGCCCAAAAGACGCAGTCAATCCAACCAACTGGGATGCATCCAATCTTTTGAATTACCGGATTGCAGAGTATTCCAAGGCAGTCTGCCAGAACCGCCCGTGTTTCCATATTTCGCTGGTATGTGATGTGTCACCGAACTGCGACTGCCATCCAGAAAATGATATTCCTATTATCCCGGATGTAGGAATGTTTGCATCCTTCGATCCGGTAGCACTGGACATGGCATGTGCAGATGCCTGCAATAAGCAGCCGGTAGTACACGGCAGTGTATTGGAAGAACAGATGCAGCATGTTCATGAGAAAGACCATTTTCATATGGTGCATCCGGATACCAACTGGGAATCCTGTGTAGAGCATGCAGAAAAAATCGGACTTGGAACCCGTAACTACGAGTTAATCCGTATTTAAACGAATTTCGATACGGAAGAGATTTTATGTATTGTTTTCGTTTTCTGGATTTATCCAACGATTTTTAAAAGCAGAACACAGCTGCTTCTAATTCAGACATTTTTATTTTTCTTATAGCGTCCTGTCTTTCCAATGTTTGACAGTATACTTCCGGCGGTTCGTCTGCATACGGATACCATTTATGCAGTCTGTTAGGGACTCTTAGAATTTCGACAGCAACCGGCAACGCTGGCGCAGGGACGTGCCAGCGAGGCGCAACTGAACATGGATGTGAATTTGCGTCGGTTGCCGCAAAATATAGATTGTATATCGAAATTCTTAGAGTCCCTTGCAGACATAATGTTGGTATCCGTAGCAGACGGACAGTCGGAAGTATCCGGTCAAAGCAACCGGAAAGACAAAACGGCAGAAAGCAAAAATGTCTGAAAGAAGCAGGCGTATTCTGCTTAAAAGAAAATCTAATGGATAAATCCAGAAAACAAAATTACAATACTCTAAAAATTTCTTTCGCATCTAAAATAGAAAAAAAGGAGAATAATATGAGGGGACAAAAAATAAGAGCAAAGCTACAAGCACTATTACTGGCAGCATGTATGGGGGTATGCAGTCTGCAGGTAACAACAGCATCCGCAGCAGAAGAAAAGCCGAAGTCGGTGGATATCGTATTTACCCATGATACCCATTCCCATTTGAACAGCTTCCGTACGGTAGTAGATGGAGAAAATGTGGAAGCAGGCGGATTTGCACGAATCAAAACAGTCATTGATGAGAAGAAGGAAGAAAATCCGGATACGCTGGTGGTAGACGGTGGAGATTTTTCCATGGGAACACTGTTCCAGACAGTTTATGAAGAAGAGGCATCTGAGCTTCGGATGTTAGGCTATCTTGGCTATGATGCAACGACCTTTGGAAACCATGAATTTGATTATCGAAGCAAAGGCTTAGCGCAGATGCTTGATATAGCGGCAGCCAGCGGTGATGTAGTGCCGTCCCTGCTGGTCTGTAACGTTGACTGGTCAGAGATGAATGATGAGAGACAGCTTTTAAAAGATGCCTTTGATCATTATGGTGTAAAGGATTATGAAGTCATCGAGAAGGGCGGTGTAAAAATCGCATTGCTTGGAGTATTTGGCAAGGATTCCCTTTCCTGTGCACCAACCTGCGCGCTTGAGTTTAAAGATCCAATTGAGGCGGTGAGGGAGACTGTGGCAGCCATAAAGGAAAAAGAAGATGTGGATATGATTGTCTGCCTCTCCCACAGTGGAACCAGTGAAGACCCAAAGAAATCCGAGGATGAACTTCTTGCAAAGGCAGTGCCGGAGCTGGATGTTATCATCAGCGGACATACCCATACCACATTGGAAGAGCCGATTATACAGGGAAATACTGCGATTGTTTCTGCCGGAGAGTATGGAATTAATGTTGGAACCATGCATTTAGCACAGAATAAGGAAGGACGCTGGGAGGTAGAAGATTATAAGCTTATTCCAATCCGGCCGGATATAGAGGCAGATGAAGCAGCCCAGGAGAAGATAGATACTTTCGAAGCCAATATTGATGAAGTATATTTAAAACAGTTTGGATATACTGCATCGGAAGTATTATGTGAGAATGAATATGAATTTGCATCTGTAGATGATTTGTATGAGGAACATACGGAGCACAATCTGGGGGATCTCATGGCGGATGCTTATATTTATGGGGCAACCCATACGAAGGATTATGACGGCGAAGAAATTGATGTGGCAGTCGTTCCAAGCGGAACTGTCCGTGATACCTATGTGCCGGGGGATGTTACGGTAACAGATGTCTTTAACTCCTTTTCCCTTGGAATCGGGGCAGATGGCGTGCCGGGTTACCCGCTGATTAAGGTATACCTGACCGGAAAAGAATTAAAAACGGTAGCAGAGATTGATGCTTCCATTTCCGATTATATGACAACAGCAAGACTTTACTGCTCCGGACTGAATATGACCTATAATCCGAACCGTCTGATACTAAACCGGGTAACAGATGTATATCTGACGAAGGATGATAAGAGAGAAGAAATTGAAGATGACAAATTATACTGCGTCGTAGCTGACCTTTACAGCGGCCAGATGCTTAGTGCAGTAACGGATATGTCATATGGACTGCTTTCCATTGTGCCAAAGAATGCAGATGGAAGTAAAGTAGAAGATTTTGAAGACTGCATTATTTATGATGGTGACCAGGAATTAAAGGCATGGGTATCCATTGCCCGCTATATGGAATCCTTTGAAGAAGGAGAAAATGGTATTGCAGAGATGCCGGAATATTATAACGGACTTCATGACCGCAAGGTGGTAGATGATGATAAGAGCCTTGGCGCAAGACTGAAAAATCCGAATAAATATGCAGCAATGATTGTGGGAGTTGTTCTTGTGGTACTCCTTGTTCTGATTTTCATAATTGTATTGATTGTCAAGGTCATACGCCGCATCCGCAGAAGAAAATTGAAAAAAAGTTAACACATGAGTGGAAGTGTGGTATGCTATAGAACAGATGAAAAAAGTTTGGAGTAGTTAGAGAGTGCGAGATAAGTTTGACTTAAAAGAATTGACAAATGAAATACCTTTGGGAGAGTTCTTAAAATATGATGAGCCGATTCTGGTATCAAGAACTAATGCGGTAAGTGGAAAATTGCTGCTGGCTTCGGAAATGTCGAGATTTAACACGGTAGGTTATGATTGTGCAGCTGTCTGTATCAATGATATGTATGCCATGGGAGCAAAACCGCTTCTTTTTTATGACAATATTTCCTGTGCCCGTCCCAAGTTTGAATATATCCGGGACATGGAAGAGGGTATGGAAAATGGCTGCCGGCAGGGAAATGTGACTTATGCCGGAAGTGAAATTAAGGAGCTTTCCGATATTTTCTCCTATGACCAGTATGATCTGGTTGGCTTTATTGCCGGAGTTGTAGAGAAAAAGAAGAAAATAGGAATAGCACCGGTGAAAGCTGGAGATGTTATTATTGGACTTCCATCCAATGGACTTCATAATAACGGCTATGTGGCAGCCAGGAGAAAATTATATCTGACGAAGACTTCTATGGAAATCTATTATGAATCATTGGGTTCTACGTTAGGAGATCTGCTTCTGGCACCGACCCGTATGTACCGGGATGCCATGGAAGCATTGCTTCAGAGTGAGATAGAAATCAAATCCTGCGTACAGGTGGCTCATGGAGGTATTGATAAGGCAGTACATACTCTGATGCATAATGCTGCCGGTGCAGTGATAAAGCAGCGGGAAGAAGATATTCCACCACTTTACGATATGCTGCATAAAGATGGTAATATCAGCAAAGAGCAGATGAGAAATATTTTTAATATGGGAATTGGAATGCTGATACTGGTGGCAGAAGAAGATACAGACCGGGTGGTAGAACTGTTAGAAGCAGCGGGAGAAGAACCGGTGGAATTAGGTCTTGCAGAGACAGGCTCGGACATTGTACGATATATATAGCCAAGGTGAAGGGAGAATATCATGAGTACACAGGACAAACTGGAGAGGGTATTACGGGATATACATGTATTAATATCCAGAAGTGAACTTTATGACAATACCGGTGAGAAGATTATTGTTGAGAAGAAGAAAATGTTTGAATATCTCAATCATCTGAATGCCTGTATTTACGAGATGATGGATGAATATGAAGTGACGCAGCAGAGCAGGGACAAGGCAGAACGGGAGGCACGCAAAAAAGGCGATGCCATGATTTTTAAAGCAAGCCGGAATGCTGAAGATGTCTATGCAGCCGCTGTGTTGTATACCGATGATGCCCTTCAGCGGGTACAGCATATTATGCAGGATACAACAGATGCCCTTCAGGATATTCTGAAGAAGGCCCAGGATGATATGAAGACCCAGAAGGTGGTTATCCGGGAGAACCAGTCAGAGCTTAAGAGCCAGCTTCAGGATATGGTAGATACCGAAAAGTATCTGAAATTAATCGAAGAACGTAACCACGAACTGGAAAAGGAACGTGAAAAAGAGAAGAAAGAGCCGAGGGAAGAAAAGAAATCCTCATATCAGGCAATCAAGCCGGAAATCCGGATTAATCCGGAATACTTTAAGAAAGCCGGAATTCCTTTAGAGGATGAAGAACCGGAGGAAGATGCGGCCGAAGGAAAGAAAGAGATTCCGGAAGTTACGGTGGATCTGGATGCAGAGTACTTCAAGTGGAAAGCAAAAGAAAAAGATAACAAAAAGAAATAGAACTACGTAAACCAAATTGCAGGAAGGACTTTAGAGAAGTTCCTCCCTGCAATTTTTTAATTTGTCATATGTGGCAAGAATATCCACATTTCCTTTTTCCAATTGTTTTTTAATAATCTCAATATAGATGACGCCTTTGTTTATTAATTTTTCATCACCGCTGTTGATGCAGGATTCCAGATAAGCAAAGAGTGGATTCTGAGTTTCGCAGTTGGCGGCAAGTTCAGCGAGTACTTCTTTGCTGGTAGATAACTCTACCAGATTAATTGGCTCGGTCTGGATAATAAACCCGCCGGATAATTCCTCCGAATAGAAGGTATCGTCTTCTTTGGCAGTATGAATAAAAGGAAGCAGGCTGGATTTACGCAGGGTGCTGACCTGATGCAGATTGGCAAGTTCTCGTATCATGCGGTAGAGAATGAAACCGGCAGCAATTCCATAGAGAATGAGAAAATACATCTCACTGGTGAGCACCGCAAGCTTCCGGTAACCGATAATGCCAATGACAATCAGGGCAAGCAGGCAGGCACAGGGGCGGAACCACAGGCTGCTGATTAATGCTTTCCGGAAGGAGGATAAATCTTTTTCCTTTAAAGGAATAAAGGTATAATGCTTCTTCATAAACAATCCTTTCAAAAATAATCAATCATAAAACAGATATTTTCACAACAAAATGCTATGAAAGATACGAATTTAATATAGTATAACACAATTTTAAATGTTTTTTAAGAAAAGTACGCTTTTCCTATTAAGAAAAATCTGATACGCTATAGATAATTATGAGGTAGTTTATGTGTTCGCAGTATGAAGTATTCAAAAATCAGTAAAGATAGAGCATGAGGACAGGAGGACGAAATGAATATACTGGTATGTGATGATGATAAAGAAATTGTAGAAGCAATCGAGATTTACTTGCAACAGGAAGGCTATCATGTCTTGAAAGCATATGATGGAGAACAGGCACTGGATATGCTTAAGAAAAATGAGGTGCATCTTTTGATTATTGATGTCATGATGCCGAAACTGGATGGTATCCGGGCAACTTTAAAGATTCGGGAGGAAAGCAGCATTCCAATTATTATTTTATCAGCAAAATCCGAGGATTCTGATAAAATCTTAGGACTTAACATCGGTGCTGATGATTATGTGACCAAGCCATTTAACCCGCTGGAACTGGTAGCAAGAGTAAAATCACAGCTTCGCCGTTATACCCAGCTTGGCAATGTCAGCGAAAGCAATGAGACAGTATATCAGGTTGGCGGTCTTATGATTAATGATGATTTGAAAGAAGTCACCGTGGATGGTGAATTAGTGAAGCTTACTCCGATTGAATATAATATTCTTCTGCTTCTGGTAAAGAATCAGGGTAAAGTATTTTCTATTGAACAAATTTATGAAAATATCTGGAATGAAGATGCAATTGGTGCAGATAACACCGTTGCTGTTCATATCCGTCATATCCGTGAAAAGATTGAAATTAATCCGAAGGAGCCAAGATACTTAAAAGTAGTATGGGGCGTTGGATATAAAGTTGAGAAGAATTAACGAAGGAAAGCAAATATGAAGAACAGACACTATGGAAATGTATGGAAAAATACCATTATTCTCCTGCAGTTACTGTTTTCTGTCCTGCTGCTGATGTCCGTCTTTATGGTAGCGGCATTAAACGGAAAGCACATGATAGACATGGATAATCTGACGAATCAGAGCTATGTGGATTCCAGTTACTACAGCTATGTCTATGAGCAGAAGGTAACGGAACTGACTAATTTCTTAATGACCCGGAAAAATTTTGAGACCAACGGGGAATACGATTCAGAGAAACCGGTCAATGTTATCAAATACGCAAGAAGCGGCATTATCCGTAACGATACAGAAGAAAGCTATACCATGACACTGGTGAGGAATGGTGCTTCAGCATACTGGATGTATGATGACAGCAGTATCTCCGGCACAGAAGAATATGACGGGGAAAATGACAAG
Organism: Roseburia sp. OM04-10BH; assembly: GCF_003462605.1. Taxonomy (NCBI): domain Bacteria; kingdom Bacillati; phylum Bacillota; class Clostridia; order Lachnospirales; family Lachnospiraceae; genus Roseburia; species Roseburia sp. OM04-10BH. Next base: position 89,617 of record NZ_QTZI01000006.1, read on the forward strand.
GCACAGTTTGAAAATTATACCTTAAGTGACCTGGTGGCATGGTCGAAGGAAGGATATGTGCAGTATGCCGATAAAATCGAGGAAAAATACCTGCCACAGAGCGGTATTTCCATTGCCCAGGGCATACAGGAGGGCAGGCTTACGGAAGAGGAAGGCCAGGAGCTGTATCAGGCACTGGCAAAGACCTTGGATCGTATCGGCCAGGAAGAAACTGCCTACCGGAAAGCACTGAATGAATTTGATGATTCTGAGACGAATTTATCTTATGTCTTTATTGAAAATGAGCAGGTTATCTACACAAATATGTTAGAGGATACGGAAGAAGATATTACCTCTTATGTATTCGGAGACAAAGCACATAACCTTTTGGATTACGGAAAAGAAAAGGGAAGCTATCTCTACTGTAATGATAAAGATTTGAAATTCCGCAGCAATGTAAAGGGAATGGAAGATTATTATTACAAATACATTGATGGAACCATGTCCGGCATAGGAAATAATGCAGTCTTTCTGGTGGCAGTAGATACCACATTCCCAAATGAAGATGGATTTACAATAGCAAAATCGGAATTTATGACGCTGCATCCCTGGGGCATGATTTCGATTGTAACCATTGTGGTAAGTCTTTTGGGCTGGATTGTAACACTGGTTTATCTGACTCTTGCAGCAGGACGTAATCATAAGGATGATAAGATTCATTTAAACTGGATTGACCATATTAAGACGGAATTTTTCTTTTTGATATTTATTGTATTTTCTGTGCTGATATTGGTTTTAAGCTTTTCTGCGGCATCCTATGAGTGGGATATTCCGGGAATGCTTGTGGTAGTAGGAGTGATTTCCTTTATCTATGACGGCGTGTTCCAGATTTTCTATACCAGTGTTATAAGGCGTATGAAAGCCGGCGTGTTCTGGGAATACAGCTTTACCAACTGGGTATATGTCAGCACTTTGCGAGTACTTGGAACATGGAAAGCATCGGTGCGTGTCATTGTTACCTTTGTATTTAATGCGTTGTTATTTTTGTTTTTGGCGTATCAGTTCTTTACAAGAAGACATTTGTTAGGTGGAATTCTTCTGGCACTTCAGATTATTGTTATCGGTGTAATCTATCTCCGGGATGTAGTACAGAAGCAGGAAATCATGAAGGGAATCAGACAGATTACGGAAGGAGATTTATCCTATAAGATTCCGTTAGAGAATCTTCACAGCGACAGCAAAAAGCTGGCAGAGGCAGTAAACAGCATTGGAGACAGCCTGCATCTTGTGGTGGAAGAGAATACCAAAAACGAGCGTATGAAGGCAGACTTAATCACCAATGTATCCCATGATATCAAGACACCGCTGACTTCTATTTTGAATTATGTAAACCTCATGAAAATGGAGAAGCCGGAAAGTGAGCGGATGCAGAATTATCTGAATGTACTGGAAGAAAAATCCCAGCGGTTAAGGCAGCTTACAGAAGATCTGGTAGAGGCATCGCGAATCAGCTCTGGAAATATAACACTTCAGATGACAAGAATTAATTTTGTGGAACTGATTTACCAGACTGCAGGTGAATTTAATGAGAAGTTTGAAACGAAGGACTTGACTACGATTACAAAGCTGCCGAAGGAATCCGTTGTCATTATGGCGGACGGCAGACGAATCTGGCGCGTGGTAGAGAATCTTTATAACAACGTGGCAAAATATGCCATGGCACACACCAGAGTCTATGTGACCATGGAGACATCAGAGCAGAAGGTAATCTTCTCTATTAAAAATATTTCCGAGCAGCCACTGCATGGAAGTGCGGCAGAGCTGACGGAGCGTTTTGCAAGAGGAGACGAATCCAGAACCACGGAAGGAAGCGGACTGGGACTTTCCATTGCCCAGAATCTTACCACGATTATGGGCGGAACCTTTGAAGTAACTCTGGACGGTGATTTATTCTCTGTTACCATTACCTTTCCGCTGGCATAATAAGGAACCTTGCAAACCGTGGGGAATCCTTGAAAAGGGTTGATTTTTAACAGACGTTTCTTTATAATAACGAATTAGAAAAAGAGTATCGGCGGTGGCTTTTTCCCCGCCGATTTCTTCCTATATAGGAAGAGGTATAAAATAGTAATCAGTTCAGAAAACAGGAGGAAACATTCATGAAGTTACATGAGACAGGGGCATATCTCGTAAACGGATGTACCGTAGTAGAAGACAATAGCGAAGCATCCGCAGCTATTGCATCCATGACAGGCACTGCGGTAAGCAAAGAAGAAGCAGCAAAAAATACCATTGCATACGGTATTTTAAAGGACCACAACACATCTGGCAGCATGGAGAAGCTGAAAATCAAATTTGATAAGCTGACTTCCCATGACATTACATATGTTGGAATTATCCAGACAGCCAGAGCATCCGGACTGGAAAAGTTTCCAATTCCTTATGTACTGACCAACTGTCATAACAGCCTTTGTGCAGTAGGTGGAACCATCAACGAAGATGACCACATGTTTGGACTGACCTGTGCAAAGAAATACGGCGGAATCTATGTACCACCTCATCAGGCAGTTATTCACCAGTTTGCCCGTGAAATGCTTGCAGGCGGCGGAAAAATGATTCTTGGTTCTGATTCCCATACCCGTTACGGAGCACTGGGAACCATGGCAATGGGCGAAGGTGGACCGGAGCTTGTAAAACAGCTTTTAGAGCAGACTTATGATATCAATATGCCGGGCGTTGTAGCCGTATATTTAACCGGAGAACCGGTAAAAGGCGTTGGGCCGCAGGATATCGCACTGGCAATCATCGGTGAAGTATTTGCCAATGGCTATGTAAAGAATAAAGTAATGGAATTCGTAGGACCTGGTGTTGCAAACTTAAGCGTAGATTACCGTATCGGCGTAGACGTAATGACCACAGAGACTACCTGTCTTTCCTCTATCTGGGCAACTGATGAGAAAGTGAAAGAATTCTATGACATTCACGGAAGAGTAGAAGAATACAAAGAATTAAATCCGGGACAGGTTGCTTACTATGATGGCATGATTGAAATTGACTTAAGCACCATCCGTCCAATGATTGCAATGCCATTCCACCCAAGCAATACCTATACCATTGAAGAACTGAATGCAAACCTTATGGACATCTTGGATGACTGCGAGAAGAAAGCACAGGTAAGCTTCAATGGAGCAGTAGACTTAAATCTTAAGGATAAAGTCCGCAATGGAAAACTATATGTAGACCAGGGAATCATCGCAGGCTGTGCCGGTGGTGGATTTGAAAATATCTGTGATGCAGCAGACATCTTAGCGGGAAGCAGCATCGGACCGGATGAATTTACCCTAAGCGTATATCCGGCAAGTACCCCGATTTACATGGAACTGGTGAAAAACGGAGCTGTAGCGAAATTAATGGAGACAGGAGCAATCGTTAAGACTGCATTCTGCGGACCATGTTTCGGCGCAGGAGATACACCTGCTAACAATGCATTCTCCATCCGTCACTCTACCAGAAACTTCCCGAATCGTGAAGGTTCCAAGGTACAGAACGGCCAGATTGCATCCGTAGCATTGATGGATGCCCGTTCTATTGCAGCAACCGCAGCAAACAAGGGATATTTAACCGCAGCAACTGATGTGGATGTAAACTTCAGCAAGCCGAAATATTTCTTTGATAAGACCATATATGAGAACCGTGTCTTTGACAGCCATGGTGTAGCAGATCCATCTGTAGAAATCCAGATGGGACCAAACATCAAAGACTGGCCAAAGATGGTAGCATTAACCGATAACCTCATCTTAAAGGTAGTATCCGAGATTCATGATCCGGTAACTACAACCGATGAGCTGATTCCTTCCGGAGAGACATCTTCTTACCGTTCTAACCCGCTGGGACTGGCAGAGTTCACACTTTCCAGAAAAGACCCTGCATACGTTGGACGTGCGAAAGAAGTACAGAAGGCAGAAGCGGCAAGAGAAGCAGGCGAAGAGCCATACGCAGTGCTGCCGGAATTAAAGGCAGCTGTAGATGCAATCCGTACACAGTTCCCGGATATCAATGAAGAGAATACCGGAATCGGAAGTACCATTTTTGCAGTAAAACCAGGCGACGGTTCTGCCCGTGAGCAGGCAGCATCCTGCCAGAAAGTATTAGGCGGCTGGGCAAACATTGCCAACGAATATGCAACCAAGCGTTATCGTTCCAACCTGATTAACTGGGGTATGCTTCCATTTATCATCAAAGAAGGAGAACTGCCATTTGCCAACGGAGACTATCTCTTTGTACCGGAAATCCGCAAAGCAGTAGAAGAGAAAGCTCCGGAAGTAAAAGCGTATGCCGTAAAAGACGGACAGTTAACCGAGTTCTCATTAACCTTGGGTGACCTTACTGACGAGGAGAGAGAGATTATCCGTAAAGGATGCCTCATTAACTATAACCGGAAATAAAATTCCGGAAAAAGAAGGAGAACGGAATGGAAGAAGATAAGAAAAAGAGCGGGAAAACAGAACATGGGATGCGCTGGTACATCAGCCTTGCAGTGCTGGTATTTGTACTGTTCTGCTGCTGCACAATGTTTTTCTTTATGATATACCGGTACAATGGTGTCTCAAAGGGCTGGGACACTATAATGAGGGTATTACAGCCGATTACCTTCGGACTTGTGATTGCATACCTCATTAATCCAATTATGAAATTCTTTGAAAAGCATTTGCTGCATTTCTTAGAACCAAGAGTGCAGAAAGAGAAGAAGTGCAGGAAGATTGCAAGGAGTATTGCAACCGGTGGAGCGGTAGTTGTCTTTGTATTAATTGTAATCCTGCTGTTTGCCATGATGATTCCGCAGTTAATCAGCAGTATTTCTGGAATGGTAAATTCCCTGCCAAAGCAGGTGGATTCATTTATTGACTGGTTCAATGGACTGACAAATTCAGATAATGAAATCATACAGTCCTTAGAAACGAACATGATGGATATGGTAACGTACCTTGAAAACTGGGTAAAGGAGTCTTTCCTGCCAAACATCCAGACCTACATTACATCCATTACCAGTGGTGTAATCAATATGGTTAAGGTGCTGATGAATGCAATCATCGGACTTATCGTATCCGTTTATGTGCTGATGACGAAGGAGAAATTTATCGGTCAGTCCAAAAAGATTGTATATGCCATTTTCAAACCGGTGCGGGGCAATGTAATTATTGACACATTCCGGAAGAGCAATGAAATATTCGGTGGATTTATTTCCGGTAAATTATTGGATTCCGCCATTATCGGCGTATTATGTTATATCTGTCTTCTGATTATGAAGATGCCATATACCCTGCTGGTTTCCGTATTCGTGGGATTGACCAACATTATTCCGTTTTTTGGCCCTTTTATCGGAGCAATACCGAGCGTTATTATCATCGCACTGGCAGATCCGATTAAGGGAATCTATTTCCTGATATTTATATTTATTTTGCAGCAGGTAGATGGAAATATTATCGGACCGAAGATTTTAGGAGATTCCACCGGACTGAATTCCTTCTGGGTGGTATTTGCCATCATGGTAGGCGGCGGACTCTTTGGAATCGGCGGAATGATACTGGGCGTTCCGACCTTTGCGGTCATCTATTATATTATCGATAAGACCGTGGATTATTGTCTGCGGAAACGAAAACTGCCGGAGGATACGGATGAGTATATCCGCCTGGAAAAAGTCGATGAAAAGACCAATGAAATCGTACATCTGGAGGGGCCGGTAGAGGAAGCCTCTGAGAAAAAGGAACTTCATATTCCATCCTTAAAGAAAAAAGAGAAAAAGTAAATTCTGGTAAGGAAATAAATAATCCGGAGAATCATAGCAGATAAAATGTTATGATTCTTCGGATTTTTTACTTTATAGGAAATTGCTTTCCTGTAAAGTAAAAAACGCTCCGCAAGGCTGAGCACTGCGGCGTATAAGGTAGATGTCGCAAGCGACCGCCGCAGGCGCGAGAATGTGCAAGGCACATTCTTTTTTAAACATGAAAAAGTCCGTCGTGCCGGTTCGATTATTTTTGACAGAAGGCACCCCTTATGGTACACTTAAAACAATAATTGGGGTCAGTATACCCTGACGAAAAAAGATGAATTTAAGTTTACTTGAAATAGATATTGAGGTGACATATTTTGGATAAATATGAATACAAATTAAAACTAGATGAAATAAAAAATCTGATGGCGAAGAAGCAGTATACAGAAGCTGCTGAAATTGCTGACAGTATCAACTGGCGAAAGGTCCGTAATGTCAACGCACTGATGAAAGCCGGAGATATTTATGCACAGATTGGTCGTTATGATGAAGCAAAAGAGATCCTTCTGATGGCATATGACCGTTCTCCTATCGGACGAATGATTATCTATAAGCTGGCAGAGATTGCCATTAAAACCAAGGAATTTGATGAAGCACAGGAATATTATGATGAGTTTGTAGAGATTGCACCCCATGATAATTTGAAATATATTCTCCGTTATGAGATGAATAAAGCAAAGGGTGCAGGACTGGATGTTTTAATTCAGATTCTCGAAGAATTAAAGGAACAGGAATATACCGAGAAATGGGCATTTGAATTGGCATATTTATATCATCAGGCGGGACGCAGCGAAGAATGTATCAATGCCTGTGATGAACTGATTCTCTGGTTTGGCGATGGTCCATATGTAGAGAAAGCACTGGAATTAAAGATGCTTTATCAGCCATTAAACCGGGCACAGGAGGACAAGTACCGCCAGTTTAAACAGCGTAAGGACGGAATCGTGGAAGTGCGGCCGGAGGATTATCTGGAATCCGGTGAGATTATCAAGGAGCCAGTACAGATTAAACCGGTAACCACCAATGCAGAGAAGTTTAATACGGTAAACCTGCAGGAAGAATTAGCCCGCAGCATGCAGCAGATTATGAATGCCACAGAGAAGGAAGAAGTGGCAGATACCATGCAGGGCATCAAGAAAATTGTAGAAGAGATTCCTTATTTACAGCTCCCACAGGATGAAGAAGCACAGAAAGAGCGTTTTGCGGATATCCCAACCGATGAAGAAATCGATGGCTCCCTGAAAATTAATTTCCAGGAGATGTTAGGCGAAGATTATGATGGTCAGATGCGTATGGTAGTCCCGGAGAAGAGTGCATTAGAAGCACAGATTACCGGACAGATGAGCATACAGGATATTTTAGAGGAGTGGGAGAAGACCAAGCGTGCCGCAGAGAAAGCATTACAGGAAGCGGAGCAGCAGAAGTTAGAATCTGCCAAGGCAAAGGCATTAGCAGAAGCCGGAGATATCATGGAACGTCTTGCAGATGTAATTCCGCAGCTGGATGCAGGACTTACCTCCAAAGAATTATTAGAAAAAGAATACTTAGGCAAGCTGCCGGAGGAAGAAGCCGGACAGCTTGTTGCCAATATGAATGATATTTTGCAGCAGCAGATTGATTCTATCAGCCAGGCAAATGCGAAAATCGATGAATTCCTAGCTGCCGGTGTACCGGGACAAAACGGAGAGCTGGCTGTAGATGCAGCAGATGCGATGGAGATTCCGGAAGGAGAAGGTATTGCAGTTGCCGATGAAGAAGAACCGGCTGGCACAGAAGAAATGACAGAACTTTCTCCGGAAGAAGAACTCCCAGAGATTGCACTGCCGGACGATATAGCAGAAGAAGTGGCAGCAACAGAAGCAGAGGAAGTATCCGATGCTGCAGAAGAAGTCTTACCGAATATACAGTTAGAACCGGAAGCTGAGACAGAGGATGCAAAGCCGGAGGAGAAACTTCCGGAGATTGCAGAGCCGGATTTAGATGAGGATAACATCGGAGAGAGAAAACCGATTACCCATCTTTCCAAGGAACAGAAAGCTATCTTTACTTATTTTGTTCCGGTATCCGGAATGGAGCCGCAGATTTGTCAGGCAATGGAAGGATCCATTGAACATTTAGAAAAGGGAATTAAAGGTGGCAACATCCTGATTCAGGGAGCAAGAGGAAGCGGTAAGACCGTACTTGCCACCGCACTGGTGAAGGCAATCCAGAATGAAATCGGAAAGCCGGGCAAGCGTGTCGGAAAGATAGATGCCGTTTCATTAAATCAGAAAAATATCCCGGAGCTTTTAAAGAAAGTTGCCGGTGGATGTCTTATTATAGAAAAAATCGGAGGAATCAGCCGGGAGACAGCTGTGAAATTATCACTGGCATTAGAAGCGGATGACACCGGAATCCTTGTAATCGCGGAAGATACCAGAGAGGGTATCACCAAAGCAATGGGACGGGATGAATCTTTTGCAAAAAGATTTACCGAGAAGATTACACTTCCGATATTTACCAGTGATGAGCTGGTATCCTTTGCAAAATCGTATGCCCACGAACTGACCTATGAAATAGATGAGATGGCAGTTCTTGCTCTATACAACAGAATTAGTAACATTCAACGCTTAGACAGAGCGACCACACTGACCGAGGTGAAAGAAATCGTGGACGAAGCAATTGCCAATTCCGAGAAATTCAGCATTAAGAAGGTATTTTTCTCAAAGAAATACAAAGATGATGATTATGTCATCCTTCATGAAAAGGATTTCGAAGAATAGGAAAGAAAGAAATGAGGTGTAGTATAAATGGGGAACTTCACAGAACTGGATATGTATTTATTTGGCCAGGCAACACACTATGACATTTATAAGAAACTGGGAGCTCATCCGGCAGAGATAAGGAAGAAAAAGGGGATTCTTTTCGATGTCTGGGCACCACATGCTGCAGAAGTCTATGTCATTGGAACTTTTAATGACTGGGATGAGACAGCAAATCCGATGCGGCGGTTAGAGCCGTCAGGAATTGGAATTTATGAAACATTTATTCCAAAGGCAAAATTAGGAGACCTATACAAATATCTGATTATCACACCAGATGGACGGAAATTGTATAAAGCCGATCCATACGCCAATTATGCAGAGGTACGCCCGGGAACAGCTTCCCGTATTGCTGATATTGAGCATTTCAAATGGACAGATGATAAGTGGATGGACAAACGGAAACAGACAGAAGATGTCTATGCAGAGCCGATGGCAATTTACGAGGTACATCTGGGTTCCTGGATGCGCCATCCGGGAAGAGAAGATGAGGGATTCTATTCCTACCGTGAAATGGCAGAAGCACTGACAAAATATGTTAAAGGCATGGGATATTCCCATGTAGAATTAATGGGAATTTCCGAATATCCATACGATGGTTCCTGGGGCTATCAGGTAACCGGCTACTATGCACCAACTTCACGGTATGGAACGCCGGAGGATTTTGTTTATCTGGTAAACTACCTGCATAAGCATGGCATTGGCGTTATCTTAGACTGGGTACCGGCACATTTCCCGAAGGATGCCCACGGACTGGCTGATTTTGACGGCTGCCCGTTATATGAATATTCTGACCCACGGATGGGTGAACATCCGGAGTGGGGTACTAAGATTTTTGATTATGGCAAATCCGAAGTAAAGAACTTCTTAATCGGAAGTGCCTTAATGTGGATTGAACATTATCACATTGACGGACTCCGTGTAGATGCGGTGGCATCCATGTTATATCTTGACTATGGCAAGAAAGACGGACAGTGGATTGCCAATAAATATGGTGAGAACAAGAACTTAGAAGCCATCGAATTCTTCCGCCATATCAATACCTTAATCACCGGAAGAAATCACGGTACTGTCATGATTGCAGAGGAATCTACCGCCTGGCCGATGGTAACCGGACCGGCAGACAAGGGTGGATTGAATTTCACATACAAATGGAATATGGGATGGATGCATGATTTCCTGGATTATATGTCTTTAGACCCGTATTTCCGTAAAAATAATCATCACAAGATGACTTTCGCCATGAGCTATAACAGCTCTGAAAAATACATACTGGTGCTGTCTCATGATGAGGTTGTGCATCTGAAGAAATCCATGTGGGAGAAGATGCCAGGTGATGAGGAAGACAAGTTCCGCAATTTAAAGAGCGCATACTCCTTTATGATGGGACATCCGGGTAAGAAGCTTCTCTTTATGGGACAGGATTTCGGACAGCTTCGTGAATGGAGTGAAGAACGGGAATTAGACTGGTATCTTATGGAAGAACCACGTCACAGACAGATGAATGAATACTTCCGTGAACTGCTCCATATTTACCGCAAATATCCGGCAATGTATGAGCAGGATAGCGACTGGAACGGTTTCGAGTGGATTAATGCAGATGATGCAGACAGAAGCATCTACAGCTTTGTCCGCAAGAGCAAGAATGGCAAGAACTCACTTCTCTTTGTCTGTAACATGACTCCGGTAGCCAGAGATGATTACCGTGTGGGTGTACCGAAGAAAGGCACCTATCACCTTCTGCTGAACAGCAATGAAGAGCGTTTCGGCGGAACAGAAGCAGATAAGAGCAGACCGGCAAGCTATAAGGCGGTGAAGTCGGAATGTGATGGAAGAGAATATTCCATTTCCTATCCGCTGCCACCGTTTGGCGTCGCAGTATTCCGGGTAATGTAGGAAGCAAAGAATAATAAGAAAACAAAGCAGCACGTTAGCCAGGTTGGTTAACGTGCTTTTTTGACTTAAAAAACAAAAAAAACAAAAAGTGAAGCCCTAAATTATAAAAAGATAATAAATTTCATAAATAAATGATGAAAAATAGAGATTGTGAAAAATATTTTCCAGTTGTTTTCAGTGGCTTGTTTCTGCGGTTTAAGTGCCTTAAGATGAAGGTAAATAAAATACAGCAGAAAGGAGAAGAACGTGTATAATCATTTATTTCAGCCAATTTCTATTAATGGAATGATATTAAAAAATAGAATTGTGGCAACACCGACAGGTGATGATTTTGAAGAAAAAGCATTGGGCGGTGCAGCACTTGTAATTGCGGGACATGCAATAGTAGAACCGGGACGTTCCAGTTTTGCAAGTCCGGAAGAACCGTATCCATTTGCCAAGTATGAAAGAGAAGCCACCAGAAAGAAAGTGTTGAAGATTCACAAAGGCGGAGCGAAAGCTTCTATCGAAATCTTTCACGCAGGACAGGATGCAAGAACGGTGGATTATGCGAAAGGACCGTCTGGATTTATCCGCCCGGATGGAGTGGAAGTAAAGGAAATGGATGAAGCGTTGATGGAAGAAACGTTGCAGTGGTATGCCGAGACCGCAGCAAGTGCAAGAAAAATTGGTTTCGATTCCATTTTTCTTCACTTCGGACATGGCTGGCTTCCGGCACAGTTCCTTTCCCCACATTACAATCACCGGACAGATTCCTACGGCGGAAGCATCGAAAACCGCAGCCGTTTTCCACTTCGGATATTAGAAACCGTCCGGAAAGCAGTTGGAAAAGATTATCCGATTGATATGCGTGTCAGTGCCTATGAATGGATTGAAGATTCCATAAGCTTTGAGGATGTGATGTACTTCCTGAAGCAGGCAGAGCAGTATGTGGATACCGTTCAGATTTCATCTGGAATTGATAAAGTGTTTGAAGCAAATGTGCATTGCATCACAACCAATCTGGAAGAAGAAATGCCGAATCTCAAATGGGCAAAAATTGCAAAACAGGAGCTTAAGATTCCGGTTTCTGTGGTCAGCGCCGTTATGACGCCGGAAATGGCAGATGAAATTATTGCAAAGGGTTATGTGGATATGGTGGCATTTGGAAGAACACTTCTGGCTGATCCATACTGGCCGAAGAAAGCATTGGAGGGGCATCCGGAAGACATTGTTCCGTGTCTCAGATGCTCCAACTGTTATCACATTTCCACAGACCACTGGAATGTAGGCTGCTCCGTAAATCCAAGATATCACAATGAGGAATTTGTTCCATCGGGACTGGATTTGCCGGAAGTAAAAGAGAAAAAGCATGTGGTAATCGTTGGCGGAGGACCGGCAGGCATGAAAGCTGCTATGACAGCATATGACCGGGGACATCAGGTTACATTACTGGAAAAGGAAAGTGAACTGGGCGGCATGCTTCGTTTCATTGAAAAGGAAGCACACAAGGAAGAAATTAAGCGGCTGTTAAATTACTATCGGACTCAGATGGCAAAAAGAAAGATAGAGGTTCGTCTGAACACAGAAGCAACACCGGAGTCTATAAAAGAGCTTCAGCCGGATTCATTGATAGTTGCCCTTGGTGCCGTAGAGAGGATTCTTCCGATTCCGGGAATTGACGGTTCCAAGGTACAGCTTGCAACAAAAGCAATTGCATATCCGGAACAGCTAGGACAGGAGATAGTAATCCTCGGTGGAGGAAGTATTGGATGCGAGATAGGATTGGAACTTGCCGAGCAGGGAAAGAATGTTTCCATTCTGGAACTGACCGATACACTGGCAGCAAATGCCAACTCTTTATACCGGGAAGCATTACGTCAAAAGTTTTTGCAGTATGAGAATCTTCACAGCCTGTTAAAATGCGGTTGCAGCAGAATCGAAGAAGATGTTGTTGTTTATAAGGATGAAAAGGGAGAAGAGAAGAGTATTTCCTATGACAACCTGATTCTTTCTACCGGACTTTCGGCACAGAAAAAGCTTGTAGAAGCATTTTACGGAATTTGTAAAGATACCATAGCAATTGGGGACTGTATCAGTCCATCGAACATTATGAATGCAAATTTTGAAGGGTTTGCAGCAGGATTAAATATATAAGAAAAATGTGAATTACACAAAAGAAAGGGGTAATACGAATGAAAGACTACTCAGAATTAATTCAGGCGGTTATCGCCGGCGTGGGTGGCACAGATAATATTGAAAGTTGTATTCACTGTGCAACAAGACTCCGTTTTACATTAAAGGATGGAGCAAAATTTGATCAGGCTTCCTTAAAGAAAGTAAAAGGTGTACTGGGAACCTTAATCGGCTCCGGATATTATCAGGTATTAATCGGACCAAATGTAGGTGATGTTTATGCACAGCTTGCAGAAGTTCCGGCACTGAAATCCAAATTAAAAGCAGAAAATCCAGCAGAAGCTGTGGATGAAGGGAAGAAGAAAGTCGGACTTTTAGACAGATTTACAAAAATGATGTCCGATGTATATGCACCGTATATTCCGATTCTGGCAACCGGTGGTATCGCATCCGGATTAATTGGATTACTGGCAAACTTTGGCGTAGTAGACAGCACAGGTCTTACTTACCAGACCTTTTATTCTATTTTTTATTCGCTGATTTATTTCTTCCCGATTCTGTTGGCATTTACAGCAGGAAAGCATTTTAAATGTAATCCTTATGTAGCCGTAACACTGGGTGCATCCATTATGTATCCTGGCGTAGCAGACCTTCTGGTAACCGGTGAGAAAGCTTCCTTATTGGGAATTAACTTTACCGCATATAATTTCAGCGGTTCCTTTATCCCGATTTTACTGGCAATATTCTGCATGAGTTATTTTGAAAAATGGCTGAAAAAGATTTTGCCACAGGTAGTGCAGTTTATCCTTGTTCCATTCTTATGTTTGATTGTATTTGTTCCACTTAGCATTCTTGTATTTTGACCGCTGGGCGGACTTGTTGCAAACGGAATTAATGCCGTATACGGTGTAGTAAGCGCAAGCAAGATTCTTGTAGGCATTGTATTTGGTGGATTATTCTCCTTGGTAATCCTTCTTGGTATGCACTGGGCAGTTACTCCGATTCTCCTTGGAATTATGGCAGAGCAGGGCTTTGAGCCGGCGCTGGCAGCAGGTGGAATGGGTAACTACGCAGCACTTGGAATCTGCCTTGCAGTGGCAGTATTTGCAAAAAATGCAGGAGACAAGACAACTGCAGGTTCAGCAGCATTTACCAATGCACTTTGCGGTATTACAGAGCCTGGACTTTACGGTATCATTTTAAGAAGCAAATGGTTGCTTGGAACAATGATTGTTTCCGGTGCAGCAGCAGGATTAGTTCTTGGAATCGGCGGTGTTGCAGCAACAAACTTCTCCTTTTCAGGACTGCTTGCTTTCAGTGGCTGGTTTGGATGTGTCAACTTCCCGATGTACTGCGTAGGAATTATCGTATCCATTGTTTTGGGATTCGGAATTACAGCATTCCTGCTTAAGAGCGGTAAAGTAAAAGAATATGACTAGAATATAATTGATGCGGGGAACCCGCAAAGCATATTCCTGGTAATTTACAATATCTTCCCTTTTTTTCCGGTGGATTCTCTGCTAAAATAAATGTAAAATTATTTGGCAAAGGCTGCCGGAAGAAAGGGAAATGCTATGATTATAGAAAAACTGATGAAGCAGGCAGACTTTACAGATGTTGAAAAAAGTATTGCGGCTTATTTGATGAAAAATGGGTTTGATGTAAAGAATATGTCCATTCAGTCCTTGGCACGTGCGACTTTTTCGTCGCCGTCTACTATTACAAGATTTTGTAGAAAGCTGGGACTGGATGGATATAAAAAATTTCAGATTCTGTTTTATTCAGAATATGAAGCATTTGCAAATCAGGGCGTAGTAGATGCAAACTATCCTTTTTCAGGGAATGACTCTTTTGAACAGATAGCAAGGAAACTTGCAAAATTAAATAAGGAGACTATAAGAAAAACAGTGTCTGGATTTGATTATAACCAGCTGCACCGCATTGTACAGCGGATGAGCAGAGCTGATATGATTAATGTTTTCAGTGTGGGTACATCTGCTACCGTAGCACTGGAATTTCAACAGAAAATGCTGCGTTTTGGTAAAATAGTAAACTTGACGATGAGTTCCTGTTTCCTGCCGGGCTATGCGCTGACAGCAACGGAGCACACCATCAATCTTGCAATTTCCCAGTCCGGCGAAAACCGGGATGTGGTAGAAAGCTTAAAGCTTTTGAAAAAGAATAAACGATACTGCGTAGGAATTACGGCAACTCCGGACAGCTCCGTGGCGAAAATGTGTCAGGAAGTCATTCTGGTGGACATCCAGGAGCAGGGCTCTTATGAAGAGAAAATAGATACGTTTGCGGTATATAGCGCATTCCATTTTATATTGGATTGCATGTTTTCATTTTTGTATCAGCTTGATTATGAAAGCAATGAAAAGGAGACAAAGGAAAAGGCGTATTTCATAAAAGAAAGCAAAGAGCAGTAGAAAGACAAGGATGTTGTCTATAGTTATGTAAACCAACCAGGCTTGGCAGCATAGAAGTGAAAAAAGAAAAGAAAGGCGGGAAATAGAGATGTTTTCCATTTTTAAAAATAAAGAAAATTCTGCAGAAGAGAACCAGACACCGGTTCTGAAAGCATATCTGTCGGGAAAAGTAATTCCGATTGAAGAAGTAAAGGATGAGGTATTTTCCTCAAAGGCGTTAGGTGCTGGACTGGCAATTGAGCCGGAAGGAAATATTGTTACCGCTCCATGTGCCGCAACAGTATCCTTATTAATGGATGATTCCAGACATGCGGTTGGATTAACCTTATCAAACGGAGCAGAAGTCCTGATTCATGAAGGAATCGATACCGTAAATATGCAGGGCGATGGTTTCCGCTACTTTGTAAAACAGGGACAGAAAGTAAAAGCGGGAGACAAGCTCTTAGAATTTGACCCGGAGAAAATCAAAGTCCAGGGATATGAGAAAACCTGCATTCTGGTATTTACCAACGGAGATGAGTACCCGGATATGAAGCTTCATACCGGAATGGATGCAGTACAGAGCGAGACTGTAATCGTAGAATTTTAAGATTGGAACTTCCATAAAAAAATAAAAGACACAGAAACTTCACAAATTTCCTTAGGAAAACTAAGGTATAACTAAAGTTCGTTTCCTATACTGTGTACAGAAACAAAGAAGAGCACACAGAAAGGAAGTATGAGTGATGATGATCAGAATGACTGCACCTGGAATGTGATTTTATACCAGAGCATGTCCGGTGATTCTGAAGTAGGTAACAGCACTTTTGAAATGCAGGGCGGCAGCCTTACCGCAAAAAATGGCGGTATGTTCTATACTACCAATACAGAATCTACCATTACACTTTCCGATGTGGATATCACTTATGCATTGGACAATGATTTCTTCTTAAGATGTACCGGAAATAATAACCAGCGTGGCTGGGGAGAAAGCGGTGCAAACGGAGCGGACTGTCTCTTTACTGCCAGCAGCCAGGAAATGGAAGGCGATATCATCTGGGACAGCATCAGCCAGCTTGATTTCTATATGATGGATAATAGTACCTTAACCGGCGCAATTATAGATGATGGGACCTATGCCGGAAATGGCGGCGACGGTTATTGTACTCTTTTCATTGAAAAAGGAAGCACCTGGATTGTAACCGGTGACAGTACATTGACCACCCTTTCCAATGCAGGAACAATTGTAGATGAAGATGGAAATACCGTCACCATTCGGGGTGAGGACGGAACCGTATATGTAAAAGGAACCAGTTCCTATACCATCACAGTAGAAAATTACAATGACAGCGCAGACATGTCCGGAGCAGGCACACTTGCTAACTGGTCTGACCATGAAGTGACAAGGCCAGAAGAGTTGTAAATCAAAAGTAATTTATAGAAAAATAGTAATAAAAAAATATATAAAACCAGATAGTTCTTTCATAAGAAATGGCTATCTGGTTTTCTCCAATGTCATTAAGTTAAGAATTTGACAGCACAAATTAAAAGACAGCTCCCTTTCAAATTAAAACGGAAAAGTGGCTGTCTTTTTTTATTAAATCTTTTACCAGTTTTATAGTACTTGTTGATATATTCTTCCAATGCTTTCTCTACTGTAGCCGTCTTTGAAAGTTTGGTATCAGCAATGAATTTCTCCAGCTTATCTGATACCGACTTATCAATCTTACAGTTCAGGTTCTTGTATGCTTTATTTGCCATAATCGTCACTCCTTATTAGATACTAATTTTTATATGGCAATTCATTCCTCTCTGGAATAATATCATACCATGTTGTCAGCACATTTGAATTCAATTTCTGCATCTTTTTTATCTCACGAGATGCTTTGTAAATGTCTGTTTCCAAATATTCTTGTGGCAACAATGATACTTCATTCTTTGTCTGTTTCACCGCTAAAGGATTTGATTTTTCACCTTCAATTAGCTTTAAATAGTTAGCATATAATTCCGGGCATTCATTTTTCAACAATGCCGGTACATTTGGATATACAAGCTTGTTAATAATATCAGATGCCCAATAACTTCGTACTGTCATATCTACTGGATTCACATATACATGATTATAATAATCAATGTCAATGATACAGCCATGAATCCTTCCACTTCCACCAATTTTGCTAATTTCATCGGCAATGCTTTCCTGATAAGCTGTATATTTTTTCAAAGGTGTTTCAATAGATGCAATCATTGAATCCATATTATCATAATAATAATTCACATCTTTTGCATTTAATTTTTTCAATGCTCCACCATTCAACATCGACAGCGAACCTGTCTTTGTTTTATGAATAAAACAGTAATACCCATTCTTTTTCAACATATAAAGAATATTAACCTGCCTATTGAAAGCCATTGATATGTTCTTTCCACGAGAAAAATCTTGATATTCCTGAGATGTAATTTCATATATGCCATCTTCATAGTCCTCAAAATAATCATATTCTCCATCCATCAGAAAACTTTTCAGATGCGGACTTTCGTTTCTATAACCAATCTGATTATCAGCATATATTCTTTTTACACCATCATCAAAAAACATATTCCTATGCGTATGACCACTAACATACACAAAATTATCATGACAATTTGCATTCACACACCAATCTTTTTTTTGTGTATGCGTAAAGATGATTGTATGTTTCTTTGCCAATACATCTGTCAATTTATCATACAGCTGTTCAAACTTTTTACTCTCTTGAATCTCTGTATTTCTATCAACAGTTGCTCGATACACACCGTCATTTGCATTGAATTCTTCATTGTAACCTGAGAATCCAAGACCGCCCAAAATCACCAATCTTGTACATCTTAATTTTTCAAGAATAGCCTGATTATCTGACTGTATCAATTCATCATATGGAATAATTCCCATGTCATCAGATTCATTTCTATAAAACAAATCATTATGCAATAAATACATTCCATTTTCCTTTAATACAGTTCTGTATTTATCAACAATCTCATCCACGGACAATCCTGGAAAATCCCAAAGTTCATGATTACCAAGAACAAATACAAAATCCCGTCTTCCTGAGCCTGCTAACTTTCTAAGCATTTTCACAAACAGTTCAAATATTGAAAATTCTGATGACACATCTCCACCGATAAGTGTCAAACTCGTACTTTCAGCTAAAATGTCATCAATGATTTTGTGTATTGTAAAAATGACATCTTCTTTTGATTTACATCCTGCATTTTTAATTCTATGCATTAAATGTAAATCAGAAATATAGCTAATTCTATTAGAATCCCATAAAAACATATTTCCAAAACTTCCGAAAAGCATACTGCTATCAGATGAAACAATTTCCCTTGACGATTGTAATATCAATGCTGTTTCTTCTTCATTCTTTTCAACTACTGGAAACTCACCAATGAGTTTTTTATCATAATCATACGATTTATATTGAACATTAAATTGTTCGCATACTTCACTGGTCATTTTCACGTCATTCAAATTGATTCCGTCTATGTTGGAAAGATTTTTCATGCCAGTACAGAATAATAAATCTGCACCAGATAAATCCCCTTTCAAAAATGCCACGAAATCAAAGAAATATGAAAATCTATGTACCTGCTGTTTTACAATTTCTTTATCTTCATTACTCCAAAATTGACATACTGCAAATTTACCATTCTTATATACTTTCAACACCTTGCAACTCAGATTTTCATCTTCTCTAATCGGTAATTTTGTCGTATCATCTGTCATATATTTTGAAAAATCAACATCCAAATCAATGGCTCCTGATAAGTCACAATTTTTCAAATTACCATTTCTATACTTGATAAATTCATCAAATGTCTCAAAAGCTCGACATACATATACACTACCCCAGCGATTCAAAGTCTTTCTTCCTTGATTGTTATAATAGCGATACACTTTTGTTTCTTCACAATAAAAATGTGTCACTTTATCAAAATAACCTACTACAGTCATCTCAATATCCTGATTTTTCAAGTCTTCCACAAAATCTTTTACTTCTTTTTTTCGCTTCCTATTGGTTGCAACAGATGCTTGTGAAAAATCATATTTATCAAGAATGACTTCTGGTGTATGAATCAAGCATAATCCCTGTACAGCATTACCACCGAAATAATAGTCTTTTGACAAATATTCCATAAGCACATCCAAATGCTTTTTGTGACACTGAGCATCAAAAGCATACTGGAAAAAGAAAAATTCTACACGTTTATATTGTGAGACCGTTGATTTTTCATAATTACTGCACACCTTTCTGAATTGTTCATATGTATCACAAGCAATGAATTTATCCAACCACTGTTTTACACATTTCTTATTTGTTTTTTCACAATGCTCATATAATTCAATTTCATCCTGTGACCGTTCACACGAATAATCATCTACAGTTTCTGTCACAAAACTTTTCACTTTTTTCAATCGGTCTATATCAAGATTAAGATTTTTGGAAAATTCATCTTCAAATGCATACTGATAATAGCAAGCATCTTCGTATATATCACCATCCAAAAATCCATAATATTCCTCAAAAGAATCAAATGTCATCTTATGCAATCTTGAAACAAGATTACCTGACAAATCTTTATGAAACCAATCTTCTTCTACAAAAAATGTTTGTGTGATTACATCAAAACCTCGATGACCACTTTTTCTCAGTCCCAATTTTCGTTCTGCTTTTACAACATTAGAATCTAAAGCAAATTCTTCTGGAACATTTCTCACTTCCAATTCTCCGCTTTTCAATTCCTTAATAATACGCTTTGCATCAGGACTTACCTTTGCAGATTTCGATACAGCTTTCAAGTAACACACCTCTTTCCTTATATATTCAATACCTGTATAATATATATATACCATATATCTAATTTCAAAATGCGTAAATAACTGATTTACTGCCTACATATATTATATCGTTATTGTCGTTACTTTTCGACATGAAAATAATGAATTGCCATTATTTTTGTCGACTTGTGTTGAACCTTGTAACGACAGCATTTATAATGGATTTACTATGAATGAAAAGGTGGTTGTCATGGCAAATCGAATCATAGATGAGGAAAATGTAAAGATAGGCAGATTATTACAAAATGCAAGAGAAAGCCATGGGGTTTTACAGTCAGAATTATGTGAAGCAACAGGGCTTACTAAAAATCACATTTCGGCTGTGGAGCGTGGTGTGTCAAAAGCAAGCATCCGTATGCTGCTTGGCTATTGTGAGAAGATTGGAATTACTCCAAACGATATTTTAGGATATAGTGAGCTTAACTTAATACCTGAATTACAGGAAATGATAAATCATATGGACATAGAACAACAGAAATGCATTATGGATATGATAAAACTGATGTCTAAATAAAAAGATGACCGTTCACATTTAAGAAAAAGTGACGGTCTTTTTTATTGTCATGCCTATATTTAGGCAAAATAAAATACCTACCGAAGAATTTCTCTTGTGATAGGTATTTTTAATTTTTAGACTGTCTTAACTAAATAGAGATTTAGTTGATAGCAATATCATTTTAGCTGTCAAGACCTGTAAGTGGTCTTAACTTAATGACATTTGGTTTTTCACTGCCTACTTAAGTTTTTCGCTCAATCAGCCGACATAATAAAATAGCAGGACATTTGATAAGACCGTGAAAATGGAGGAACTTCATGCGGATAGAACAGAATCAGAAAATGGATGCCAATGTAGTGGTGACAGGAAACGCTAGACAGGACAATGTGGCAGCTGCGAAGAAGGACGCATCCATTGTAAGAATAGAAAAAGACAGAAAGGCAGATCGTCTGTTAGAGCAGCCGACTTATGGCAAGCCGGAAAAAGAGGGAAATGCCTTAGAGAAGATTAAGGAGCAGGCATCCAATCTGGACGCAACCCAGATGAAAAATGAGATGCTTTTTGCATCAGACCATACTACGGGAAAAGATGTAAAAGCAATGGAAGAAGATGGATTTTCCCTGACGGATACGGAGATTCCAACGGTAGTAACCGAGACCGATAAGATGAAGATGCGTCTGGCAAAGTCAGGAGAAGACATCAGCTATTTCGGGGACGGACTCAGTGATGCCCAGATTGAAGCGATGGCAGGAAGCACTGCAATGGCACAGCATATAGAATCAGCCCTGAATACCGTAAATATCCCGGTGACAGAGAATAATGTAAAAGATATTACAGAGACTGCCAATATGATGGAAGAACTTCATACACCGGATGAAGGAAGCATGAAATATATACTGGATAATGAACTGCCGGTTACCACTGCCAATTTGTACAAAGCAGAATTTTCCGGAAGTGCAACCTATGCCGGAATCCAGCAGATGACAGACCTTGATTATGATGCGTTAAAGCAGCAGATAGAAGCCGTAATATCCGAAAGCGGCATGGATGTCAATGAGCAGAATATGGCAGATGGCAGATGGCTCATTGAAAATGGTATTCCACTGACTGCAGAGAATTTGGAAAAGTTATCCACTTTACAGCAGTTACAGCTTCCGCTTGGCGAAGAAGAAATCATAACGGTATCGGCAGAGGCAATTTCCGATGGAATCCGTCCGCAGGATGTCGTACTTTCCGGAAATGATTTCAAGGATCAGGCACAGGATGCATTGGACGTCATTACCAATGTAACGGATGATGAACTTGCCTATGTGGTAAATTCCGGAGAACCGCTTACTATTGAGAATCTGAAAAAAGCTGCGGATGAGATAAAGAACAAGGACACAAAAGTTTCAGCGGCAGCGGATAAAACAGCTTATACGAAAAGCGGCTTAGACCTTCTGACTGCAAGAAGACAGTTAGAGGAAACCAGACTGAAAATGACCAGTGAAGCGAACCTTTCTTTACTGAAAAAAGGAATTTCCATTGATACCATGGAATTGTCCCAGCTGGTGGAAGAACTGAAAACACAGGAAAATGAATATTACAGCAGACTCCTTTCCGGGGATGGCATTGCACCAAAGGAAGCGGATGTGGCATTGTTCCGGAATGTCATGGACACATCTGAAGCTTTAAAAGCGATGCCGGCATATGCCCTTGGAATCCATCCGGTAGATGAAACAACATTGCAGAGTCTTTATGAAGATGGAGCTGCCTTAAAGGATACCTTTGAAAAGGCAGGGGAACGATATGAGACCATGATGACAGCACCACGTCAGGACATGGGAGATTCCATTTCCAAGGCATTCCGCAATGTGGATGATATTTTAAAGGATTTAGACCTGGAAACAAGCTATGGAAATCAGCGTGCCGTCAGAATCTTAGCTTATAACCAGATGGAGCTGACACCGGAAAATATTGCGGAAATGAAAGCTGCGGATGAAGAAGTGCAGCGGGCATTTGACCATTTAAAACCGGCAGTTGTTCGTACCATGATAAAAGAAGGCATGAATCCACTGGATATGAGCTTTGAAGAGATAAATACCGTATCTGAGCAGATTCAGGAAGAACAGGGCATTACCGAAGAGGAAAAATTCAGTAAATACCTTTATAAATTAGAGCAGAATAAGGAAATCAGCGAAGAAGAACGAAGTGCTTATATCGGTGTATACCGGCTGATCCGTCAGGTAGAAAAGACAGACGGCGCAGCAATCGGAGCCTTGCTGCAGCAGGGCGGAGATATTACATTGCGTGGACTTCTGACCCAGGTTCGTTCCGCAAAGCACGGTGCAATGGATTATCAGGTAGATGATGATTTTGGAGGCGTACAGACCAAAGAAGGAGCCGGCATTTCCATTACGGAACAGATTGAGGGAGCGTACCAGAAGAATAGGATTTCTGATGTGAAAGATGGACTGGTACCGGAGAAGATTGCACCATTTATGGAAGATGAAAAATGGCTTTCCATGACACCGGAAGAACTTGCAGATGCCATGAAAGAAGTGGAGCAGAAAGAAGAAACAGAGGCAGCTTACCGGAAGGAACAGGTACAGGAGCTGTCCCGGGCAGCAGCAGCACCACAGGAAGTCTATGAGTGGTTAGAACAGCTTGATATGCCGGCAACCGTCAACCGGGTGCTTGCAGCGGCAGATTATATGAATAACCGGAATCAGGTATTTAACCGTCTGTTTAAGATGGCAGACCGGAGCGAAAATCTGTCAGAGGAACTGGAAAATATCAAAGAAAAAATATTTTCTGATTTTGCAGAGGCAGTTAAGACACCGAAGGAAATGGCAGAGGCCCAGCGGAAGCTGGCGGATACCGCAGAGAATGTCATGAAGACCATGATGATGTCGGAGGATAATCTTACAAGCCTTGATTTGCAGGAACTGAAAATGATGCATACCCAGATTGCATTGGGAAGTGCGGCGGCAAAGAAAGAAGAATATGCAGTTCCGGTACTGGTACAGGGCGAGACCTGCAACGTTTCGCTTAAGATTGTCCGTGGTGAAGAAAAGAAAGGTCTGGTGGATGTTGTTTTTGAGACAGACCGGTTGGGAAGAGTGGCAGCGCAGCTTCGTGCCGGCAAGGAAAAGATTTCCGGTTATATTGCAGCAGAATCCAAAGAGACAACGGCATTATTTGAAAGCCATGCGAAAGAGTGGGAAAATCTTTTTGCACAGGAGCCGGGACAGGAAGTCAGCATCAGCTATATGACCGGAGAAATAAAGAAAGACGGAATCCGTCACAACACAGAAGCTTTTTCTAAAAATCCAGACAAGCCGGAAGAAAAAAATCCTTCGGATATGGAAATCCAGACAAAGACGCTTTATGGAATGGCAGAAAGTTTCCTAAAAGCGGTTAAGTCCTTAGAAAGGTAGTCCGATATACAATACATAAGACATGGAACGTCAATAGACCGCAAGGATGCGGGCATGAATGGAAGAAAGGAATTAAGATAAATGAAAGTAAACCATAACATGTCAGCGGTAATTACAAATAAACAGTTATTGCGTACAGAAAATAAAGTAACCGAGGCAATGGAGCGTCTGTCCTCCGGATTAAAGATTAATCATTCCAAAGATAATCCGGCAGGTATGGCAATTTCCAATAAATTAAATTTACAGATTGAAGGACTTGACCAGGCATCCCAGAATGCGTCTGATGGTATTTCCGTATTACAGACAACCGATGGAGCCTTAAATGAAGTGACTTCCCTGATACAGAGAATGCGTGAGCTTTCTGTACAGGCAGCCAGTGATTCCAATACACCGGATGATAAGAAAGCAATTCAGCAGGAAGTAGAAGAATTAAAGAAAGAAATTAACCGTGTCAGCAAGGATACCGAGTTCAATACCAAATCCTTACTGGATGGCAGCATCCAGCGAAGAGTATATGGAACCAACGCTACAAGAATGGCAGTATCCAGTAATGTAACCGCAGCAGATTATACCGTAACCATCAATCAGGCAGCTGAGACTGCAAAGAAGGATGCAGATACCGTTGCATTTAATGATATGACAGCAACAATCGGAGCGTCCGGTAAAATGAAAATTAACAGTTCATCCGTAGAAATAGAAGCAACCGATACCTATGAGCAGGTCTTTGAGAAAATCAGAACAGCCGGTGAGTTAGGCGAGACTACCGTAAAAGCAGATGGCGGTAAGCTTTCCTTTGAATCCACTGCATATGGAGAGACAGGCAAAGTAGAAATCACAATCAGCGATGCTGCGTTGGCAGCACAGCTTGGATTTAATTCCATGACACCGGCAGTATCTTACGGAACCAATGCTGAGGTAGATATTCATGCTGCAGGAAGCGGATTTTCAACCACTGCAACTGCCGCAGTCGATGGCAATAAAGTAACTATTACAGACCGTGATGGATTTGAAATGTCTTTTCTTACCAAGAGCGGACTTGCCGCAGGAAGTACTGCTAAATTAGAAGTGACCGACATTGGAACCATGGATCTTCAGGTAGGAGCCAATGAAAACCAGACCATTAAAGTAGATATTCCGGAGATTGATACCGAGACCTTATATCTGGATGATTTAGATGTAACAACTGTAACCGGAGCAGACCGGGCAATCGTTGCATTAGATAATGCACTGGCAAGAGTATCTTCCGTACGTTCTGCCATTGGAGCCTGTGAGAACCGTCTGGATTCTACTGTAGGAAGTCTTGATGAGACCAGCGAGGATATGACATCTGCACTTTCCCGTATTTCAGATGTAGATATGGCAGAGGAAATGACCAATTATACACAGCAGAATGTATTGTCCCAGGCAGCAATTTCCGTATTGTCCCAGGCAAATGACATTCCACAGCAGGTATTGCAGTTACTTCAGTAATCAAAGGAGACTGTCATGGATAGTAGAACAAAGCAGGACTTTACCAGAAGGATTACCCAGAGTAATCGCAGTGAACTGGTAGTGGTTTTATATGATATCTGTTTTTCTTACCTTGAGGAAGCAGAAAAAAATCTGAAGGAAAAAGATTTTGATGTATACAAAGAAGCCGTCCGGAAAGCTGATGCAGTGATTGGAGAACTTCAGGCGGCATTGAATTTTCAATATGAACTTTCCCCACAGCTCTATCCGCTTTATTCCTATTGCAGAAGAGAGCTGATGCGCAGTATGTATCAGCAGAACGGTGACGGCATTGCCCATGCAAAAAGAGTTCTGAGAGGTTTGTATCAGGCCTTCTGCGAGGTCGCAAAGCAGGATACCTCAGAACCCTTAATGCACAATACCCAGCAGGTATATGCGGGTATGACGTATGGAAAAGAACAATTAAATGAAAATTTTCAGGAGTCAGATACTTCCAGAGGATTCTTCGCATAAGAATCCTCTGTTTTTTGTTTTAAGCGGCGCAGCAGAAATTTATATTTAAGCTGCATGGCATTTACTTCATAAATATAGGCATCAATCAGATCCGGTTCTACAACATTCTGAAAATTCGCATATGCGAAGTCCAAATCATTCTTTGTCCGGTTTAAATCATCTAAAAGTAAGCGGTAGCCGGCATCCGGCGCAGGTGTGTTTTTTACAATTCCAAACAATACGATCCCCACTTTCTTTATGGAAAATAAATCCTCTTTTTACTAAGTATAATCAGA
The DNA here is from genome assembly GCF_003462605.1 of Roseburia sp. OM04-10BH. Taxonomy (NCBI): domain Bacteria; kingdom Bacillati; phylum Bacillota; class Clostridia; order Lachnospirales; family Lachnospiraceae; genus Roseburia; species Roseburia sp. OM04-10BH. The sequence continues at coordinate 115,689 of NZ_QTZI01000006.1, forward strand.
AAAATCCAATCTATACAAAAAAAGGAATATTTTTTTGGGCAGAAAAATATGTTAATGGTAAGGAAATGGATACTTGAAAAGGATTTTAAGCAGTGTAATGAGTAAAGAAACAGGAATTATGGTGATTATAGGCATTTGTCTGCTGGTTTTGTTTATCGGAATCTTAAAACAGAGGGCAGATCTTGTCTTAAATTTTGTTGTCCGGATGGCAGCAGGAGCGGTGGCAATTGTCTTTTGCAACCAGCTGCTTTCGAAGAATGGCATAGACGTTATGGTGGGACTGAATCCATGGAGCCTTACAACGGTGGGACTGCTGGGAGCAGGAGGATTTACCCTGCTTTATGGAATTATGGCATATCGTCTGATGTAATATTTTGTGGAATGTGACGAAAGAAAAAACTTTCCCAATTCGACATGTACAAGGTCATGGGGACATCGTATAATGCGATTACAGCGAAGGGGGAAGGAATTATAACAATACTGGTGATAATTATGCTTGGACTGGCAGTTTGCTTTGACTTATGGAAGTCAAAAATACCGAACTGGCTGACGGGCATGGGGGTGATGACAGGATATGCAGCACATATCCGGGGAGAAGGAGAAAAGGGAATTATACTGGTAACAGTAATGATGTTAATTCCCGTGATTCTATTCTATTTATTATTCTTGATGCATGCAATGGGAGCCGGAGACATTAAGCTTTTTATGGCACTCTCCTGCATGACAGATTATTCTATTGTGCTTCACACAATTATTTTTTCCTTATGTTTGGCAGCAGTATACGGATTGTTCCGGCTGATAAGGCAGGGAACATTAATACAGCGTATATTGTATTTTAGAACTTATATGCAGAGCAGTCTGGTGAGAAAACAGTGGGTGCCTTATCGGGAGCAGTCCGGTATGGATGATTCCTGCATGCATCTGGCACCGGCGGTACTGGGCGGCTATTTACTGACATTGGGGGTGGTGTAATGAATCAGATATCAATTGCAATCTGCGATGCGGACAGTGCCTATGGAAATAAACTGGCAGAATATCTGCTGGAGACAGGAAATGTGGCAAAGGCGGAAGTATATACAGACTGGAACAGTGTGGAGGCAGATTTAAATGGAGAAAAAAGAGATATCTGGCTGATTAATTCAGGAATATTAAAAGAAGCGGAAAGCCTTCCTTTAAAGGAAGAAATGGTATGTCTGGCAGAAGAGCGGCTGGGAGCAAGAGAGGCAGCACTGCCACATATTTATAAGTATCAGTCTGCCAATGTCATCCTGCAGGAAATGTATGCATTACTGGCGGAGCATCCAACGGAAATCTGTCTGCGGGGAAGCAGGAAGGGTCATACCATAGGACTGCTGTCACCCTGGTATGACGGGCTGTCTTTATTGGCAGGACTGGCTGTGGCACAGGTTTTGGCAGAGAAGGGAAAGGTTTTATACATTAATACCAGAGGATATTGCGGCATGAAGCTGCCGGAAATGGAAGAAAGCCATAATTTATCCGATGTTCTGCTATCCCTCCGGCTTGGAAGTACCAATGGGGGTGCCAGTGTGATGAGCGGAATTACTACTGTGGGTGAACTTGGCATTATGGTTCCGGTAGAACAGGCAGTTTTATTGGGTGAAGTAAAAGCACAGGATTATCACAGGCTTTTAGAAATTATCTGGCAGGAATTGTCCTTTGATTATGTGATATTAGAGATACAGCCGGAGCTTGCTGATACGGGAAGAATTATCGAAGAGTGTGACAGGGTGTATGCATTTTTAAAGCAGGAATATGGAATGGATACGGTAGAGCAACAGCTTATGTCACAGGAAGTAAAAGGAAAGATTCAGATTATAAAGATTCCGGAACGATTGCAGACAGGTGAAAGATATGAAAATTCCGGTAATCCGGTTGCAGCAGCAGGCTATTTCAAAGAGTGGATGGCACAGGAAATAGAAAGAGAAGAAGACAATGAAAAAGAAATGCCTTAGGAAAGAAGTAGATAAGGAAATGGATAAGAAAGTACATAAGTAAATGAGTAAGAAGATGTATGGGGGAAAGGCATTCAGATGGAGACAAAGGAGAATTTAAAGGAACGCTTGAAGCATCAGGTAATGGAACGGATGGACATTTCAAGAACCATGGAAGATGAAGAAATCTTAGAACTGGTGCAAAAGACTTTGGAAGAAGACAGCCATAGAATGCCTATGAGTATTTCCATGCGGCAGAATATGATTCGGGAAATCTTTCATTCCCTGCGGAGGCTGGATATTTTGCAGGAGCTTATTGAGGATGCTGACATTACAGAAATTATGGTAAATGGGACCAAAGGAATCTTTTATGAAAAGGCAGGGAGGCTTTATCAGTGGGATAAACACTTTACATCAGAAGAAAAGCTTCAGGATGTCATACAGCAGATTGCAGGAGGCAGTAACCGTATGGTAAATGAATTACATCCTATTGTAGATACCAGACTGCCGGATGGCTCCCGGGTAAATATTGTCTTAAAACCTATTGCCATAGATGGAACAGCGTTGTCCATCCGTCGTTTTCCCAAAGAGCCTGTCCGGATGCAGACACTGATAGAATGGGGTTCTATTTCAAGGGAAGTGGCAGATTTTTTAAAGCATCTGGTGTGTGCCGGCTATAACATTTTTGTATCAGGAGGAACAGGAAGCGGTAAGACTACATTTCTAAATGCTTTGTCGGAATTTATTCCAAAGGAAGAACGTGTGGTTACCATTGAGGACTCAGCGGAGCTGCAGCTGCTTGGGCTACCCAATCTGGTTCGTCTGGAGAGCCGGGATATCAAGCTTCCGGGAGCAGAGGAGATTAGCATCCGGGATTTGATAAAAAGTGCACTTCGTATGCGGCCAAACCGGATTATCGTCGGGGAATGCCGTGGGGCAGAAGCACTGGATGTCCTGCAGGCAATGAATACCGGACACTCCGGCAGCCTGAGTACCGGACATGCCAATTCGGCAATGGATATGGTAAGCCGCCTTGAGACGATGGTGCTGATGGGAATGGATATGCCGCTGGCAGCAATCCAGAGTCAGATAGCATCGGCCATTGATATTATCATACAACTTGGCAGAATCCGGGATGGCAGCAGAAAATTGCTGCAGGTTGTGGAAGTGAAGGGGGTAGAAAATGGCAAGGTATGTTTACACGAGCTCTTCCGGTTCCGGGAGAAAAAAGAACAGGGAAGCATCGGCGGAATCTGGGAGAAGAAAGGAGAACTTCTCTATCAGGAAAAATTACAGGCTGCCGGATTATCGTAAATATCATTTTAGGAAAAAACAGTTTTTATTATATGTTGGAGAATTTCTGCTGCTGGATATTCTGATAGGCTGGCTGTTTTATCAGTCCACTCTGGCAATTCTTGCAGGATTTGGTTTATGTCCAGTATTTCTTCGAAACAAAAGGAATTCTGCTAAGATACAGCGCCGGACTGATTTAAAGCTTCAGTTTAAGGATGCACTGCTATCGGCAGCAGGAGCAATGCGGGCAGGATATTCCATTGAAAATGCGTGGCGGGAAGCAAAAAAAGATGTGATACAGCAGTATGGCATGGAAAGTGATATGGCGGTGGAAATGCGCCAGATGATACACCAGATGGACTGTAATGTGCCATTGGAGCAGCTGTTAGAGGATTTTGCAGAGCGGAGCCGGATAGAGGATGTAGAGCAGTTTGCGGGAATTTTTTCTTATGCCAAGCGGAGCGGCGGGGATTTTACTGCAATTATGGGAAATACAGTTCGGCAGATGGCAGACCGGATGGAATTGCAGGAAACCATAGAGACAGCATTGACAGCAAGGAAGATAGAACAGAAGGTAATGAATGTAATTCCCTTATTTATACTGGCATTTGTCAATGTGACATCTGGAAGCTTTTTGGAAGCCTTGTATGGGAATGTGGCGGGTGTGCTGATTATGACAGGGTGTCTTATTCTTTATGGACTGGCATATCTTTGGTCAGAGAAAATCGTAAGACGTATTGGAGAAAGTATATGTTAAAGAAAATGAAGAAGCAAAAGAAAAAGCTGGCAATTCTGGTACTTTTGGCAGCAGTTTTACTGGGAATTGCAGCGGAGTGGATGCAAAAGCAGGAATCTCATTTTAAGGAGAACTGTTTAATAAGAAATGAACCGGGGGAAGGAGACTATCAGGAATCTTTAAATTATATAGAAGAAGATAGTGGGGAAAAAGGGCAGATTGTATTAAATCTGCAGGAACGTACTTTAACAGCAGCGGAATGGAAAGAGATATTGCCGGAGGCAGAAAAAGAAGCAGAAGAAGTATTTCGAAACGGGCAGCAGGCAGACCATGTCAGCGGACAGGTGGTTTTATGCGAACGTGTTAAAAATGGTCTCATTTCTGTGGAATGGAAGCTGGAACCGGATATCTGGATTGATTTACAGGGAAATATAGAGGAAGAAAATCTTTTGCCGGGACAGGTGGTGAATGCTACCGCAATTTTATCGAATGGAAAAAATCAGGCAGAGTATTCCTTTCCTATCTGTCTTTATCCTTCAGAAAATCAGAATGAAACCAATCTGGGGAAAAAGATAGAACAATATCTTTACAATCAAAATGCAGAAGAAAAAGAAGTGGAGCTGCCACAGAATATGGATGGTGTAGCACTTCGCTGGGAAGAAGAAACTGAGGAGACGTTGGTTATTTTCCTTTTTCTGGGGATATTTGCAGCAGTAGTGATTCTATGGAGTGAGAAAAAGGAACAACAGGATGCAAAAAAATGTTGGGAAGAGGAACTGGTAAAAGATTATCCGGAATTGGTTAGCCGATTGGGATTATTATTAGAAGCTGGTATGTCATTGCGTCAGGCGTGGAAGAAGCTGACAGATACATATGAGAGTAAACGGAAGGAACAAAGACTGCCAAAACGTGCCGGTTACGAGGAAATGCTGCTTACCAGAAGAGAGTTAGAGGATGGAATGGGGGAAAGCCTGGCATATGAGCGGTTTGGAGAACGATGCGGGCTGGCATCCTATCGCAGGTTTGCATCTATTCTGACACAGAATCTCAAGAAGGGAACGGTAGGAATCGGCAAAATTCTTGCAAAAGAATCAGAGGATGCATTTTCCCAGCGAAAGACTATGGCGCAGCGACTGGGAGAGGAAGCAGGAACAAAATTATTGTTTCCCATGCTAATGATGATGGTGGTGATTATGGTCATTCTTGTTGTGCCTGCATGTATGACCATGCACATATAAGTTACCAGGCAGTTGTAAGAAGCTGTCGGTGGCAGGCTTCGGCTGTAAGCAGATAACAGGTAACTAAAACAATAGGTAAATAAAGGAGGAAAGAACATGAAAGGTGTAGTAAATGTAAAACGGACAAATCCAATGAACGTTGTAAAAAGAATAAAAGGAAGTCTGACCCGGTTTTTAAAAGAGGAAGATGGAGTAGGTGTTGTGGAAGTGGTTCTGATTCTGGTGGTTCTGATTGGACTGATTGTTATTTTTAAATCAAAACTGACGGTTCTTTTAAACAGTATCTTTTCGACAATTACCCAGCGGACCGGTTCTTTGTAGAAAATGGAAAGAGCAAGGGAAAAAGGGAGTATTACATTGTTCTTAAGCCTTGCATTGACGATGATTTTAAGTCTGGTATTTACTCTGCTGGAATCTGCACGCCTCTATGGATTAGAGGCGCAGAGCAAAATGGAAACGGAGCTTTTGCTGGAATCCAAAATGGCAGAGTATGATACCGCACTTCTTGAGCAGTATCATCTCTATTTTCTGGAGGCAGGCAGGAAAGGAGAGCCGGAACTTAGCAGTCTGGAACAGTCATTGCAGGAACTTGGAGAAGAGAACCTTAGGGCGAAGCCGGGATTCTTAAAAATGTCATATACCAATCTTTATGAGATGCAGTTAGAGAACTGCTATATTACGAATTATACGATGGCAACCGATGATGTGGGAGCTGAATTTCGAAGGCAGGCAGCAGATTATGTAAAGCGTACCATGGGAATTGCGGCCATTGAAAAATTATATGAAAAGGCAACAGAAGCAAAGGAACTGACGGAAGACAATAAAGACATCGAGAAGAAGTTCGAAGCTGCTATTCAGGAGACCGATACACAGAGTGGGCTGGAAAGAAACACAAAACGGAATGCCGCAAATCAGAAGAATGAGAATCCACTGGATTATGTAAAAGAACTTAAGAATAAAAGTATCCTGTCACTGGTGGTAGAAGATGTATCAGCGGTATCGACACAGACCATTGATTTATCCGATGATATTGCAAAGAGAACCTGTTTTACAGGAAATGGGCAGGCACAGCAGGAGGATATGACAACGGGACTTTTCTTTCGTGAATATTTATTGAAGCAGTTTAGTGATTACCGAAATCAGAGTGAGTCGGAAGTGTTGCAATATGAGATGGAATATCTCATTGCAGGGAAAGATTCTGATGTGGCAAACCTTGCTGGCGTTGCAGAACGCATGCTGGCGATTCGTGAGGTGGCAAACTATATTTATTTGAAAGGGGATGCCGAGAAAACGGCACTGGCGAATACCATAGCACTTGTAACTGCGGGCTGGACAGCTAATCCGGCGGTAGTCAAGGTGGTAGAAGAAGGAATTCTTGTGGCATGGGCATTTTCAGAAAGCATAAAAGATGTAAAAACGCTTTTAAAGGGTGGCAAGGTTCCTTTTTTAAAAGGAAATGCCGAGTGGACATTAGACGTTGGAGCATTGTCGGAATCCTTTGCAAAAGAAGAGGAAAGTAAGACCAGTGAAAGTGGTTTAAGTTATGGGGATTATTTAAGAATTTTATTATATCTTACCGGACAGGAGAAGCTTACCTATCGGGCAATGAATCTGATGGAGCAGAATATCAGGCGGCTGCCGGACCGGGAGAATTTTCGGATGGACTGCATGATTGGTAGTATGGAAATACAGTGCAGTTATCTGTCAAAACCATTGTTCTTCGGGTGGTTTGGAAGTGGCGAAGGCTTCAAAGGAGATTATCATTTTCAGGAAAAAAATTCATTTTCCTATGTTTATTAACAAAAGAAGAAAGGGGGTGCATAAAGGTGTCTCTTCTCAGAATTCAAATAAAAAATCAATATAAAAAAACTCTCTCTAACCCAGATAATACAAATCTATTGTATAGCAATTCTACAAACAGAAAAGAGACACCTTTATGTGCCTCCACAACGGCGTCTATGACAATAGAGGCAGCTATCGCATTGCCACTGTTTGTAATCTGTATACTATCGGTAATCTTTCTTTTCCGGGTATTGGAATTACAGCAGGATGTGGAATATGCCTTGCAATATGCCGCCAGAAAAAGTGCCATTCATGCACATATAACACATGAAAGCGGGCTGGATTCCGTTGTGCCAATTGCAGAAGCAAAAATCCTGTTTCAAAGAAAATTAGAAGAACTGAAAGCACCGGTAATTTATGTGGAAGGGGAAGAAAAGGGGTTCTCTTTTTGGCGTTCTGAATTAATGGGAAATGATATTGATTTATGTGTATCTTATCGGATTGAAAATCCATTGCAGTTATTGGGACTATTTTCTTATGACATGGATCAGCGGGCAAAAGTGCATAAATGGATTGGTTATACAGGCAGTGGAAATGAAGATGGAACTTATGTCTATATTACAGAGACAGGGAAATCCTATCACTGGTTTTCGGACTGTACCTATTTGGATTTGAGCATTCTGGCAGTGCCGGAAGAGACAGTATCCGGATTACGGAATGATTCCGGAGCGAAATATAAAGATTGCGAAAAATGCCGCATAGGAAAGAAAGATACCAAAACAGTATTTGTAACAGAATATGGAGAGGCAGTGCACAATAGTCTTTCCTGCAGTGGGTTAAAGCGTACCGTATACCGTATTTTGCTGGAAGAAGCGGGAAATCATTCATCTTGCGGAAAATGTGAAAAGAGAAAAGCTTCCTGAGGGAATAAATGTATCAGATAAAGAAACGGTAGATAGCAGGTTATAAGTAGTAAGTGGTAGATAGAAAATAACGAATAACAAGGAGATAAGGGGATGGTGACGATATGTTCTGTACTTGGAATGTTGGGGATATGTTCCATCGAAGATATCCGAAAAAAAGAAATACAAACCATAAGAGTATTGTGTTTTGGCATTGGTGGAATTTTACTGCATCTCTGGCAGAGAAACCAGTCATTATACAGCATGTTAGGAGGGATTGCCGTCGGGGCAGCAGTTATTATTCTGTCACTGGTGTCTGGTGGAATTATTGGAATTGGCGATGGACTGGTACTTTGTGTAGCGGGAATTTACATTGGAGGAATCAATACCATGCGTCTGCTTCTGACGGGACTTTTCCTGTCCTCTCTGTATGCACTGGTATTGCTGTTCATGCACAGAAAAAGACGAAAAGACACCATTCCTTTTATTCCGTTTCTGCTGGCAGCATATCTCATTCTGTTGATTTTATAAGACAGTGGAAAAAGAAATGTTATCTGCCGGCTTCTTATACCATAGAGGCGGCAGTTATAGTGCCAATGATATTGGCAATATTCTGTACCCTGATTGTAGTCAGTTACGAACTGCATGACAGGGTAAAGATGGCGGCAGAAGAAAGCAGCAAGAACAAAATAGAATGTATGGAGGAAATTTATATTGGAGATATGTTATAAGAGAAATCTGAATCAGAGTTATATGTTTATTACATCAGATCCCGCGTATTCCGGATATCAGATTCATATGTGCCGGCAGAATCATATTCATAATTTATTGCAGTTTGAACCGGTAGTTTCAGAAGGGGAGACACAGTTTCGATATGAAATTACCGGAAAACGTTCTTTGGACCATGTTTTGGAGAGTAGTGATTTTGCCATAGATATGTTTGCAAAAATGTTAGAAACTTTACTGGGAATCTGTCAGGAAATCCGGCCATATCTTTTGGAGGAAGAGGGGATTCTATTAGAACCGGAGAGTATTTATCTTGAGAATGGAACCAAGAAGTTCTACTTCACCTATTGCCCCGGCAGACAGGAACCTGTTACAGAAGGATTCCGGAAGTTGATGGAGTATCTTCTGGCAAAGATTAATCATGAAGATGAACAGATGGTTCTTGCATCTTATGAGGCATATCAGAAATCAACAGAAGAAGGATTTTCTTTGGGTGAAATCCTAAGGATATTATATCAGTACCGGCAGCAGGATGTAGAGGATTATGTACCGGCCCGACAGAAATCTGTTTCGTCTAAAAAGGTAGAGGCATTGCAGAAGGGTATTATGCCATGGGAGCAGGAAAAGAAAGATGCAGCTGTGGAAGAAAAGCCAATTACAAAGAAAAGGAAGGGGTATTGGAAAAAATATGAGATAGATACAATTGAAAAGGATGATGAATATTATAAGAAGGATACTCAAAGCCGTGGCTGGAATATGGCAATGGAAGAAAAACTGCAGGAATGCATTGCTGCAATCAGCCGGATTCCGGCATTCTTAACAGGGAAGATAAATCATGAGAAGGAGGAAGAACCAATCGTGTGTACACCTATGGATTACAAAGAAATGCAGGAGGAAAATCCGACCGTTTATCTTGGAACGGAGCGGGCTCCGGAAGGAGTTCTGCGTTATGATGGAAAAGAGGATATTTCGAATATCCGGATGGAGTATTTCCCTTTTATCATAGGAAGCAGTGAGCAGGCAGATGGAAATGTATGTATACAGGGAGTCAGCCGCATGCATGCCCGCATTACCAGAGAGAAAGAGGATTATTATGTGGAAGATTTAAATTCCATGAACGGAACATGGCTCAATGGGAAAATGCTGGCATATCGGGAGAAGGAGCAGTTATGCATGAATGATGTGATTCAGCTGGGACGTGAGAGGTTTACATTTCTTTAAGAAAAAGGTTATATTTCCTTCGTTGACAGTGCCTTTTGAAAGTGTTATTGTCAGATTCATAAAAGACTGGAAGAAGGATAAGTTATATTGATTCAGAAAATAGATGCATGTTTAAAAGATCGGGGATATTCCTTTATCAAAGTGTCGCCGGAAGAGGTTGGGGTATACTATAGATTTACAGAAGGAAGGGCACAGGTGGTTGCTGGAATCTTTATGCATCCGGGATTTGTACTGGAAACAGAAAAATTGCAGGCAATTCAGAAAAAACTGCAGGAGCTGTTTCTTCATCCGGAAGGAAGGATTCCGGGCTGTGAACAGAATATGGCAATCTATCAGGTGGAGTTACTGACGTTACTGGTTGCAGATGATATAGGACAGGCACGTATGCTCGGTGGCAGCTGTCGGAATGTCTGGCTTATTAATGAGCAGACAGGGCAGCTTATGATTTTTGAAAACCAGCCGGGAGATTTCTATGGATTAAGAGATGCATTACAGGAACAGATATCCGGTGGTGGAAGGCAAAGAGGTTATGTTTCACAGGGGTATGCACAGACGGATAATTACCGTAGAACAGAAAAGAAGCGAGATCTTACTTTGTGGCAGAGGATAAAACAGTATCCGTCCTGGTGTAACGCCGGCATTGTTTTGATAAATATCATAGTATTTCTGTCATTGAGCGTACTTGGCGATACGGAATCTGCAGCTTTTATGGAACAACATGGAGCAGTATTTCTGCCGGATGTATTTGGACAGGGAGAATGGTGGAGACTGTTTACGGCCATGTTTTTACATTTTGGACTGGCACATCTTGCAAATAATATGATTGTATTATTCTGGACTGGAGACAGACTGGAACGTCTGATAGGAAAGTGGCGCTATCTTATCATTTATTTTGGCGCAGGATTGTGCGGTAATCTGCTTTCACTTCTGGTAACACAGGGCAAAGGAACCCTGACGGTGTCAGCAGGTGCCTCAGGTGCCATTTTTGGTGTATTTGGAGCTTTACTCTGGGTAATAATTGCCAACAGAGGAAGGGTAGAGGAACTGAATATCAGAGGAATTGTAATTATGATTGCATTGAGCCTATATTATGGATTTACCAGTACCGGAGTGGACAACTGGTGTCATGTAGGCGGACTGATTAGCGGATTTTTTCTGTCACTGCTTCTATATCGCAGAAAGGATTGATTTTATTCCGGAAAATTTATATACTGTTGATATATGATTGAATGAAGTAAGATGAAAAACTTAAGATACGGAGGCAGAAATGAAAGTAAATATATATTACGGTGGTAGAGGACTTCTGGATGATCCTACTTTATATGTAATCGGGAAAATGGAAGAAGTTTTAAAAGAGCTTCGTGTCAGTGTGGAACGATATAATATATACGAGCACAAGAATAGCATCTCTACGTTGCCGCAGACCTTAAAGGATGCAGATGGAATCATTCTGGCAACGACAGTAGAGTGGCTTGGAATCGGTGGTTATATGCAGCAGTTTTTGGATTCCTGCTGGCTTTACGGAGACAAGGAAAAGATTAAGACAACCTATATGCAACCAATCGTTATGTCAACCACGTATGGAGAACGTGAAGGGGAACTGACATTGTCCAATGCATGGGAAATCTTAGGCGGTCTGCCGTGCAGCGGAATGTGTGGCTATGTAGATGATCTGGTAAGCTTTGAAATGAATCATGACTATTCCCTGATTATTGAAAAGAAAGCAGAAAATCTTTACCGTACAATTTCTCAGAAACAGAAGAGTCTGCCGACTTCTAATCAGGCGGTAACCAGAACCATCCTGCGGACACAGCAGATGGATTTAACACCACAGGAGAGTGAGCAGTTATCACAGTACGTGGCAGATGATTCTTACGTAAAGAAACAGAAAGAAGATATTGAAGAATTAGCGTCCATGTTTAAGGATAAGTTAAGTGTACAGCAGAATGACACGCAGACAGAATATATTACAGAATTAGAAAGCCATTTTGTGCCACAGGGGGATTTCACGGCGAACTATCTCTTTATGATTGAAGAGAAAAAGAAACCATTGGTAGTCGAAGTAGCAGGAGAAGAGTTAAACTGCTATTATGGACAACAGGAAAATGTAGATGTATATGCGAAACTTACGGGAGAAGTCATGAATAATATTTTAGCGGGCAGAATGACATTCCAGAGAGCATTTATGACCGGTGAGATGACGGCAAAAGGAAACTTTAAGACACTGCGTACCTTAGATCAGATTTTTATTTTTGAATAGAAAGAAGGAGTAACCATGAAAGACGATAATTGTATTTTTTGTAAACTGGCAGCAGGCGATATTCCGACAAATACCGTATATGAGGATGATACATTCCGTGTCATTATGGATGCCAATCCTGCAACAAAGGGACATTCCTTAATTATTCCCAAAGACCACTTTGCAAATCTTTATGAAATGGATGAGGAAGTAGCAGCAAAAGCAATGAAGCTTGCTAAGAAAATGGCAGTTCATATGAAAGAAAAATTAAACTGTGATGGATTCAATTTACTTCAGAACAATGAAGAGACTGCAGGACAGACAGTATTTCATTTCCATATGCATCTGATTCCAAGATACAAGGGAGACAAGAATGATGATATTTTAAAATATACTCCATTAGAGCTTTCTGATGATGAAATGAAAGAAATTCTGGATATGATAAAAGTAAAATAAAAAGAAAAAATAAAGGTGTAAAGTCTTATATAGAATCAGGACTTTACACCTTTTGCACTTATGCTTTCTTCTTCTTTTTCTCACTGGCTTCTTCAATGAGCTTAAGAATAGTATGAATAGAATCTAACTGCTGGCTGGACTTCATATTAGAAATATAAGTCTCCTTTTCTGTCATGACTTTCTTAATGGCAGCATCTAAGGTTTCTTTGGTCAGATTCTCTTCTTCAATTACATAGCTATACCCTTGTTTTTCAAAAGAGCGGGCATTTAAAATCTGGTCACCACGGCTTGCAGCAGCAGACAGTGGAATCAGAATATTTGGCTTGTGAAGAGCAAGCAATTCACAGATTGCATTTGCACCGGCACGGGAAATGACAAGAGAACTTAAAGCAAACATATCCCGAAGTTCTTTCCCGGCATATTCAAACTGGACATAGCCGGAACGGTTGTTATATAATTTATCTATATTTCCTTTCCCACAGAGATGGATAATCTGATAGTTGGCAAGCAGGTCATCTAAGAGACCACGTACCGCATCATTAATAAATTTGGAACCGCTGCTTCCACCGACTACTAAGATAACCGGTTTATCCATGGTAAAACCACAAAGTCTGGCAGCCTGTTCTTTGTCACCACTTAAAAGTTCCTGGCGGATTGGAGAACCGGTAAGAACTGCCTTATCCTTTGGAAGATAGTCTACAGTTTCCGGGAAATTACAGCAGACCTTGCAGGCTGCCGGAATTGCAATTTTATTAGCAAGACCAGGTGTCATATCGGATTCATGAATAATAGCAGGAATACGGAGGCGTTTCGCTGCGAGAACGACAGGAACGGAAACGAATCCACCTTTCGAAAAGACAACGTCCGGTTTGATTTTTCTTAAAAGAGATACAGACTGTGCGTAGCCTTTGATCACACGGAATGGATCTGTGAGATTACGGAGATCCTTATAACGACGGAGTTTTCCTGAGGAAATTCCATAATAAGGAATGTTCTGTTCTTCAATTAACTGTTTTTCCATGCCGGCATAGGAACCGATATAAGAGATTTCATAACCAGCCTCTTTTAAAGCAGGAAAAAGAGCAATGTTTGGAGTTACATGACCGGCGGTACCACCGCCTGTTAAAACGATTTTTTTCATGAAAAGAATCCTTTCTTTAATATCAGATTACTTATAATGTAAAATGATTTGCTGAATAATATATTATACTCTTGGTAAAAAAAGTCAACTCTATTTAAAACCTTATACAATCGTAAAAATACCAGAAAATAAAGCGGGGGGTATGTGAAAATGAAAGCATTGTATTATCGGTACTTATTTGAAAATGTGGAAAATGGAATGATTCAGGCAGGCAGTATCTATAACGAGGAGAATGACTGCAGTGTGAATTATGTATACTTATCCGGAAATCCTACGAACAGTAACATAAACGACGGTGTAAGCAGTAAAGACAGCAGTAGAACAAATGATATAACAGGCATCGGTATCTTGGACAAAAGAACCATCAGAAGACTGGCCGGTGCACCGATAGATCTTGTGGTAGTAGGAGAATATACGAGGGACTGTCTTGGCATATTGTATGCACTATTGCAAAATACGACGATTCAGACGGTGATTATGCCTTATGTAGCACCGATTCACCGGATGCTGGTGGAGCAGTGGATATCGGAGGAACAGGATATGGAAGAGAAGGCATTACCGGAACAATGGATATTGGAGCCGGAAATGTCACCGGAAAAACTATTAGAATTTTCCTGCCTCATCCGGCATCCTTACCATGCATTAAAGAATATGGGGGTGGAAAATGTCTATTTATTATATGGAAATTGTCCGCCCTGTTCCCTGGACGCAGTGCAGAATGCCAGAAAAGGAAATTATTTCGAACTGGCAGATGCAGAGGATTTAGAAACGATAAAGATTATGGAACGGGAATACATTCCGGTGGTCAAGGCCGGATGCATCATTGAAAATAAGTGGGTATTTTATTTTTCTGCATATGGAATGGATGTAATGGAACTATATCAGTTTACCAGAAGATATTATACGAAAGAAGGCTATGACAGGGCACTTCGTCATCCGGAAAATACACAGTATCAGGCGGGAATGCAACGGTTATTGGAGGCATATAAGAAGACTTACGGTTTGGAAGCATTTGCAGCAGTTATTATGTATGCAGGTCCGGGTCAGGTAAAAGAAGGCGGAAGTAAAATCAATGGTGCCATGTATGAACAGTCTTTTGGCAGAGAAAATCATTGTTCTCCGTATCTGGATGCCGGCAGAACGGTATGCATGTTAAAATGTATCCAGCGAAATGATTATGGAATGCTCCGGAACCAGTTTACCAGGGAGAGCAGAACCCTTCGAATGGGAGTACTGTTCTTGGGAAATATTGATATGCACAAAAATATGGAAGAGATTTTAAAACGTTATCGGGGCTATGGAAAGACGGTACGGATTGTATCGATTCCCGGCAATGACGATGTGTCAAAATGGAATCCGGAATTTCCGTGGAAATTTGAAGGAGAAGGTATCCGCTATTGGGTTGGAAATATCAATGAGCGAATGGATACGAAGATACTAAAAGATATTCTGCTGGCCGGGTCATATAACCGGATTATCAGCGTAAATGAAGAATATGGCTGCTGCCTTTCCGGCTATATGTTGGATGGGGAAGAATATCAGCAGCTTTTGTAGAAGACCGCAGAAACAAAGGGAAAAATGGAAAAAGATGCGGCGAAAACACGGCGTTGTCCTCTTTTCAAATGGAATGTTCCTTTTTATAATAGAAAGAAAAAGGAAAAGAGGTTATAAGAATGGGAGCTTTCATGAA
Organism: Roseburia sp. OM04-10BH; assembly: GCF_003462605.1. Lineage (NCBI taxonomy): Bacteria > Bacillati > Bacillota > Clostridia > Lachnospirales > Lachnospiraceae > Roseburia > Roseburia sp. OM04-10BH. The sequence continues at coordinate 131,065 of NZ_QTZI01000006.1, forward strand.
TTTTGTGTATGAATATGCAAATTACATAATTCTGGCAGGAATGCTCTTACAAATGATAATAATCCTGCAGGTTCTGGTTAAAGTGAACCGGACAGGACGCAGATTGCAAATGATACAGGGAAAAGTAGAAGATTATCTGAATGTCATATTAACAGAAGACAGTGGAAAAGAAGAACCATTGGTATCGAGACAGGAAGAACAGATGCGGGATTCTATTGAAAAGAAGAGAAAACAGCAGGAAGAAGCGGTATTTAATGCTGTTTTGAAGGAAATTTTTCCTTGATAAATGCATATAGGTTTGATAAAATAAACTCTAATGAAATTTTATTCATAATTAGGGAATTGTGTATAGAAAAAACAAAGGAGTGAATTTGAAATGAGTAAAGTAACATTTGATTACTCAAAGGCAGCTTCCTTCATCAGTGAAGAAGAAGTTGGCTATATGAGCAAACTTGTAGACAATGCAAAAAAAGAGTTATTGGATAAAACCGGAGCCGGAAATGATTTCTTGGGCTGGCTGGATCTTCCGGTAGATTATGATAAGGAAGAGTTCGCAAGAATTCAGAAAGCAGCAGCTAAGATTCAGTCTGATTCTGAAGTGTTAGTAGTAATCGGAATCGGTGGTTCTTACCTTGGTGCAAGAGCCGCAATCGAATTCTTAAGACATGGATTTTATAATAATGTTTCTAAGGAAGTTCGTAAGACTCCTGAGATTTATTATGCAGGAAACAGCATCAGCGGAAGCTACTTACAGGGACTGCTTGATGTAGTAGGAGACCGTGATTTCTCCGTAAATATTATTTCTAAATCAGGAACAACAACTGAGCCTGCAATCGCGTTCCGTATCTTCAAAGAGAAGTTAGAGAAGAAATATGGTAAAGAAGAAGCTGCAAAGAGAATTTATGCAACCACAGATAAAGCAAAGGGAGCATTAAAACATCTTGCAGATGAAGAAGGATATGAGACATTTGTAGTACCGGATGATGTCGGAGGCCGCTTCTCTGTACTTACCGCTGTAGGACTTCTTCCAATCGCAGTAAGTGGTGCAGATATCCAGAAATTAATGGATGGAGCTGCAGAAGGAAGAAAACTTGCTTTAGAGCAGGATTTCACAGAGAACGATGCATTACAGTATGCAGCAGTTCGTAACATTTTATTAAGAAAAGGCAAAGCAGTAGAAATTCTTTGCAACTATGAGCCAAGTCTTCATTATGTATCTGAATGGTGGAAACAGTTATTCGGAGAGAGTGAAGGAAAAGACCAGAAGGGTATCTTCCCGGCATCTGTAGATTTAACAACAGACTTACATTCTATGGGACAGTTCATTCAGGATGGTTCCAGAATTATGTTTGAGACTGTTATGAACGTTGAGACTCCAAAGCACAATATCACAATTCAGGAAGAACCGGTTGACTTAGACGGATTAAATTATCTTGCTGGAAAAGATATGGACTTTGTAAATAAGAGTGCAATGAACGGAACCATTCTTGCACATACCGATGGTCAGGTTCCAAACTTTATGGTAAAGATTCCAGAGCAGAACGAATTCTATTTAGGAGAATTATTCTACTTCTTCGAGTTTGCATGTGGTGTCAGCGGATACCTGCTTGGAGTAAATCCATTTAACCAGCCAGGTGTAGAAAGCTACAAGAAGAACATGTTCGCATTACTTGGAAAACCAGGTTATGAAGAAGCAAGAGAAGCATTAATGAAACGTTTATAAAAACTGCTGAAGCAGGGTAAGATGGAATCATTTAAATTTGAATCAGTCCTTGCATTACAGCAAAAAAAGAACTCCATCCGATTGGAATATCCAGCCGGGTGGAGTTCTTTCTATGCTTTACAGGAAATTGCTTTCCTGTAAAGTAAAAAACGCTCCGCGAGGATGCGCACTGCGGCGTATAAGGTAGATGTCGCAAGCGACCGCCGCAGGCGCGAGAATGTGCCAAGGCACATTCTTTGTTATGCATATTATAAAGTAAATGAATTCATATTTTCTTCCAGGATGGAAGCAATCTCTTTCAGACGATTTGCATTTTCCATGATTTCCTGCATAACATTGCTGACTTCCATAACGGAAGCGGAAGTTTCTTCGGTACTTGCTGCATTCTGCTGGGCAATTGCGGTAAGATTCTGTACGACATCCACAACATCTCCACGGGCTTTATCAAGCTGTGTTGTTTTGGTAGCAATCTCGCCTACGCCACTGATAGAAGAACTGATTCCATCACGAACCTGTTCGAATACCTGACCGGTCTTATGTACGTTTTCGCTCTGCAGGTTCATAATAGTTTTAACCTCATCCATGGTCTTAACTGCTTTTTCAGAATCTTCAATCAAAGCATGGATAATCTGGTCAATCTGGTTTGCAGATTCATTGGACTGGTCAGCCAGTTTCTGAATCTGCGATGCAACAACGGCAAATCCACGTCCTGCCTCACCAGCACGGGCTGCTTCGATAGAAGCATTTAAGGAAAGCAGGTTTGTTTCTTCTGCGATGGAAGAAATCAAAGTTGTAGCTTCTTTAATTTTCAGGGCAGAGATATTAGTTATATTGGTCTGTTCATAAATAACATCAATAGAAGCAATTGCCTGCTGGTTGATGTTGTCCAGCTCTTTCAGGGTGGCAGCAGCTTCCTCGCTGGATTCACGCATCAGGTTAGCAGTGCTTGTAAGACTTTCAACCTGACTGTTGGTATGTTCAATCATGTTACCCATATTAACGATATCATCGGTAGCTTTCTGGGTTTCGGAAGCCTGATTGGTTGCTCCGGTAGCAATTTCATTTACTGCGGTTTCTACATTTCCCACGGTTGATGTTGTGTGGGATGCATTGGTATCCAGTTCAGTAGATGCATTGTAAAGCAGTTCACTCTGGGACTTAATCTGTGAAACAATTGTAACTAACTTCTCACGTAAATCTCCGATAGCTCTTGCCATCTGCCCGGTTTCATCCTTACGTTTGCTGATGCGGATAGTAGTCGGGCTTTCTGCAAAGTTCAGGGAAGAGAAACGTTTGATAACATTGGTAATCTCTACAATCGGACGGGTCATTTTACTTGCAATAAGGAAAGAAATGATTCCCAGTACAATAAAGATAACAATTGCGGCACCACCGGCGCGGGCATAAATTGCATCCTTAGCACTTAAAATATCTCCACGGTCAGCAGTAATGACCAAAATAGCTGCTTTATTGGAAGTGACATAGTAAGCCGCATATTTTTCAGCACCTCTGAATTCATAGATTACCAGACCCTTCTGCTGTTCTTTACCTGCTTCTAAATCAGCTACCACCTGTTTAATTGCGGCATTTTCTACAGGTTGTCCGATTTTACTTTCATCCGGATGGTAAATCATGGTTCCATCTGAACCAACCACATAGGCGTAACTGGAATCCAGATCATTGATGCAGACATCACCGATCAGAGTTTCTAGATATGCCTGATTTAAAATAACGTTACCGCTCCGGTTCAGGGCAGCATCAACATTTAAACCGCAGGTATCACAGACATCACGCATATAGCTTTCTGCCAAAGTGGAAATTGCATTATCCGCAACCGGTATAATCATAATCAGAAGAGAAGCAACACTGATGATAATACTCAGCAGAACTAACTGTACAACATTAAAACGCATGGAGTGAAGTCCGGCCTTTTTCTCCTTCTTCTCCTTCTTCTCCTTAGGCACTTTTGGCGCCTTTGGTGCTTTCGGCACTTTCTGCGCTTTCACAGGCTTTGGAGCCTTTACTGGATTCTGCTTCAAAGCAGAATCTTTTTGCTTACGTTCCTTCATAAAAATACATCCTCCTTGATAACCATTACGAAAAAGACGAAATCTTTTCTTGTGATTTTGCGTAATTATTATTAGGAAATTATATCATGAATTGGATAAAAAGTACAGAAACTTGACAAATAAAAATTACTTTGTTATAATCTGTGATGTAACAAATTTGTAATAAATGTAATAAAAATGAATAAAATGACATATACTTGTTAATAATCCTTAAAAAAGAAAAACAGGATATATGTTATGGAGGTCAAAATGAATTTAAGAAAAAGAGTGATTGAGAGCACAATTATAGCAGTGATGCTTACCGTTGTAACCGCAGTCACAGCAGTTATGCAGACAGCACCAGTAGAAAATGTACCAGAACCGCAGCAGGAAACAAAAGCTGTGGCAGATGTACAGGCAGATGGCTCCGCCGGCATTATAGAAGAATTGGCATCATTGGGAGACGCGGCAACCGAGCAGGCATCCATTGAACGTGCAGATGTAGTGGTTGTTGCAGAAGCACAGGAAGAAGAGCCTCAGCTTAGTGAGGAGCAGCAGGCATGGAACAGTAAGCTTATGGCAGATGTGGATGATTTCTTATATATAAGAAGCTCCGCAGATGGAGAGTCTGAAGTAATTGGAAAATTATATAAAGGTGCAGCAGCTGATATCGTAGAGACATTAGATGGCTGGTATCATATTACATCCGGTTCTGTAGACGGATATGTAAAGAGCGAATATTGTGTGGCAGGTCAGGAAGCATATGCTTATGCACAGACCGTATGTGACACCGTAGCAACCGTAACCACCGGTGGTCTTCGTGTCCGCAGTGAAGCAAATCCGGATGCATCTGTTATCAAGGCAGCATCAGAAGGAGATAAGCTTGTAGTTGATACACAGACAGAATCTCCGGAAGGATGGGTCGCAGTCAGCTTAAAGAATTCCACTGCATTTGTATCTGCAGATTATGTAACCGTATCCTTAAATGTAGCATCAGCAGTTTCCATGGAAGAAGAAAGAGCTGCATTAGAAGAGAAGGCAGCAGAAGAGGCAGCAAAGAAAGCTGCACAGACAACAACAACCATGGTAACACAGAATGCATCTGTAGCAGCAAACTGTGATGAAGTAACACTTCTTGCTGCATTAATCCAGTGCGAAGCAGGCAGTGAGTGTTATGAAGGCCAGCTGGCAGTGGGAGCAGTTGTTATGAACCGTCTGAGAAGTGGTGCATATCCATCCAGCCTTTATGATGTAATTTATCAGAGTGGTCAGTTTACACCGGCAGGAAACGGAAAAGTTGCATCTGTTATTTCAAGTGGTGTCAGCGGAAGCTGTTTACAGGCAGCACAGGAAGCATTATCCGGTGTAGATAATACCGGTGGGGCATTAAGCTTCCGCCGTGCAAGTTCCGGTCAGGCAGGAGTAGTCATCGGAAACCATGTATTTTTCTAGGAAAATGTAAGAAAATATAAGAGAGTATAAAGTCAGGGTGTCAAAAGAAGTTTTTGGCACCCTGTTGTAATCTTGGAAAAAGTATAGTAATATGTGAATAGTTATTCAAAATATAAGTTTTGGAGGGTAAAAATGGAAGGATTAATAGCACTTATCATTTTAGTAATACTAGTACTGGTAATTATTGTATCCTGTATCAAGATTGTACCGCAGGCAAATGCAGTTGTTGTAGAGCGTCTGGGCGGATATCTTGCAACCTGGGGCGTAGGTCTTCATTTTAAAGCACCGTTTATTGATCGTATCGCAAAGAGAGTTCTTTTAAAAGAGCAGGTGGTTGATTTTCCACCACAGCCGGTAATTACCAAAGATAATGTAACCATGCAGATTGACACCGTTGTATATTTCCAGATTACAGACCCGAAGTTATTTGCTTACGGTGTTGAAAATCCGATTATGGCAATCGAAAATCTGACAGCAACCACACTTCGTAATATCATCGGTGATCTGGAATTAGATGAGACCCTTACTTCAAGAGAGACCATCAATACCAAGATGAGAGCTTCCCTGGATGTGGCAACAGACCCATGGGGAATCAAGGTAAACCGTGTAGAGTTAAAGAATATCATCCCACCAAAGGCAATCCAGGATGCCATGGAGAAACAGATGAAGGCAGAGCGTGAAAGACGTGAAGCAATTCTTCGTGCAGAAGGTGAGAAGAAATCTACGATTCTTGTAGCAGAAGGTAAGAAAGAATCAGCAATCTTAGATGCAGAGGCAGAGAAGACTGCCGCAATTTTACGTGCAGAGGCACAGAAGGAAGCAACCGTAAAAGAAGCAGAAGGTCAGGCAGAAGCAATCTTAAAGATTCAGCAGGCAAATGCAGACGGACTTCGTTTCTTGAAAGAAGCAGCACCGGACGATGCTGTATTGCAGCTTAAGAGCCTGGAAGCTTTTGCAAAGGCTGCGGACGGAAAGGCAACAAAGATTATCATTCCATCTGAGATACAGGGCGTTGCAGGACTGGTAAAATCAATTACAGAGGTTGCCGGAGATAAATAATTAAAAAGGAAACCATAAACCTAAAATGAAATCGGGCTGCCACATCTATGTAGGACAGCCCGTTTTGTATCAAAGAGTAAGAAGAAAAGAGGAAAAAGCAATGAATTTAAAAGGACGTAATTTCTTAAAACTGATGGATTTTGAACCAGAAGAAATCCTCTATATGATAGATCTGGCAGCAGACCTGAAAGCAAAGAAGAAACAGGGTATTCTGCATGACAGCCTGATTGGCAAAAATATTGCACTGATTTTTGAAAAGACCAGTACCAGAACCCGTTGTTCTTTTGAAGTGGCAGCCCATGACCTTGGCATGCACGTAACTTACCTTGACCCGTCAGGCTCCCAGATTGGAAAGAAAGAGAGCATTCCGGATACCGCAAGAGTTTTGGGACGTATGTTTGACGGAATCGAATATCGTGGCTATGGACAGGATATCGTAGAAGAACTGGCAAAATATGCAGGCGTACCGGTATGGAACGGACTGACCAATGAATTTCATCCGACCCAGATGTTAGCAGATATGCTGACCATCCGCGAGCATCTTGGCAGATTAAAGGGCGTAAAGCTGGCATATATGGGAGATGCCCGTTATAATATGGGAAATTCCCTGATGGTAACCTGTGCAAAACTGGGAATGCATTTTGTAGCTTGTACCAATAAGAAATATTTCCCGGATCCAAAGCTGGTTACATATTGTGAAGATGTGGCATCCCGCACAGGCGGAACCATTACCTTAACAGAGGATGCCATGGAAGGAACCAGGGGCGCAGACATTGTCTATACTGATGTGTGGGTATCCATGGGTGAGCCGGAAGAGGTATGGAAAGAGCGTATTACAGACCTGATGCCATATCAGGTAAATAAGAAGCTGATGGATAATGCAGGAGAGCAGGCATTGTTTATGCATTGTCTCCCGGCATTCCATGACCTTAAGACCAGGATTGGACAGGATGTCTATGAGAAATTCGGATACTCCGAGCTGGAAGTAACCGATGAAGTATTCGAAAGTGGGAAATCCATCGTATTTGATGAAGCAGAGAATCGTATGCATACGATTAAGGCAGTTATGCTTGCAACTTTAGGAGAATAAGAACCTATGAAAGCAAAAATACTTGCAGCACTGCGGGAAGCGGAAGGTTATGTTTCCGGACAGGAGCTTTGTGAACGCTTTGGTGTATCAAGAACCGCAGTGTGGAAGGCAATCAATCAGTTGAAAAAGGATGGCTATGAAATTGAAGCGGTGCAGAACCGGGGCTACCAGATTGTAGGCGCACCGGATATCTTAAGCGAAAATGAATTGAGCAGCATCCGTAAAACAGACTGGATTGGAAAGAAAATCTATTATTATGATGAAACAGATTCTACTAATGTAAGAGCCAGCCGTCTTGCAGAAGAGGGTGCAGAGCATGGAACCCTTGTGGTGGCAGACCAGCAGGATGCCGGAAAAGGCAGACGGGGAAGAGGCTGGAGTTCCCTGCCGGGAACCGGAATCTTTATGACACTGATTTTAAAACCGGAGCTGAATCCTTCCAATGCATCCATGCTGACACTGGTGGCAGCTATGGCGGTGGCAAAGGGCATTACCCGCTGCACCGGTATGGAAGCAAAGATAAAGTGGCCAAATGATATTGTCATCAACGGTAAGAAAGTAGTAGGAATCCTGACGGAGATGAGTGCACAGATGGATTATGTAAACCATATTGTGGTTGGCATAGGCATCAATGTGAATAATGAAAGTTTCCCGGAAGAAATTGCGCAGAATGCCACCTCACTTCTGTTACAAAGTGGAAAACGGGTAAACCGTGCAGGATTAATAGAAGCTGTCTGGGAAGAATTCGAGCATTATTATGACCGGTTTATGGCATATCAGGATTTACGGGATCTGCGGAAGGAATACGATGCAAGCCTTGCCAATAAAGGACAGAAGGTAAGAGTGTTAGACCCGAAAGAGCCATTTGAGGGAGTGGCACAGGGCATTACCGACCGGGGCGAATTAATCGTGGATACCTGGGAGGCAAGAAAACTGGTGTCTTCCGGGGAAGTATCTGTCCGCGGCATTTATGGATATGTATAGATATGCATAGAGATAGATGTTTATAGGATAGACAGGAAAAGCCATATTTACCAGATATAAAAAAGGCATAAATAAAAAAAGGAGTATGAATATATGGAGCAGGAAGAAATCGTTTTATGCGGTTCCAGCGCTTATACCAAGAAATTCTATCTGAATCCGTTGTTTAACGGACTTCCGGAAGGAATCAAAGAGGATTTGAATATTCTTTGTGTACTGTATACAGAGGATATCGGAGGAACACTGCAGCTTATATTTGACAAAGAGGGAACTCTTAATTTCCGGACGGAATGTGAGGATGGAGATTTCTTCTATGATGAAATCGGCAGTGTGTTAAAAATCAAACAGATGCAGCGGGAAAAGACAGAGCTCTTTGAATCGCTTGAAATGTATTACCGTGTATTTTTCCTGGGAGAAGAATTCACAGAAGATAAGGAGGACTAATATGTTACTGGCAATTGACGTAGGAAATACCAACATTACCATCGGAGTGTTTGATAAGGAAAAATTAGTTACAACATTTCGTATGACAACAAAAATGCAGAGAACTTCTGATGAATACGGTATTACAATCATTGATTTATTAGAGCATAACGAGATTTCCCATAATGAAATCAAGGATGCCATCATTTCATCGGTAGTACCAAATGTGATGCACTCCCTCTGCAGCGGAATGATTAAATATTTTGAGATTCAGCCAATGGTGGTGGAGCCGGGCGTGAAGACAGGAATCCGTATCACATCCGAGAATCCGGCACAGATTGGTGCAGACAGAATCGTAGACGCTGTAGGTGCATATGAGCTTTATGGCGGACCGGTTGTCGTAATCGACTATGGTACAGCAACCACCTATGACTTCGTCAATGGAAATGGAGATTTCTTCGCAGGAGTAACTTCACCGGGAATCCGCATTTCTGCAAAGGCACTCTGGGAAGATGCGGCGAAGCTTCCGGAAATCGAGATTAAGAAACCGTCTACCATCCTTGCAAGAGAAACTATCAGCAGTATGCAGGCAGGACTGATATTCGGACAGATTGGACAGACAGAATATATCGTAAAAAATATGATAAAAGAATCCGGACTTAAGGATGTAAAAGTAGTTGCAACCGGCGGACTGGGTAAAATCATTGCAAATGAGACAAAATATATTCAGTACTACAATCCGACACTGACATTAGAAGGAATGCGTCTTATTTACGCAAAACAGAAACGATGAAACTGACAATAGGAAATGTAACACTTGATAATAATTTGATATTAGCACCAATGGCAGGGGTAACAGACCTGCCATTTCGTGTACTTTGCAAAGAGCAGGGAGCAGGACTTATCTGCATGGAAATGGTCAGTGCTAAGGGTATTTATTATAATAATAAGAATACCGAAAGTCTGCTTGCCATTGATGAGCGGGAGCATCCGGTTTCCCTGCAGCTTTTTGGTTCGGACCCGGAGATTATGAGCGAAATGGCAAAGCGTATCGAACATCGACCGTTTGATATTCTCGACATCAATATGGGATGTCCGGTGCCAAAGGTAGTCAATAATGGTGACGGCTCTGCACTGATGAAAAATCCGATTCTGGCAGGTGAAATCATCGAAAAGACAGCGAAAGCCATAAAGAAGCCTCTGACGGTAAAAATCAGAAAGGGCTTTGATGATGCCCATGTCAATGCAGTAGAGATGGCACATATTGCGGAAGAGTCCGGGGCAGCTGCCATTGCGGTGCATGGACGGACCAGGGAACAGTATTACTCCGGCAAAGCGGACTGGGAGATTATCCGGAAAGTGAAAGAAGCAGTAAAGATTCCGGTCATCGGAAACGGTGACATTTTTACCCCACAGGATGCGTACCGGATGCAGCAGGAAACCGGCTGTGACGGGCTGATGATAGCAAGGGGAGCACAGGGAAATCCATGGATATTTGCACAGATTAACCATTTCTTAGAAACGGGGGAAGAACTGCCGAAGCCATCCGCCAAAGAAATGGTGGATATGGTGCTGCGTCATGCAAAGATGCAGATTGCCTTTAAGGGCGAATTTACCGGAATGCGGGAAATGCGTAAGCACGCAGCCTGGTACACCGGCGGCTACAAGCATGCATCCAGGCTTCGAAGCCTGCTCAATGAAGTGGAGACTTACGAACAGCTGGAGGAATTATTAGAAACCTTTGCATCATATAATGAAGCATGAAATGGTGGAAAAAATTAAAAAGTCTTTTACGCAGGAATAAAAGCAATCTGCAATCAGAAAACAGGAACAGCCGTCAGGAACAGAATAACTTTATTGAAAAAGAAATTTATTTTCCCTGCAATGCATTTTTTCGGAAAATAATCGAAGCAGTATTAGAGCAGAAAGACATTTCCTACCGGGACATGCGGCTGTTTGTCATTGATGCGGAAGCGGGGGAATATCTTCAGCAGGAGGAAGAACAGTATATGCTCCGGCAGCTTTATCCGGGACTTAATGTATATACGCTTTGCACCGGTCAGTCAGAACATCACCAAGGGGAAATAGAGTATCTCTATGAGGAACTGGGACTGATTGTAGAAGTGATTGGAAAAGAGGAAAATGCAATTCAAAAGGGAACCGGTCCGGAAGAGGGCAGACTGATACTGGATTTTGAAGCTGACGGAAGAATCTGGGAAGAATTTCTATCGGAAAAAAGTATCTATATTTCCGTTTATAAAAGGAACTGGTATCAGCGGGCAAATCTTGACATTGAGGTACCTATTGGGTATAATATTATGATTGTTAAGGGAACCGGTTTTATAGGCTGTGAAGCGGTTTCAGATCGATTAGAGCGAGAATTTTATGCAGAATAGAAAATCTATAAAAGGAAGGGCTAATAAGCATGGATAAGAAAAACATTTTGACCTATCAGGGTTTACAGAAACTGGAAGACGAGTTACAGAATCTGAAAGTGGTCAGAAGAAAAGAAGTTGCACAGAAGATTAAAGAAGCAAGAGAGCAGGGAGACTTATCTGAGAACGCTGAGTATGATGCAGCAAAAGATGAGCAGCGTGATATCGAAGCAAGAATCGAACAGATCGAGAAAATCTTAAAGAATGCAGAAGTCGTAGTAGAAGAAGAAGTTGATTTAGACAAGATTAACATCGGATGTCAGGTAAAAATCCTTGATATGGAATTCGATGAGGAACTGGAATATAAAATTGTTGGTTCTACAGAGGCAAACAGCTTAAAGGGAAAGATTTCCAACGAGTCTCCGGTTGGTAAAGCATTAATCGGTGCCGGCGTTGGTGACGTAGTAGAAGTTGAGACCCAGATGGGTAACTTAAAATATAAAGTATTAGGAATCCAAAGATCAAACTAACAGATTAGGAGAACAAAGATGGCGGAACAGAAGAACGTACAGGAACAGGATATTAACCAGTTAATCAAGGTGCGCCGTGATAAGTTAAAAGAACTTCAGGAAAATGGAAAAGATCCGTTCCAGATAACCAAATATGATGTAACAAACCACAGCACAGATATCAAAGACGACTTTGATGCTTTTGAGGGAAAAGAGGTATCTATCGCAGGCCGTATGATGTTTAAGCGTGTGATGGGAAAAGCTTCTTTCTGTAATGTACAGGATTTAAAGGGAAGCATTCAGGCATATGTCGCAAGAGATGAAATCGGAGAAGATTCTTATAAAGATTTCAAGAAATATGATATCGGAGATATTTTAGGAATCAAAGGAAAGGTATTTAAGACCAAGACAGGAGAAATCTCTATCCATGCATCTGAGGTAACTTTATTATCCAAGAGCTTACAGATTTTACCGGAGAAGTTCCACGGACTTACTGATACCGATACCAGATACCGTCAGCGTTATGTAGACCTTATCATGAATCAGGATTCCAAGCAGACTTTCATCAAACGTTCCCAGATTATCAAGGAAATCCGTAATTTCTTAGCTGGACGTGACTTCATGGAAGTAGAGACTCCGATGCTTGTATCCAATGCCGGAGGAGCTGCAGCGAGACCATTTGAGACACATTACAATGCATTAAATGAAGATGTAAAGCTTCGTATTTCTCTTGAGTTATACTTAAAGAGACTGATTGTTGGCGGTTTAGAGCGTGTATACGAAATCGGACGTGTATTCCGTAACGAAGGTGTTGATACCCGCCACAATCCGGAATTTACATTGATGGAGTTATACCAGGCATACACTGATTATGAAGGCATGATGGAACTTACCGAGAGCATGTTCCGTTATCTTGCAGAAAAAGTATGCGGCACTACAAAGATTACTTACAATGGCATTGAAATCGACCTTGGAAAGCCTTTTGAGCGTCTGACCATGAACGATGCCATCAAGAAATATGCCGGCATCGATTTTGATACCGTAGCAGATGATGAAGCTGCAAAGGCGCTGGCAAGAGAACATCACATTGAATTCGAAGAGCGTCATACCAAGGGTGATATCATCAACCTCTTTTTCGAAGAATTCTGTGAGAAAGAACTGATTCAGCCGACCTTTATCATGGATCATCCGGTAGCAATTTCTCCGCTTACCAAGAAGAAACCGTCTGACCCAACCAAGGTAGAACGTTTTGAATTATTTATCAATACATGGGAAATGTGTAATGCATATTCCGAGTTAAATGACCCGATTGACCAGCGTGAGCGTTTTGCTGCACAGGATGCTGCATTCGAAGCTGGCGATGAGGAAGCAAACCATACCGATGAAGATTTCTTAAATGCATTGGAGATTGGTATGCCGCCTACCGGTGGAATCGGATATGGAATCGACCGTCTGGTTATGCTGCTGACAGATTCACCGGCAATCCGTGACGTATTGCTGTTCCCGACGATGAAGAGCTTGGATAAATAAACCTAGTGTTTATGCGGGGTTGAGGCATTTGAGTACGTCAAAGGACGCATTAAAAGACGCATTTTGACATAGTCATTTACATCAGTATGAAAGAATACACAATCTGAAAAGAAAAAGATTCAATCAAATATGAACTACTAAGAGGACATTTTCTAAAGAAATTTAGAAGATGTCCTCTTTTTTGCGTTATGGAGAAAATACGTCATTTGTTATGAAGTCAAAGTGAAAGGAGCACAGCAATGAATGAATCAAAGAAGAAAGATAGATATGAGGATGCAAAAAAGTTTGTAAGATATTCAGATGGTGCAAAAATGTACAGTATGGGAATGACAAAATTTCAAGAAGTGGCTAAGGATGCCAAGGCTTGTTATAAAATTGGTCAGCTTGTACTTGTTAATACAGAAATATTGGATAAGTATCTTGAAACTTTTCATATTACAGATTCTGAGTTTTATAAGTAGGTGATGTTATGGTAAATACATTGAGTGGTTCAGTTTGTGCCTATAGAAAAGAAACTGTAAAACCAAGATTTATTCGTATTGATGAGGTAATGGCTTTATTAGATGTAACACAAGATGAGGCAATGGATATAGCGTTGGCTGCTGGAGCAAGATATCAGCTTGCAAAGATTATATTAGTACATAAGGAAAGGTTGATGAAATTTATGAAACATTCTGCAAGAGTTCCTAGTTCAAATAAAATTGTGGAAAAGAAGTTTGTGAGAAACGGAGAGGGTTCAATGACTTACAGCATAGGACATCATAGATTTATCGAAATGGCTAGAGCAGCTGGAGCTGTATATAAGATAGGCGAAGCAAAAGGAAATACTATTCTGATTAATCTGGAGGTGTTTGATGAATATATGGAGCAATTCAGAGAACCGCCAACAGAAATGAAACATCCATTGCCAAATGTGAAAGGAGACTGATGAATGAGTTACTCATATAAGTGCTATTCAGATACAAAGGATTTTATGAAAAAATTTGTCAATGCAGAGGAAGGAGCGATTATTTATGGGATAAGTAAATCGAGAATCATAGTAATTGCGAGAGAGGCAGGAGCAGTCTATAAAGTCGGTAATTCAGCATTAATCAATACGGAATTATTTGAAAAATATCTTGAACGATTCAGAGAGCCGGCAAGAGAACTGCCTAAGCATACATGGAACAAATTAAAGGAAATGACAAATACACCAAAAACTGGTGAAAATTCGTAAAAATACACCAGTGGTGTCACTTCCGTAAAATTAAAGTGCATTGTAGAATATCAATTGTCCAAGAGAGATTGGACGTAACAATTGAATAATCAGTTACAGATTTGCAAAGTAGTTTGCACTACAGAATTTCTGTAGGTAGTAAAATTACGGGGCATGTACCTGGAAGATGAAAGTCACAGCTATCATATTAGTAGTCTGATGGATCGAAAGATGAAGGGCGAGAAGCTGGATGGAAATCTGGTAAAAGGAATCGGCATGTTGCGTAAGGATAATTAACCACAGAGGGCGAGAAGTTCGTCCTTATCCTCAAAAGGCTAAAAGAGGAGATAGTGCTTCTGATAATTCAGAAGGGCGTCGTGAAACACATTTTGTGGCTCGTCTGTAACTCCCGGAGGTGAGAACACCTCTTTGTACACGGGGCGATATAGGAGTCTAGAAGACTGGCGTGTACCTACATGCTTAGCATTAAGCATAGCCATGTAGACTATATCACTTCCAAATTCAAATTTTGTCTATATGGCAACTAATTTGAAGGAGGATAAAGTGATGATGGGATTTAGCATAGCATTTATAATTATTGTTCTTATCGTATTGTATTCATTAGCAAGGACAGCAGGTGAGTCGGACAGGATATTGGAAAATATAAGAGAGCAATCACTCCTTGGAAGGGAGGAGAGCTCTGGTGGGAACAGTTGAAAAAAGAGATAAGCATAAGAAACGCAGGTTTGTATCTCCAGAAGAAAAGCTTGAAAGAGAATTAAAAGATTGTATGCATTGTAGATTCTTCTGGGGACATAACAACAGATGTGCCAATGGAACATGTTGTAAACCATCTAAGAAAAAAGAACAGAAACTTCCGACGGAATGTGTCGGATGTCCATATTATCAAGGGAATGGTTATTGTTTTCCTTGTATGCGAAAGCTGATAGGAAAGTAGGTGGTTAAGATGTTCAAGTGGCTGTTTAAGAAGAAAGGATGTGCAAAACATATGAATAACAAGTTAGAAGTAATCGGCATTGATCATGGTTGGTCAATGATGAAAACAATCTCTCAGGTATTTGTCACAGGAGTTAAGGAGATTACAACAACTCCGGCACTTTTCGGCGATGTACTTGAGTATGAAGGAAAGTTCTATAAGGTTGGAACTGTGAGGCAGGAAGTAAAGGATACAAAGGTCGAAGATGACAGCTTTTATCTTCTCACTCTTGCAGCAGTTGCTAAGGAACTTAAAAGAAGAGGTCTTGCAGAGGCAAAGGTATTCCTTGCCGTAGGACTACCACTTACAAGGTTTGGAGCAGAGAAGAATGATTTTATCAAGTACCTGACAAAGAATAAGCGTGTAAGCTTCAAATATGAGAATGAGCCGTATTATATTGAAATTGATGATGTGGCAGTATTCCCTCAGTGTTATGCAGCAGTAGTGGACAAGATTCCTACAATGGCAAAGAAAACGCTGATAGTAGATATCGGTAGCTGGACAATCGACATTATGCCGGTAATCAACAAGTCACCGGATGAATCAAAGTGTGTGACGATACCAAAAGGTCTTATTACCTGTATGCGTTCTATCAATGAACAGTGTGTAAGACAACTTAACGGAGAGGTAGACGAGTCAGAGATACAGAACATCATGCGGTATGGCAGGTCAGATATTGATGATGAATACTTTGCCATTATCAAGGCAGAGATAGAGGATTTTGTTGATAAGGTATATAACTCAATCCGTGAGTTTGGGTATAACTTAAAGACTACACCGATTGTATTTGTCGGTGGCGGGGCAGTTGTGATGAAGAATTTTGGTAGTCATGATGCTAAGAACATTTCCTATAACCTTGATGTAAAGGCAAATGCAAGAGGATATGAGCAGCTTGCCACAATGGGACTTAAAAGCACTAAGCGATTATCATAAGGAGGCAGATGATGGGAAGAAGACTTGAATATGAAGTAAAAACTTCTGTCCGCCTCAACATGAGCAATCCTCAGCATGTGAAAATCAATGATGTGATTCAGAACCTTGATCCGAAGATTTTCAAATCTAAGAACCAGTTCATTATAGATGCGATTCAGTTCTACATTGATAATTATGGAAAAGAAACTTTTGTTATCAAGAAGAAGGAAAAAGAGAGGGCTGAATATATCCGGTCAGAAGATATTGATGACATTAAGGAAGAAGTCATTGAAGCAGCAACCAATGAGGCTAGGAAAGAGGTCATAAGGCTGTTAGGCGGAGTGATATCCGGAATGAATGTTGGTCAGCCGGTAATAATGCAGGCAGCCAATAGTGAAGCACAAGAACCTACAGAAGATGTTATGGACGATGCAGATGTTGCAGGACTTGCAATGGGATGGATGTCGAAAGGAGACTGATTATTATGAGAAGAGTTATGGGAGCCGTAGGAACAGTAATTTTAGAGATACTCAAGTGGATATTAAGGATAATTCTTGGAGCGTTGAAGCTGGTCTTAGGACTTGCCAGAATAATTCTTCTTCTATTCGCTATGGTGGCAAGGATATTTCTTTCATTCGTAAGAATGGGCACATTCTGAGAGGAGGTGAGCGTATGCAGGTAAAGGGTTTATTCTTAAATTATAAGAAAAACAGAAGACTTATGCAGTATTTCTTTAAAATAAGAGAGCTGGTATAATGAAAGGAGTTTAAGATGCACAGAATACGGGACAGTCCTATGTGTCCCGTGCATTACAGATAAATAGTTCACCGCAAGGGTGGATGGCACGGAACACAAAGCCCGTCCCTCTTGCGGAGAAGGGATGGGTGATTACTATGAAGAAGATAAGGATTATCTTATTATCCGCAGTACTGGTCTTTTCAATGGCTGCCTGTAATGGTGGTAAGGAAAAGGCTGATAATAAGACAGAGAAACAGACGGAAAGTGTAAAGCCAACTGAAGAAGCAGAAATGGCAACGGAAGCTGTCACAGAGGTCGCAACCGAAGTTGAAATTGAAGAGACAGAGAAAGATATTGCCGAGGCTAAAGATTCAGAAGAGAAGACTGATAAGGAAGATAACCGGTCAGCTGATAATGAAACTGCTTCAAAGCAGGAAGAAAAGCCGGAGCAGAATGACGAGCCGGAACAGAAAGCTCCTGCAAGTGGTAATAAGGAAGCTGGAGGAAATCAGAGTAATGCAGGTAATGGTGGTCAGACTACAGACAGACCGAAAGACAATGTGAGCAATCCACAGCCTGCATCCGTGGCATACAGTCCACAGAATGTTGTGTCACTTGCAACAGCAAAGTGTCAGGCAGGAGGGATGATTACCACACAGCAGAATTTACAGAATCATTTGAATGACGGTAGTATCACGCAGGAAGAGTACAATGAGTATTATCCTTACGATGGTATGGAAGGCTCTTATTATAGTGTGTTTGTAGAGACAGACCTCAACAAAGCAAGTACCATTGATGGACAGCGGTTATCATCTGAGGATGCAATTGCAGAATATATTGCAAGTATGTTACTTTTGGAAACAGATCCGGTATTCTACATCAGTTATGATGGAGTTTACACGACAGGCGGCACAGACTATTACGAGTTTCGATGTCACAGATAAATAAAAACGAATAGAAGCAGAAGGAAGAAAGATGTAAGCCATAAACTTATGTATTTCTTTTTTTATGCGTAAATTAAGGAGGAAAGAGCATATGAAACAGAAACTAAAGCGTTTTATGGCAGGATTTATGGCTATGCTCACACTGGTTGGAACACTCTTTACGAATGGAACAACAGCATTTGCAGCCAGTCCGCAGGCAAATATTGCGTTCTGGAATGCGTCAGTCAAAAATTCCGGAGAAGTAAGTGAGCTGAAGCCCGGATATAATCATGGCAAGATTCTGTATTCAATTCTTGACGGAAATTCTGCATATTGTATGAATTTCGGATTAAGAGCAGATGGCGGTCAGCTTATGAACAGCTACGATGATGCGAGCACATCAATGTCAGCACAGCAGAGAAAACTTTTAAGTTACTGCCTTTATTATGGGTTTAACAGTACACAAAAGGCGGCACCAAGCAACAGTCAGTGCGATGAGTATATCGCAACTCAGGCAATGGTATGGGTTATTGTAGCAGATATCTTTGGAACCGGAAGTGGTGATTCGGCAGCAAGAAAGCTCTGTAACACAGCACCAAGTCCTGATTCTTCATACAGCTATTATGAGAGACTCAGGGACAATATCAGCAGCTCCTACAATGCAACACTTCCAAGTTTTGCATCACGCAGAATTAGTGAGGCACCAACTTATGAATTAAAGTGGAATGAGGGAAGTCAGAGATTTGAAACAACACTATCTGACAGCAATGGTGTTTTATCGGATTTTGATTTTGGCATCAGCGGATATTCTGTTGATAAGAATGGCAACAGTATTACAATCTCTTCAACGAGCGTGAATACTACAGCTACAACAGGAACATTCACATCCAATGCTGGCAAGGTTGAGACAACATCAAGCTGTGTATTCTGGCTTACAGGAAAGAGCGGATATCAGGAGTTTATTTCTGAAAGACCGACAGCAGATCCTATCAAAGCCTATATCAAGGTCAAGACAGAGAACATCGGATATGGTGAGCTTACAAAGACAGACGAGTCAAGCGGAGTGAAGCTTTCCGGTGCAGTCTATGGAATCTATTCTGACAGCGGATGCACAAACAGAGTACAGACCATGACAACAGATGGAAACGGATATGCAAAGTCAGCTGCACTTGTTGCAGGCACTTATTATGTAAAAGAGATTACCGCACCAAAGGGATATGTCCTTTCCGGTAAAGTTCATACACTTACTGTAAAAGCAGGACAGACAACGGGAATCTCTGCAACAGATAAAGAGCAGCTTGGAGCAATCACAATCTATAAAGAGGGTGAGGTGCTTAGCTCATGGAATGGAAGCAATTTCACTTATGAGAAAAAGAAGCTTTCTGGAGCAACTTTTAAGGTAACTGCTGGAGCAGATATCTATAAGGCAGATGGTACAAAGGTGTATAGTGCTGGCGATGTTGTGGCAGAAAGCCTTACAACAGGAACTGACGGACAGGTGGTATTATCTGACCTTCATCTTGGAACTTATGTGGTAACTGAGATTAAGAGCATTGACGGGTATACAATCAATACCACACCTCAGACAGTAGCAGTTGAGTATAAGGATCAGACTGTGACAGTACAGTATGAATCAACTACGATTGAGAATACAAGACAGAAAGCGGATGTATCTGTCGTAAAGAAGGACTCTGACACAGAGAATCCTCTTGATGGTGGCAAGTACACACTTTATGCCGGAAATGACATCAAAAACTATGCCGGACAGGTTATTGTGACAAAGGGTACAGCTCTTGAGACAGTATCTACAGGTGAGGACGGAAAGGCAAGCTATAGCGTGGATCTGCCAATCTCTAACGGATATTATGTCTCAGAGACACAGGCACCATATGCGTATATCAGAAACAGTAAAGATGTTTACAGCTTCAATTTCAATGTATTACCTGAAACACAGGCAAAGGCATCATTCAGTCACACATTTGTAAATGACAGAACCACAGCAAAGATTCATATCTACAAGGTAGACAAGGAATCAGGCAAGGCAGCAGCCCAGGGAGATGCAAGCCTTGAAGGTGCAGTTTATGGTCTTTATGCGAGAAACGATATCGTGCATCCGGACGGAGCAACAGGAGTCGTATTCAAAGCAGGAGACCTTGTAGCAACACTTACAACAGATAAGAATGGCGAAGCAGAGGTCAATAACCTTTACCTTGGAAACTATTATGTGAAAGAAATCACTCCATCAGAGGGGTATCTCTTAGACGAAGAGGAGCACGATGTAGTATGCGACTATGAGGGAGACCTTGTAGCAGAGGTATCAAGAAGCACAACCTCAGCAGAGCAGGTCATCAAGCAGCCATTCCAGCTTATCAAGGTATCTGACAATGGCGATGATACTGAAGCAGGCTTATTGGCAGGTGCAGAGTTCACAGCTTATTTGAAATCATCTTTACCTGTAAAGGCAGATGGAAGTTATGACTTTGACAAGGCAGCTCCGGTAGTAATCGGGGAAAACGGAGCAACAACAATCACATCCGATGACAAGGGACATGCAGTTTCTATTGCAATTCCTTATGGAACCTATGTGGTAGTTGAGTCAAAGACTCCGCATAATATGAAAACAATCAAGCCATTTGAGGTAAAGATAAAGGAGAATCATCCAACAGAGCCTCAGACATGGAGAGTTTTCTTGGACAGAGAGTTTACAGCAAAGCTTCGTGTAATCAAGAAGGATTCTGATACAAAGCAGACAGTACTTGTACCAAATGCAGAGTTTAAGATTTTCAACCTTGATAAGAACGAATATGTAAAGCAGTACACAACTTATCCGTCAAAGGTAGAGCATACTTCATTCTTTACTGATGAGGACGGAGATTTAATCTTACCGGAGGCACTGAAAATCGGTAACTACCGCATTGAGGAAGTGTCTGCACCATTTGGATATGTTGTAAATGATAAGTATGTCAACATCTCTGTTGATACTGACACAGCATTTGAGACAGATGGTGATACAAATGATGCAATCATTACTGTGGAATATTCCGATGCCCCTGCAGTCGGAGAGCTGACTGTAGAAAAGAAGGGAGAGGTACTTGACGGATTTAAGGGTGGACTCCTGGCAAGCTCATATGAGAAAGAGTTTGTTTATAAGGAAGGCTCACTTGCCGGAGCAAAATTCAAAGTTTATGCTGCCGAGGATATTTACACAGCAGACAACCAGAAGGATGCAGACGGAAACCGCATTAAGTATTACAGCAAGGGAGACCTTGTGACAACTCTTACAACTGGCAAGGATGGAAAGGCAACAGCTAAGAATCTTCCTCTTGGACAGTACAGGGTTGTGGAAGTGGAAGCTCCATACGGATATGTATTAAATCCGAATGAGCAGAAAGTGACATTCACATATGTGGATGATAAGACACCTGTTATCAAGGAAAGCCTTACTTTCTCAGATGACAGACAGAAGCTTGATATGTCAGTGACTAAGCTTGATTCAGAAGATAATACACCGATTGTAGGTGCAGTATTTGGTCTTTATGCAGACGAGGATATCAAGAATGTAGATGGCAAGGTAATTATCGAGAAAGGCACACTTCTTGAGAAGACAACATCTGATGAGAATGGAAAGATTGCTTTTGTTAAGGATTATCCATTTGCAAAATATGTTGCAAGAGAGCTTGTAAAGCCTGCCGGATATGTGACAAATGAGGAAGCAGTAAACTTTGATACAAAATATCAGGGACAGGATGTTAAGACTGCTGTATATAACAGCGAGTATAAAAACACACCTACAACCTTTGAGTTTACAAAGACAGATATCACAAGCGGTGCAGAGCTTACAGGTGCAACACTTACTGTACTTGATAAGGATGGAAATGTGGTAGACACATGGACATCTGATGCTAAGGAAGCACATGTGATCAAGAGACTTGTCGTAGGCGAGACTTATACACTTCGTGAGGAATTTGCTCCTTACGGATATCTTAAAGCAACAGATATTAAGTTTACAGTAGAGGACACTGGCAAAGTGCAGCATGTAGAGATGAAGGATGAAGTTCCTACAGGTTCCATCGTTATCAATAAGGACGGCGAATTTGTAACAGACACTACTCTTATGAAGGGTTACTGGTATGACTTTATCTTCAATTTCTTCAAGGACAGCCTTGCAGGAGTAACTTTTGATGTATATGCAAAAGAGGATATCGTAAGTGCTGACGGACTTGACACTGTATATCACAGGGCAGGAGACAAGGTGGCAACCATCGTGACAAATGATAAGGGTATCGCAAGAATTGATGACCTTCCACTTGGCAAGTATTATCTTGTTGAGACAAAAACCATTGATGGATTTGTATTAGATGATACACCGATTGAGGCAGACCTTTCCTATATCGACCAGAATACAAAGGTTGTATTTGCAGGAATGGATGTGACAAATGAGCGTCAGAAAGTGCAGATTACTGTAACCAAGACGGATTTAGAGACTAAGGAAGCACTTGAAGGAGCAGTATTCGGTTTATTTGCGAAAGAAGATATCGTGAACAAAGATGGCAAGGTAATCGTAAAAGCTGATACACAGATTGAGAGAACAGTAACAGGCAAGGATGGAAAGGCTGCATTTACCTCTGACCTTCCGCTTGGACAGTATTATGTCAAAGAACTTGAGGCACCAAAGGGCTATGTGAAGTCAGATAAGACATTTGATGTGGATGCTTCATATCAGGGAGATAAGGTAAAGGTTATCGAGTTTGAGGCAGCATTTGAAAATGCACCTATTAAGGTAGAAATTTCAAAGACTGATATCACAGGAGAGAAAGAGTTGCCTGGAGCAAAGCTTTCAGTAATTGATGCTGATGGAAAGCTTGTAGAAAGCTGGACATCAGAAGCAGGAAAGACGCATATGATTGAGAGACTTCCTGTCGGAAAGTACACACTCAGAGAGGAATCTGCACCGTATGGATATAAGGTGGCAAGTGATGTAACCTTTGAAGTAAAGGAGACTGCAGAAATCCAGAAGGTATCCATGAAGGATGAGCAGGCAGTCGGTAAGATTGTCATCGAGAAAACTGACAAAGTAACCGGAAAGCCGATCGAGGGTGTTGTATTTGAAGTAAGGGATAAGGATGGAAAGGTGCTTGATACACTCACTACTGACAAGAATGGTCATGCAGAGAGCAAGGAGCTTCCTATCTGTACTTACAACGAGGATGGATCATTCAAAGAAGATATCCATTATACAGTTGTTGAGACTAAAGCAGCTGACGGATATATCCTTGATGAAACAGCTCACGATGTAACACTTCGATATGATGATAATGCACCGGATGTTGTTGTAGCAACTCTTAAGCTTGTCAATGTACCGACAGAGCCTAAGCTTCCACAGACAGGCGACAATGCAAATCCGCTTCTTTATCTTGGAATCGGTGCACTTGCACTTATTACAGGTGTTGGAGTAGGACTTCGTGGAAGAAAGAAAAAGAATAAACAGTAACAATTAACCTTGCGGGGAATGTAAGCCAGTGACTTATGTTCCCTGCTTTTTTAGATTAAGGAGGAACCGTAATATGATGAATTACGAGATTTTTAAGGAAGTAGTAAAAGAAAAGTTTATGGATTATATGCCTGAGAAGTTCAAAGGAATGGAGCTTGTGGCAGAACCCGTGGAAAAGGTGAATGTGACTCTTGATGGCATCATCTTAAGAGAAGAAGGCAGGAACATTTCGCCTACGATTTATATCAATGACATGTATAAGAAGTATCAGGACTGTGGGGATCTTGAGGAAACACTTATGGCTGCATGTGACTTTATGGAAAGGGCATATGAGCAGGCTCCGGTTGTTGATGTGGACAGCATTATGAAGGATGCTAACGAGAAGATTGTATTCCAGCTCATCAATACAGAGCAGAATAAAACATTTTTGGAACAGGTGCCTCACAGGGAGTTTCAGGATCTTTCTATTGTGTATAAGGTAATAATCAGTGCCGATAAGGATGCGGTGCAGAGTTCAAAAATTACAAATGAATTTGCGAAAAGACTTGGAATGAGCGAGGAACAGCTCTTTAAGTGTGCAGCGGAAAACACAAGAAGACTCTTCCCACCTGTCGTTCGTAGCATGAATGACATTATGAGAGAAATGTTCGCAAGGGATGGGATGCCACAGGAGATCGCAGAGATGATGATAGCTGAGATTCCACCGGAGCAGACGATGTGGGTGATTTCCAATGAAAAGGGTATCAATGGTGCAGCGTCCATGCTTTATGAGAATGAGCTTCATGAGCTGGCAGAGAGTTTAGAGAGTGACCTTTATATTCTCCCTTCGAGCGTGCATGAGGTTATTGCAGTATCTTCAGATATGGGAAGCCCTGAGATGCTTGCACAGATGGTAGTCGAGGTAAATATGCAGGAGGTGTCTTTGGACGAGAGACTTTCCAATCAGGTATATCACTATGATAAGGATTTAAGAAAACTCACCCTTGCAACTGATACACCAAACAAGAGACTTGATGGTATCGTTGCAGAACCTCCCCTTGTATATGACGCGAAGGAAAAGTCCAGATAGGAGGCAGCTATGGAGCAGGAACTTACAATGGAAGAACTCATTGCTCTCATAAACAGCCAGAAAGGTGACTTTGTTATCCGTGTCGAGTCTGGAGAGGAGGCGGTGTCTGATGCCAAAGAAGAATGACTTCAAGCTTGATGTGGTTTCGGTAAGACTTGTAAAGGATGCTCCGATTTATTTGGAGCACACCTTTAATAATCCGGCGGATATAGCTGCTGTCATGGGAGACTGTATGTGCCAGTTTGACAGGGAAGTAGTGTGTGTGGTCAATCTAAGGTCAGATTTAAAACCTATCAATGTGCATTTTGCAAGTGTTGGCTCTTTAAATGAGGCAATGGCACATCCGAGAGAACTGTTTAAATCAAGTATCTTAAGCAATGCCGCAAGCATGATGTTAATCCATTGTCATCCATCCGGAAATGTATTCCCAAGCAAGGCAGACACGATGATGACAGACCGCATGAACAAGCTGTGTGAACTGATGGGAATACCGCTCATTGACCATATCATAGTCGGTGGAGACAATCGTGAATTTTTCAGTTTCAGGGAAAAAGGCATGATTGATAATCCTAAGATTACCCTGAGCACAGATTACCGGACACTTGATATCAAGTCACCGCTTGTAGCAGAGCAGGGAAAGGCAAGGTGAAAGCATGGATGGAAGATTTACGGATGAAGAGCTTGCCATAGCAAAGAGTGTTGACCTGTGTGCAGTTGCTGAAAGCCTTGGGTATACAGTAAAGAGGATTGGCAAATACCACACTTTAAAGGAGATGGATTCCATCCGTATCTATAACAGAAGCCATTGGTACAGATGGTCAAGGCAATTTGACAAAGGCAACAATGGCGGCTCACAGGTAGATTTCTTGCGGGTGTTTTGTGGAATGAGTGTAAAAGAGGCTGTGTTCTGGCTTTTAGATTTTGCAGGATATAGAAGGATCGAGAATCCTGTAAAGCAGCCACTTGTTCATCAGGTATCGCAGAAGCAGGCAGAGGAGAGAAAGCCATTTGTCCTACCGGAACCGGCGGGAGATAATTCCTATCTTATTTCATATCTGAATCAGGAGAGAGAAATCAGCAGGACTGTCATAGATCTGTTTTTAAAAGATGGACTGATTTATGAGAGCAGGCATTACCACAATGTTGTTTTCAAAGGAAATGATAAAAATGGAGTGACAAGATTTGCAAGTATGCGTGGAGTGTTTGATAAGCAGGGCAAGCCATTCAAGTGTGATGTCACAGGCAATGATAAGAACTATGGATTTAATGTGGTAAATGTTAACAGTACAGAGCTTGTAGTATTTGAGGCTGCAATCGACCTTATGAGTTATGTGGATATCTTCACGGATTATGAATCAAATAAGCTGGCACTTGGGATGCTTGCAGATGCACCACTTGAAACATTTCTTCGGGAACATCCGCAGATAACTTCCATCCGGTTCTGCCTTGATGGAGATGAGCCGGGGAGAAAAGCAGCAGCTGAACTTATGAGAAAGTATTATGAGCTTGGATATGAGGTAGAAGACTGTCCGCCTCCAGCCGGATATAAGGATTACAACGAGTGGCTTGTGGCTGCAAAGCTTAATCTGAACCAGATGAATCAGAGAGCAGATGAACCAGTCAGGGCATGAGAAACCGGATTTTGATGTGTGGGGGCAGAAAGCGCCCCCAAAACAGCAAAGTGGGGGCAGAAAGCGCCCCCAAAATGTCAAAGTGGGGGCGAAAAGCGCCCCCGCAATTCGGACACGACAAAATCCGGATGAAAGTCAGTATAAAAGTGGGGGCAGAAAGCGCCCCCAAAATAACAAAGTGGGGGCAGAAAGCGCCCCCAAAGTAGCAAAGTGGGGGCAAAAAGCGCCCCCACTTCCATAAACAGAGGGTTTTAGGGAGATTTTCTCCCTAACTAGATGGCATTAGGACAGAGATGTCTCTAATGCGTATCTAGCCGTAAACCTAAGAGATTCAGACAGGCGTGTGGGTGGAAGAGATATACAAAACACGGATAAGGGAGGTGCAGGAAAGCAATGGATAAAGAACTTACAATAATCGCAGAACCAGAGGAACTTATTGCCTGGGCAGACACATTTGATATCTTACTAAACCCTTCGATAGAAGATGCTGCAATTCTGCTTAACTATATGGAAGGACATGATTATGCCATTGGCATAGATTCAGATGGGAAGATGTACAGGCAGGATGTAGCTGAGGAGAATGGTGAAATTGAACCATACCCGATAGATGATGTTATAGATATTGTCTGTGAATGGAACTATGAACTGATACTTGATGCGGAAGCACACAGGAGTGATCCAAAGGATTTTAACGACTATAACGAGTATCAGAGCAAGTATGAAAGTCTGAAAGCAGATGAAAAGAGACTGGACAGATTGTTTGATAAAACCTGTTATGGTAAGGAACTTATAGAAGTTGCTACAGAGCTTGCAGACAGGGTTATTGCCCAGCTGGGTAATAAAGAACTGGAAAAAGCTGCTGTAACAGTAGCAGAAGGAGTAAGAGAATACAGTACGGGTAAGAGAGGAAGGTGATTCTATGGCGGATAAAGTTCATTGTATAAGGAAAACACTAAGACTTATGCCACAGGAAGCGAAGGTACTTTCTGATAAGGCAAAGGCAAATGGAATGAATGAAGCCGAATATATCAGGCTTCTAATCAGTCAGAAACCAAATGATTATCCGGAAGTAAGGAAACTTCTTAAAGAGCTTATCAATGAGATAAACCGAATCGGCATTAACATCAATCAGATTGTATTTAACAGCAATGCACAGCTGTATTCCAAGAAAGATAAGGAACAGCTTGTGGCATATATGAAAAAGCTGAATCAGTCTGTCAGCGAGGCGGTGGTAAAGATTGGCAATCAGTAAGATACTTCACATGAAGGACAGCGGGAATTCTTTTCATGCAAGGCATTTGAAACGGGCACTGGATTATGTGATGAATCCTGAGAAAACTCAGAGAGGAAGACTTGTGGGAGCTGTTAACTGTCAGGCAGATATGGCTTTTGAACAGATGATTGATACAAAGAAGCAGTTTGGAAAAACAGACAAGCGACAGGGGTATCACATCATTCTTTCCTTCAAAGAGGATGAGGTGGAACCGGACAGGGCTTTTGAGATAACACAGAAGTTTGTAGCAGAATATCTTGGCGATGCCTATGAAGCGGTATTTGTGGTTCATGATAATACAGACCATGTTCATTCACACATTGTATTTAACAGTGTAAGCTTTGTGGATGGGAAAAAGTATCGCTACGAGAAAGGTGACTGGGCAAAGTATATCCAGCCGATTACCAATAAGCTGTGTCAGGAGTATGGTCTTTCCATTATAGATGTGGAGGATGGCAGCAAAGAGAAACAGCACGAGAATTATAAGGATTGGAGCGAATATCGTGAAGGCAGCTTTGTGTGGGCAGATATGATAAAAAGAGATTTGGATGCCTGCATTTTACAGGCAAATGATTTGAGAGGATTTCTGGAACTGCTGTCGGAAAAAGGATATGAGGTCAAGCAGGGAAAGTATCTGGCAGTCAGACCACAGGGGATGACAAGATTCAGAAGATGTAAGACTCTTGGCGAGAATTATTCACAGGAAGCTATTGTGGAGCGTATTGCTAAGGAAGATTTATCTTTTTACCAGTCACAGAATGAGGAAAAACAGGCAGCGATAGTAAAGTGCTATGTCAAAAGATACCGCAGGGCGAAGATGTCAGGCTTGCAGAAAAGATATTATGCAAAGCTTTACCGGATTGGAAAGCTGAAAAAGAAGCCATATAGTCAGGGATGGAAGTATAAGGATGATATCCGAAAGATGCATAAGCTGCAGGAGCAGTATCTATTTCTGGTAAGGCATAAGATTGAGAGTGCGGAAGAACTTGTATCGGTACTTGATAATCTGATGGATAAGAAAAAAGAAGCATCAAAGGAAAAGAGTAAGACCTATAAGGCTAAGGAAAGATTCAAAGATATTTTTGACAAGGCTGAACAGATCCGGGGGCTTGATGATGCGGAATCGTGTTATCAGAGTGGGGATACCTTCTTTGAAGATGAGCACAATGCATGGGAAAGGCTTAACACTGAGCTTCTGGCACAGGGATACAGTGTGGAAGAGGTCGAGAGTCTTAGAAAAAAATATGAGAGCAAGTATGCACAGGACTGTAAGGCAGAACGGGCGGTATCAAAGGAACTTAATCTTGGAAGATCAATATGGAAGGAACTTACGGTATCAGCTTCGGCAGAAGAGAAGCAGTATGACAAAGAAACGATAAGAGACAGAAAAGAACAGCCGGTACGTTAGGCTGTTTTTTTAGTGGTTAGGAGGCATATATGGAAGAAAAAAGAGAGCCATTAAGTGAAATGGCGATTGAGAGAAAGATACAGATTCTTCGTAATAAGCATATGGACAGTGAGGTTATTGCTCTTGTCAAAAGCGATTATGAATATGGACTGACTGATGATGAAATCGATCTGTATCTTAACAAAAGTTATGACATTGAGCAGATGAAGGTGTTATCAAAATGTCTGCATAAGGGTGTATCAGAAGAGTTGTTAACGCTGCTGAAAGATAGCAGGATGGCAGCACCTAAGATGCAGACAGCATTGGATTACTATGAAAAAGGTGTGCCGATTGATGCAATCAGAGAGGTAGTCCAAAAAGATGATACGGCAGTAAACATGCGCAGGATGTTTGATGTGGTATTAGATAAGCTTAATAAAGCCAAAGAGCAGATGCCACAGGATTTAGAGTATGTGAAAAGTCTTGTAGCTCAGATGGATGAAGTGGTTGCAAAGATCAATCATCAGAATGAAAGGTATGATGCCCTGAATAAGAAGCTTTCTGAAATAGAAACTTCCAAAGATGATGAGGAAGTCAGGGAGCGTCTGGTCAAGGAGAACCAGGATAAGGATGCTCTTATCAACAGTCAGCAGAATGAACTGAATAAGGCAAGCAGTACGATTGCAAGACTCAGGGATGATATTGAGAAAAAGGATAAGGAGATGAAGCGTATGGGAGACAGAATAGAGTCATTGGAAGATAAGATCATAAGTGTTGCCACAGAGAATAAGAAAGAGGCAGAAAGTAAGGCAGAGCCGCAGGAAAGCCAGTCCGTATCACAGGCAGATAAAAAGATGGTTGATACAGTTGCAGTTCCTCAGAATATGCAGGCTGTGGCAAACGGGATTCCGGTCTATTATCAGATTCCGGTAGTTGATGGTACTGGAAATGTGGTGCAGAGACTTCCGATTGAGCGAAGTGTGAGAAAGAGCAGCAACAGCGGAGTGGCAAGTCTTTTTGCAAGACTGTCATTTAAGAAAAAGTCAAGGGCAGATATTGTAAAGCTGGTTGCATCGGGAGACCTTGTTCCGGCGCAGCTTGTGCAGATTAAGAGTGCAATAGAAAAGGGACTTACTGAGTCACAGCTTGTAGAGCTTATAAACAACAACATTTCAGCGGAAAAGATGAAGGAGATCATTGAGATTGCTGTGCTTGAAAACAGCATGGCAGATTAGGAGGAACTTATGAATTTAGCAGTAGTAAATGAAGCAGTAACAGAAATGAATGGTGTGGAGCATCAGTTTACAGAGGAAGAGAAAAACTTTGTTGTCCAGTTCGCATTCAGAAGTGGCAGCAAGGAAGACACGATTTCTCTTATTGAAGCTTTGGCACATTCAGCGGATAAGGCTGAGTCGGACGAGATTATGGTCACATACAGGTCTAAATATGATATGAAGCCTGCATGGGTGGAACAGGTGGAAAACCTGCTTGTGGCACTTGAAATGTATCGTATCGAGGAGGAGAAAGCAATCAATCATCTGGCAGATATTTTGACTGCTTATGGTATTGATGTATCAGCCGAGGAAATCCGTACTACAGAGACAGAAACGCTTAAAACAACAGTCAGAGAGAAAGTGGAGGTGCGATAATGGCAGAAGAGATTCAGGAAGCGGTGCAGATCATCCGTGTAGCTTATGATGGCATTGAGATTGCCATGAAGGTAGGAAGCGGCGGCATTGCTGCCATGCAGAAGGCAATAGATTTCTTAAAAGGGATGCTTGATTATGAAAAGTCACTTGGCAAGACATCCATGAGAAAGCTGATCTTAAAAGGTGGCGATTTACAGGTGTTGCAGTTTAATACCGAAGATATGAAAAAGGTTGAAAAGATGGCAAAGAAGTATGGAATCCTGTATTCGGTACTTCCAGACTGTAACAGGAAAGATGGACTGAGTGAG
Source organism: Roseburia sp. OM04-10BH (assembly GCF_003462605.1). Classification (NCBI taxonomy): domain Bacteria; kingdom Bacillati; phylum Bacillota; class Clostridia; order Lachnospirales; family Lachnospiraceae; genus Roseburia; species Roseburia sp. OM04-10BH. The sequence continues at coordinate 161,828 of NZ_QTZI01000006.1, forward strand.
GTAATCTTTCATACAGAGGCAGTTCCCCGTGTGAATATGATGATACAGAAGCTCAAGTTTGGTAAGATTGCCACATTTGACGATTATCTGAAGAATGGAGATGAAAAATCCCTTGGCAAGCTGATGGATTTTTTGAAGAAACAGCAGGGAAACGAGAAAAGCCACACGATAGAAGGGGATAGGGTTAATACCGCCATTGACGGACTGATCGAAAAGGTCGGAATGTTTGCAATGGAAAAGAAAGCTATCAGTGTGGATCAGGTCAAGGAGAATTTCAGTATCAATGGTGAGCAGGCTGAAAGTGTTATCAAACAGCTTGAGACAATCGGTGTGCTTGGCAGTAAGAAGGAAGATGGTACGCATGCAGTCATGATGGATAAGGATGCATTTATCAACCGTGTCAGAGGATATCAGGACCTTGCAGAGAGAATGAGGGCAGTAGCCGCATCAAAGAATGCCAATCTTTCGGATGTTACAATCAGTAAGAAACTCATTATTGAGGAGAATGACCATGCAGTTAAGACAAGAATCCCCGGAACATGGGGAGACGAAGCAAGATATGTATGGCTTCGTAAAGAAAACATTATGGACATCCATAATGGAAAGACTATGCTCACGTTTCTCGATTCCAATAAGGATTATAAGCTGTATGACAGCCAGAATCGTGTTGTAACAACACAGAAGGGAACAGAGCTTTATACGCATTATGATAAGGTGGAGGCATCTGTCAGGGAGCGTTATGAGAAAGTCCAGAAACAGCAGAAAAAGACCACGCAGCAGAAAACAGTCACTACCAAGAAAGCGAGGTAGTTTTATATGCAGACAACAAAGAAAAAACCATCACTGATATTCATTCTTGTGGGTGCAGTATTAGCGGGGTACCTTGGTTATCTGATAAATGGTGCGTGGTCGGAGGGAGTGGCATTTAATGAATTTATGAACAGATTCAATGAAGTATGTGCTGCTCCCTTTGCAAACTATTACAATACGAATACTATAAAAGCGGTAGCCATTGCATTAGGAATCTATGCGATGGCTATTGTTATGTATTACACCAGCCAGAGAAACTATATGCCCGGCAAGGAGTTTGGTACAGCGAGATTTGAAAATCCAAAGCAGGTTAATAAGATACTGGCGGATAAGGACGAGAATTTCAATCGAATACTAAGCCAGAATGTGAAGATGTCACTTGATTTCAGAAGGCTGAAGCTCAATGGAAATATTCTTATCTGCGGTGGTTCCGGTGCCGGTAAGACATTTTATGAGGTAAAGCCGAATCTGATGCAGATGCCACATAACTGTTCATTTATCTGTACTGATCCAAAAGGTGAGATTCTTAGAAGCTGCGGGCAGATGTTAAAGAATAACGGATACAATGTGAAGGTCATCAATCTGCTTGAGATGGATAAGTCAGACTGTTACAATCCGTTTTCCTATATCAGAGAGGAAACGGACGTGGTAAAGCTGATTACCAATCTTATCAGTAATACCACACCAAAGGGTTCCACTCCAAGTGATCCATTCTGGGAGAAAGCAGAAGGATTATTTTTACAGTCAATCTTTTATTATGTATGGCTTGAAGTACAGCCGGCAAAGAGAAACTTTGAGACAGTACTGAAGCTTCTTGGAGAAGCAGAAGTGACAGAGCAGGGAAAGGCATCGAAACTGGATGTGCGAATGAAGTTCTTAGAGGAGAGTTCTCCACTTGGAGCTAATCATCCGGCAGTAAAACAGTACAACAAGTGTATGAGAGGTGCAGGAGATACAGTACGTTCCATTATTATCAGTGCAAACTCAAGACTTGCATTTCTTGAGAATAAGCAGGTTTTACGACTTCTTTCTAAGGATGAGCTGAATCTATCTGATATAGGTATTGGAGTCAATGGTGATGGAGAGACGAAGACAGCACTCTTTTGTGTAATTCCCGATAGTGACAAGTCCTATAATTTTATTATCGGAATGCTCTATACTCAGATATTCCAGGAATTGTACTATCAGGCGGATTTTAACTGCGGTGGCAGACTCCCGATTCATGTGACATTTATGTTAGATGAATTTGCGAATGTTGCATTGCCAGATGATTTTTGTTCGCTGCTTTCTACAATGCGAAGCAGGGAAATTTCCAGTATTATCATCATACAGAACTTTGCCCAGTTAAAGGCACTTTTCAAGGATACTTGGGAAACCATTCCAGGCAACTGCGATACTTTCATCTATCTTGGAGGCAATGAGCAGAGTACGCACAAGTATGTCTCGGAACTGCTTGGAAAAGGCACGATTGATAAAAAATCAAGCGGAGAGACAAAGGGGAGGCAGGGAAGCTCGTCAAGAAATTATGATGTTTTAGGCAGGGAACTGTTTACACCCGATGAGGTAAGAAAGCTGGATAATAAGAAATGTATTATTTTTATCCGTGGATTTGATCCTATCATGGACAACAAGTTTATTCCATTTAATCATCCGATGTTTAACCAGACAGCAGATGGCAAGGGAGAGCCTTATGTTCACGAGATAAGAGGAGCAAATAATCTTATCGGTCCGCCATTTGAGATTCTTTCAGACAAGGCAGTTAAGTATTATGAAAAACTGAAGGATAAGGGCGAGAATGTGTATATAGATTCTCTAACCTATGAGCAGTTTATGATGCTTGGCGATGCGGAATTAAGCAGAAGATTCTCCATGCAGGATGAAGCAGAGCAGAAAGCAAAGATAGACAGGGAACAGGCAAATGAGCTTGAGTATGTCGATGAATCACAGAAAGCAGATAGTACAGCAACTGCCAGTGGTTCTAGTGGAAACGCTGGTGGTAAGCCTGTAAGGAATCCTGAAAGGGAAAAGCCTAAGTGGGAAGATACTATTACAAACCGAATGCTTCATTGGTCATATACACCTGAGCAGAAAGAGGAGCTAAAGATGGCACTTGCGGCAGGAATTCCTAGAGCAACGATACTGACTTATTTCTATCCAGAGGTAACGGTGGAGAAGATGAGTTCTTATCGAAAGAAGCAGTAAGTTATCGCATAGGCACAGAAGTTGTGGTATACTGTGTCTATGTGAGATTAAAGAAACTTACAAATCGGTAGTTGACAAGGAGTTTTGATAGCGTGAAAAAAATATTTCTTAAAATTGTGATAGGGGTTGTTCTTGTTTGTATTTTATTTGTTTGTTTTCTTTATACGAACAATGAGATCGGCGTGACTTCATCTAAGCTGGAGACAGATATTCGTTCGTCGCAGAAGATTAAGGATGATTGGACGGTCGATGGAAGCGTTTCCAGCACGATGGCTGCATATATTTCTTACCCTCAGGATTTGAGTGACCATTCTTTTTCCGTCTATGTCAACCGCCCTGGTCTTTCCTTTGGATACTTTTTCCGTGGGGGTGGAAAACTTTCGGGGGTTCAAAGAGGAATTGCCGAGTACACTGTAGAAGGATATAATGAGCGAGCATTTATTTCTATGAATCAGCAACAGGTAACACAGCTTGAAATAGATGACGGCAACACAATTCAAGTGCTTGACATTGACAGCAATAAACCTTTTGCGATTGTTTTGCCTATAAATGCGGGAACCATTACATTCTATGATGTGAATGGCAATACTGTGGAATACTGGAACAATTCTCTTTGACAACTTCAAGTTTGTCTGACTGATAAATAATTTAATAACTGTTTTACAAAGCACTTTAGCCAATAATAGGTTAGAGTGCTTTTTTCATGCCATAAAAGGAGGTGATTGAAGCACAACGCATCGGGGAAAGCCCGATTAATCTTTACAACAGGCATTGCCTGATAATCATATAGTAAAAAAACAAAGACAGAGAGGAATGTATATATTCCATTCGGAAATCAGCCGGATTGGAATGTGTACATTCCTTTCTGGCTTTTTCCATATCTGTCACACATCAAGAAAAAGGAGATTTTTATCATGAGAAAAGAACAGATTACAGTAACTAACAATTCAGTCTGCAATAGTGCAGAAAACAAGGGTTTGGAGGGAAAAGGCATGAAGAGAAGATTACTTCATTTTAAGAAAAGAATGGTTCCGGCAGTATCCGGAGCACTTATGGGAGTAATGCTTATGAGCACTACTTGTTTTGCAGCAGGTACAGGTACTTCCGCAGTAACACAGCCGCTTGAGAATTTAAAGACACTTATCATTGCAGTCATTGGTGCGGTTGGTGTCATCATTCTTGCAAAGAATGTTATGGAGTTCGCACAAGCCTACCAGCAGCAGGATTCATCTACCATGAACTCCGCTCTGAAAGGAATTGTGGCAGGTGTCATGATGGCTGGTATTTCAACAGTTCTGACATTCTTAGGCTTCTAAGATTAGGGAAATGCATTTCCCCTTTTAGTAAAAGGAAAGAGGTGAATAACAAGTATGGATATTTTTAAGCTTGGTGATAAGATCCTTGCACTTCTTGAGGCAGTGTTTGGGTTTTGGAACAATCAGATATCCCTGGTCTTTGCAATGCTTGGACAGTCACCGGTCAGTTTCAAGGGCGGAGGTCCCTGGGCAGTCATTGAGGGTATAGAGCCGGTCTTTGTAGCGGTCGGCTCTTCCCTCGTTGTGCTGTTCTTTGTTATCGGTTTCTGCTCGGAAAGCATAGATGTAAAAGATGAGATGAGGTTTGAGTCTATATTTCGTATGCTTATCCGACTGGGACTTGCAGAATGGTTTGTTGCAAATAATGTCACGATTATGAAAGCGTTTTTTACTTCCATAGGAAATCTGGTGGGACTTATATCTGCGGGGACAACGACGCAGCTTGCCATTGACAGTACACAGGCAGACATCATTAAGGGACTCGGATTTGGTGAGAGTCTGGTAATGCTGATACTTACAGCTTTGCTTGCAATCATCATTATTATCTGTGGATTCTTTATCATTTACACAGTGTATTTCAGGTTCTTAAAGATACTGATTATTGTGCCGCTTGGTGCGATTGCATGCTCCACAATGGCAGGAAACAGAATGGTCAGTCATACAATGGCTACCTACTGCAAATATTTTCTTTCGTGTGTATTCGAGGCAGTAACGATGGCACTTGCAATTGTGGTATGTAATGCATTTATCAATGCAGGACTTCCGGCATTTACAGGAAGTTACGCTGACTGGGCACAGACGCTTATTTATTTGTGTGAAATGACATTTACGATAGCAATGACTGTTGGAAGCGTGAAGGGTGCACAGACACTTACAAGCAAGGCATTTGGATTATAGAGGGAGGCAGAAATGGATAATGAAAAGAAACAGGTTACTTATAATTCAAGCATAACCGGAGAAACGCAGGTGACATTTGATATCCAGCAGTATATGAATAACAGGGCAATGTTTATCGGTCTTATGTGTAATGAAGATGGATATGAGGAGCCTTTTGGGGATGTGACTGTGAATTTGTCGGTTGCAGCACCAAATTACTGCGGATATCTGTATGTGAATGACATGCCGGATATTGAAAAGTTTATTACAGATAACGACCTCGGAGAGTTTACAGGATTCACGCAAAGGAGTGGTTTCTGCGAATATCCGCTTTATCTGTTCAATGTAGATAAGCTTAGAGAACTGTGTCCGGATGGAATGGATAAATATGAGGCGAATATTGGAATGACAAGAAAGCCGGAGACAAAGGATTTATCAAGATAGGAGGCAGGGACAATGGTAATCGAAGTAAACAAGGATATTGACCGCTATCAGGAATCGGTTGCGATGGGACTTACTGCAAGGCAGCTTATATTTTCTATTGCAAGCGTAGTAGTCGGTGGCGGTATCGTCCTTCTTCTTTACAAGTATATCGGTCTTACGGGTTCTGCTTATGTGGCAATTCCCTGTGTGGCACCGATTGCACTTGGCGGATTCTATTCCTTTAACGGGATGAATTTCTACGAGTATATGGGAAAGAAACTGCATTTTATGTTTGGAAACAGGGCACTTACCTATGTATCAACAGAGGGAGAGCCTGCAATAAAGCAGTTAGAAGCAGAGCAGAATGAACAGGTAAAGAAGAAAGGCAGAAAGGCTGAACCGGAGACAGTAACAGCAGATTCAGCTGTAAAGAAGCAGGAGGAGTTTGAAGCAATGAAGAAAAAGACGAGAAACATGCTGCTTGTACTTGTCGCAGTCATTGTGGCGGCAGCAGCAGGCATTGCAGCATATAAGGCAATGCATTAGAAACGAATAGCGTCTGACCGCAAGGTCGGGAACACAGCCCGCAGGGTGAAGTTCCCGGCGGGCTTTCATTATAAGAAAGCGAGGTTAGAAACATGGGTTTATTTACAGACGGATTTAAGTTATTAAAGAAGGCGAGTGAGCCTTTGTATAAGACACCTAAATCCATTCAGGAAACCATAGAGATTATGGCGGTGGCTGAAAACGGCATTTTTGAAGTGAGCAAAAATAAGTATTCCAAATGCTACCGCTTTCAGGACATCAATTACACGACAGCAACGGAGGATGAGCAGATCGGTATTTTCGAGAGATATTGTAAGTTCTTAAATTCGCTGGACTGTAATTATAAGATTACGATCAATAATAAGAACAAAAACATGGATGAACTCCGTGACAAGGTACTGATTGCTGAGAAAAATGATGGCTTCAATAATTACAGAAGAATTTACAATGACATCATTGAAGAGAAGATTATTGAGGGCAGACAGGGGATTGAGCAGGAGAGATACCTGACGATCACGATTGAGAGAAAGAATTTCGAGGAGGCAAAGGCACAGTTTGCTACCCTTGAGGCAACGATACACAAGGCATTCATTGAGCTTGGGGCAGAGATTGTGCCGCTTAATGGCAATGAGAGACTGAAAGTGCTCTATGACTATTATCATCTTGGAGATGAGGGCAGCTTTGATTATGATATCAAAAAGGCTAAGAAGGTCGGGGCAGATTTTAGAAATGATCTGTGCAATGGCATGGTGAAATATTTCCCGGACCATTTTGAGGATGAGAGTAAATTCTGCAAGGCACTTTTTATCAAAAAGTATCCGAGCAGTTTGTCAGACAGATTCATCAATGAGATTACTTCCCTTCCGGTTCATTCTATCACGAGTATTGATGTGGTGCCTGTTCCAAAGGATCTGACAACAAAGGTGCTTCAGAAGAAATACCTTGGTATTGAGTCGGATATTATCAAACAGCAGAGAGTTCGTAATAAGAATAACGATTTTTCTACGGAAATTTCATATGCCAAGAGAACGGAGAAAAAAGAAATTGAGGAAATCATGGATGACGTCCGTGAGAATGACCAGTGCCTTTTCTTCGTGGGAGTAACCATTATTCTTATGGCAGAAAGCAAGAAGGAGCTTGAGAGTGTATGTGAGACTGTGGAGACCATCGGAAAGCGTAACAGCTGCACGATTGATACACACTACTTAAAGCAGAGGGAAGCTCTCAACACAGCACTTCCGATTGGTGTAAGACAGGTGGAGACAATGCGTACCCTTCTTACTCAGTCACTTGCGGTACTTATGCCATTCAATGTGCAGGAGCTTAATGACAGCACAGGCAACTATTATGGTATCAACCAGATCAGCAAGAATGTGAATATCGGTAACAGAAAGAAGCTTATCAACGGAAATGGCTTTGTATTTGGTGTGCCGGGTTCCGGTAAATCCTTCTTCTGCAAGATGGAGATGGGCAGCGTATTCTTGTCGGGAGATGATGAGATAATCGTCATAGATCCAATGAACGAGTACTTTGATATAGCTGATACTTATGGTGGAACAGTGGTAAATATGTCTACCTACACGGATAACTATGTGAATCCGCTGGAGATGGATGTATGGAGCCTTGATCCGAATGATTCCAAGGGAATGGTTAGAGAGAAGGGCGAGTTTATGCTTGGACTTTGTGAGCAGTGTATCGGGGACAGTTTAAATTCAAGACAGAAGTCAATCATTGATCGTTGTGTGAGAAAGCTGTATATCGACATTGCAAGGAGCAAAGAGAAGTATATCCCGGTGATGAGTGATTTTTACGATATCCTTATGGCACAGCCGGAGGATGAGGCAAAGGACATTGCATTGTCACTAGAGCTTTTCGTAAATGGTTCACTTAATATCTTCAATCATCAGACAAATGTGGATGTGGATAACAGATTCACAGTATATGGCATCAGGGACTTAGGTACGGAGCTTAGTCCTATCACAATGCTTGTCATGATGGAGTCTATTCAGAACAGGATTGTTGAGAATGGCAAGAGAGGCAAGGCAACATGGCTCTATATTGATGAGTTTCACGTCCTGCTTAATTCCGAGTATTCTGCAAAATATCTGCAGCAGCTCTGGAAGAAAGTAAGAAAGCAGGGAGGACTTTGTACCGGTATCACGCAGAATGTCGTCGATCTGTTGCAGAACTATACAGCAACCACAATGCTTGCAAACTCTGAGTTTGTGGCACTCTTAAAACAGGCGAATACAGACAGTTCCAAGATGGCGGAAGTTATCGGGGTATCAGAGGCACAGCTAAGATTCGTAACCAATACTGCATCGGGAATGGGACTTATCAAGTGTGGTTCTGTGGTGATTCCATTTGATAATCAGATTAGTAAGGATACAGATTTGTACAGGCTGTATAATACCAACATTCATGAGAAGATTGCGGAACAGAAGAAAAAAGAAGCAATGCTGCAGTGATAACAGATGAATTTTTATAGAATCTATAGTATAATCAAGAGGTCGGATGAATATCCGACCTTGATGATAATAAATTAGATATTCCCTGTTTTTAAGAAAAAAGCATATAAGATTCGATATGAAAAATAAATAAGGAAGCAGTTCTAAAATGTATCATTTGTACCGGAGAACATGTGGCTGGATTTTAAGATATGCATATCGTACACTTTGACGAGAATATGTTGATTGGGGATGCAGCAGCGGACCTGGATGCATTTATGGAAATGTATGGTGTGGAAGCAATTTCCAAGGAATATTTGTAATTATTAGGGAAAAGAAAATTGAATTTGCTAAAGGAGGTGGTAAATATGTGGTGGTCTATTGGTGGTGGAATCATAATCTTTGCGTTAGGTATGTTTATCTTCTTAAAGCCGGGCTTAATATGGAAATTAACAGAAAAATGGAAATCTTATTGTGCAGATGAACCATCTGAGTTTTACTTGAAAACAACAAAAATAGGTGGTATTCTATTTGCCTTATTTGGAATTATTATGATTATGCTTCCGGTTATTTTGGAGTAATAAATTCAAGTTTGGAGAATTGAGAAAATCGGAAGTTGTGAACTTAGAATTAGAGGTGTTGAAAATGAAAATAATAATTATATTTATTGATTTACTGATGGCAACTGTTCTCTTTTTTGTTGGAAGATTTTTTATCAAATCAAGGAATACAGAAAGAAGTGTGCTGTTTTTATCAGGAGATTATACTGGATTAAATACAGAGAAAATATGTAGAGTTACTGGAAAACGGATTAAGACATGGGCAATGCTCTTTTGTCTTGGCGGTATAATTGATTTTATCAAGCTGGGCGCAGGAATAATAATAGTTTCCGTTTTTTTTATTATCTTACTTGTATTTCATTTAGTTGATATGACTATAAATCGAGACAAGTACCGGGTATAAATTCAAGTTTGTGATGGTAGATAATATGGAATGGTTTAATGTTTTTGGGCTGATTTTTATTGCA
>NZ_QTZI01000007.1:0-152756 GCF_003462605.1 Roseburia sp. OM04-10BH
GTCAATATCATTTTCCTCAACACCAGCCATTTTTGCTATCGTTAGCTTGGATATGCCATGATAAGAAACAAGCACTTCCAAAAAACCGCTTAATTGCCTATCCTTATCTTCAATCGCTCCAAAATACAGAAATCCTGCTTTACTAAGTATTTTAAGACGCAATACAGGATCATCTGGCAAACATTCCACATTGCCCATTACTACTCAATCTACTGTTTCTTCAGTTATTTCTAAATATTTTGAAAGAGTATTTTTATTAAAACGATACTCCTCAATTAAAGAAGTCAACATTTCTGAAATATTTTTTGTTTTTATCATATTTGTGCCTTAATCTCCACTTGTATCATTTACAATATTGCGTGTAACAAGTGTCCCTATGTGAAAGGCACACTCTACACTTTATTGTTGTTATCTTCCATTTTCCGAGCAATTATAACTTTTCCAATCTACGTTTATCAAATGCTCCAAAATTTAGATGCCAGCTCCCGATTTATGATAGATGAGAGAAAATTAGGATTATTATTCTGGAACACTTTCAGACTTTCAAAAAAAGCCGCTTTATTTTCTGTCTTTATATCTGAAAAAGTTGCATCCAGCTTCTGATCTTTTACATTTTTCTCCACATATTCCTCCGACTGCTTTTCGTAATTATCAACCATCGAAGGATTCTTTTTCACTGCCCCTTCATACCAATTTGTAAGGTATTTTAATGCATTAAGCTGTCTGTCCTCATTGCTGCTTTCTTTACTAATCTTCTGATATTCCGTGTATGCACTGCCGTCCATCGTCCTCATCATATCAAGCGCATTTGTAGTCTTTACAATATTGCTACCATGTCCAAGATATGTACCTTTCCCTACTCCATAGTCCATATTTCCGTTATTGTCAGCTTTTCCTGCGCTCGCAAGCTTTGCGATAGACTCCATTGCTTCCAAAAATGGTTTTCTGCTATCTTCCGGGATAAAATTCTCTGCCGCATATTCCGCTTTTTTCATACCAAGTGAAATATTTGCCTGCCGTTCTTCCTCTGTCATAGAGCCAGTATTTCCAACAAGGAAATTCTGACGGATGATATCATACACAAATCCCTGTTCCTCTTTGCTGCAGTTCTCCACCGCAGATGCAACCGCCTTGTCTGCACCATACATTCCGGAATATGCCGGAAGTTCTAGGGAGTTATCAACCTGCGTAATTTCTTTTTGGAACGCTGCATTTCTCGCCTCCATTGATTCCCGCTGCTCCTGTGTTACATTGGCATCCACTATACCTTTCTTGTTTTCCACAAGTGCAGCCATTCCATCTCCCGAAAATTCAACAATAACCGCATCTCCATACTGCGAACCGATGTCCTTCATCGCCTGCAGGGTTTCTTCCCTTGACATCTTGTCCATAATCTTATTGCCATGTTCATCTGTAGTGTTAAATTCATACTTTACAAGGGTGTCTTTCTTATATATACCATTCCCATATGAGGGAATATTCGTTGTTCCTCTGTAAAACTGACTGTAATCAATATTCATAATATACACTCTCCTCTACTTTATTTTTTCTTAGGTATTTGTGAAATACCAAAAGTCTCATAAATACAATATTTTTACCACATAAAACATACTATATTTTTATAGTTTCATACTTGTATATATATCTTATGCAAACATATAATATCTGCCTAAATCATCAACTTTATATACATTATTTGTCTGAGTGGTGCCATAATTATCACCATAATATATCTTTATTCCTTTCAAATTTTTTGTCCATGCACTTATGTCTGCACAATCATTTTCTGCCGCCAAACATTTTCTGGCAGTAGCATAACAGGAACCCGGCATATCAATTTCCCATGCTTTGCTGAAATCACCATCATACGGAATATATGTAATTCCATTAGGAGTCAAAAATGTAAAACCATCTTTTTCGCGTTTCAGATTTCCTGATATCTCAAGTAAAGCATATAATCCTGCCGTAGACCGTTGCGAACTTACCGGATATTTTTGAAATTCATCGGCTAATTTATTCAGCGTTTCTATATCTTTATCGGATGTTATGATTACCGAAACTCCTTGTGCCTCATTTCCTTTTATCGACAAATAATTTAACCCTGTCTTTGAATCACGGTTTACTACCAATCCCCCCTGTAGCGGTATTTCCTTTATATCAATATTTCTTTTGTCAGACAAATCATTCAAAAGATTTTTCAGTTCACTTGTCATGGTTACATTATACGAAAATGGCTGATCCATATTAATCAGGAACTCCATTCCTGTTTTCTCATCTCTTTGAATTGCTAATTGATCTTCTCTTATATAAAAATCTTTTCCTGCCTGCTTATCTACAATCTCATATGCTGCTACTCCATTTACATATGTAGCATCTTCGATTTTATATCTTTCTGTTTCTATTGGTAATTCAACATCTTGAGATATGCTATTTTTTGTATAAATTCCAAAGTTACTATAATCTGTACTGTTTACATAGGAATCCCTTGTGCTAATCTTATTACTTATACACTCTTGGGCTTTATTCATTGTATCAGAAAAATTTCCTACTGCATTTCTATTATTTTTACTGCATAACATACTTTGTTGTAAGTAACCATTCTCTATTCTCATGATTCTCCCTCCCAATCACTTGGGTTTTATTGAATACTCCATTATAAACTTTAATCTTTTATCTGAAATGTACCGTCTGCTATGACAAACTGTACATTCAACCCGGACATAATATCTTTGTGCTGTGTCCGGTTATATGCTAAAATTTCCCGGATATCGCTTGCATAATCCTGATAGGTCAGGTTATCGCCTGGATTATTCAACAGATCATCCAGTGTTTTCGGCAGACCATGTATCGCTGTATTTTCCACGGAGAGGTCTCCAAGCGATACGCTGCCGCCAGATGCCTTATATAAAAATTTTCCCACATCCACCGCAGCTTGCAACAGATATTTTTCTTTATCTGACAACTCCTGTATTTTTGAATCCGTGCAAAAATAAATATCCATCAGCTCATCCGAATACTTTGACAGAACATTCTCTATCTTCTGTTTCATTGCATGATCCTGAATACCGTCCACACTTACCTGACCATCCGCCCCAATTTTTATGGAAAACGTGGAATCTGAAATATCAATTCCCGCTTCCTGCAGATCAGCAGATATCCTATCTTTTACTGTGGTATTCATTTTTGCACTTGCATTCGCACGATCCAGCTCTGCTGCAGTACAAAAGATATTTAAAAGAGCATTTTCCTGTTCCGTCAGTTCTCCTCCTGCTGCTTTTTTTTCCAGTAAATTATGAATCTGCTCATCATCCGGCACTGCCCCACCCTGCATAACATCTTCTGCCTGTTTCTGATGCAGTTTCTCCATCTGCTCTGTATAATAGGCTTTGTACTTCTGCCGGATTTCCTTAATTGCACGCATCTCCTCCGTATCGGTTAAGCCTTCCTGCATCTGCTTCCTGACTGTCCCTTCATACTTCTGAACCTCTGCCATTTCCTGATAAGCTCCATGGCTTTTATCCGCCTGCGTTGTCTGGAAGGAAAGATGATATTCGACATCCGGGTTTACCGTCGAACCGTTCTTTGCCTGTACCTTCACGGTATAACCTCTGTTGTCCGAATTCCAGTTCGGTATGGTAATACTAAGACCGCCATTTCCATTCTCTTTCCCAATGCCGACCTGATTGCCTTCCTCATCATACAAAACCATCTCATAATCACAGCCTTCCGGTATATGATCTAAAATGATCGTAATATCCTTATTATAGGTATCCTTCGCGAAACTTAATGCCCGGTACTCTGTAATATTGAATTCGTAATAGTCCACATCCTCCGTATCCGATAAACTTCCCTTTAAATATCCGTCCGGCTTATTGATAAGTGCCGTCAGATCCAGTGTTCTTCCAAACACATCCCAATCCGTATATTTATTTGTTTTCCAGAAATAATCATTGGAAACTTTACTATTTTCTACTGCAATATTTTTATCAGTGGGTAAACCTTTTTTCTTAAAATCATATCCCACAAGCTGCGCATGCATCTCTACTGTGCGGGTTATTACCATCTTTTCATTCTCCTTGCGTACAATTTTCCATATGTACTATTTGTCAGATTTTCGTATCAAGCGTTGCCTGTGCAGGTGATTTCCCAGACTCTGCTGTTTCTCTTGTAACACTATCTAATGCGCCATCTTTGATTGGCTTACCAATTTCCCAGTTAGGATCAGCCTTTTTTGCGGCATCATAAAATGCCTGTCTGTAAATTCTCTCATATTTTTCAAGAGTGTATCCGGCAGCCAGCCTGTCCTTTTTGGACATTTTACGATATAAATTGTTATATACGTCTGTGCGTTTTGTTGTATCTCCATTGTGGACACCGTTTTCACACAGGAACTCTTTTTTTGTCAGTTCATACATTTCTTCTTTGCTACTATCCGGAATTGATATGATCCTTTTTCTCGAACTTTCATTTTCATCTGTCACTAAAAGTCCTGCCAGTCCATTTACAGGGTTGATATAATCTCCATCCTTGTCATAATGACTCATCAGATTTTTTATTCCCTGAATATTGCCATACATTGCACCATTTCCAGCAGACATCATTTGTTTTACTGCGGCTTTATATTGTTTGCTGTTTGTGTTAATCCCGGCAGCTTTTAACTTGGACTTAACAGAACTGCTGTTCAACTGGGACAACTGAAAACTGCCTATTGCATTTACTCCTGATGTCCCAAATGATTTTTGAAACAAAAAGCATAATCCGTTATTTTTGACATAAAACATCCTCCCATATTAAACCTGTTATCTTACCTATATCCTTACGCTTTCCTATCAAAAGACGTTTTCTCTTCCAAATAGTTCGGCAGTTCTTTCAATTCTGAGCTTTGGGCATTCTTTTGCGTATGGTATTCATTGAAGTAAATTCCGTAAAATTCTCTTTCCTTTTCCCGCTCAGCCGGAGTTCTTTCGCATCCCCATCCATAACTATCTCCCAGATAGGTCAACACTTTTGTTCCTTGATAAGAAATGTCGGCACCATATCCTTCGCCTGTCAGAATCGGACATTCCAGTGTGCCTCCTCCCGCCAGAGCAAACTTCTTTTGCGCAAGGTTGTTATTTTTCCCCTCTGCCCTCTCCAGAAAATCGAGCAATGATAATTCTCCGATTCCTTTGCATTTCGGATTACCATTTTGACTTTTTACCGCATTTTTAGCCTGCTGATATAATGCCTTTCTGTCAGGGGATACATCGGATATGTATTCTGCACATAACCTTGTTCTCTGCCTGTGAATAGATTCTAATTCCGTTTTACTCGTAGTGTTGGCAGCTCTCTGAGCCAGTTCCTTAATCTCAGAGACAAACTCTGCCTGTGACTTATTGCTTTTCCCTGCACTTGGAATCATAGACCAATCAGGTTCTCCACTTCTCAGCGATACACTATATTTTGTAATAGCAGAACTCGTTGCATTTGAAATCGAAATTCCCATGAATCCACCTCACATTTTTATCTTCTCTGCATATATCTTAACCTCTATTATGCTTATCCATTTATCAGGTTCATTCCTTTCGAAATGCCTTCAACTTTCACCGAATCCTCAAATGTAACTGTCATCTGCGTATCGTAAGTTTTCCATTCAAACTGCGACCAGCTTACACCGTTACCGGTATGATCATAAGCCTTGATTGCATCGTTATATTGCTTTTTTTGTTTTTCTGAATATTCCGGCACATTTTCAGTATTATTTATTTCCAACAACATTCTTAAACTATCCGGCACTCCATCTAACGCTTTTCTCCACGCTTCACTCTGTTGCTTTGCAACCGCCATCTCATGCTGCATAACATAATCCTGATATGCCTTTTCCCTTGCGGTGCTGGCTTCTTTGTCTGTCTTTAACAACTGCTGCTTGGTATCTTCCGTCAATTCCACCTCTTTACCATTGACCGTAACATATCCTCTTGCAACTGCCCTGCTGACCATTGCAGAATCAGAGAAATGCACAATATAAGAATTTTCTTTATATCCTTTTGTGATACCCAATACATCCTTTCCAGATGTTGCTGTGATTTTTTCTTGTTCGCATACCTTTTTACTTTCTGCATTCTGTTAGCTATAATGCGGATATTTACTATATAAATTTTTCTGTCGGTCATAGATGGAATCAACCTGTTTATTTAAAATGTTCATAGTCCACTGCCCTCCCTTGCTTTTTCCTTATTATTTCAATATTTCTCAAACATTTTAATACCCGCATTAAACAATAAAACCAATTTTTTCAAACAGAAATTCACAATATTTATGCATATCCTGATTTCCGCTTCTTAAAACAGAAGAAAACAAAGACTTTATATCTATATTTCCTCCCGTTCTTTCATATTGCTCCAGATAAAGTGAACGGAACTCTAAATAAGAATCTTGAATATAGTCACATGCCTGATTTATATCAAAGGCATCAAACGATTCATCCAATTTTGTATTCTGAAATTTCTGCTTATTTTCTGCATTTTGCTTTTGACTTTTGGCAACCATTTTGTCCCATTTTATCAGTTCCTCAAAACCTTTATTTAGCTTTTCCAATTCTTCATCCATTGACAACAGACGTCTTTTTCCACTCTCTGGATTATCGCATACATACACTTCTCTTGTTCCATTCCTATATCCTTCTACAATTTTTTGATACATAGTAGAATAGGCATATGCAGCTCCCATTCCAATATCATCGAAACCATATCCATTTTTACTTTCACGGATACTCTTTAAATATTTAGTCTCTTCATCCCATAATTCTTGAAGATAATCCTTTGACCAAGTAGTTTTAGGCACTGTTTCTCTAATATAATTTGCGTAACCAGCGTCTAAGGCAAACCTATCATGTATATATGCGTTTTCCTGATTTTCCCCATCGGCTTCATCTGAATGCCCTATCCTCCGGCATACGTCCTTGCCGGATGTTACGGTCATTTTTTCTTGCGATTCATTTGCCTTATGCTTTTTATGAGAAAGCTCTATAGTTTTCATATGATCGCCTTTTTGATGACCGTACAATGAAGATACGGTATTCTGGCCAAAACCAATGTGCATACTTCTATTCCTCCAATCAGTTTATCTGAATTGTACCGTCTGCTATAACAAACTGTACATTCAACTCAGACATAATATCTTTGTGCTGTGTCCGGTTATATGCTAAAATTTCCCGGATATCACTTGCGTAATACTGATAGGTCAGATTCCCGCCCGGATTTAACTGAATTTTCAACGCCTAATCCCATATTAACTCCTTTCCACGGTTCTTCTGTCAGTCAGAACCGTACCTGCTCTCTCCATCCGAAGCCCAAGCAGTAACCTTTAATTGATTTATTGGAGTAAGATAACACTTTTGGAGTTATCTTACTCCTTTTGTTTTGCCATTACGATAATCACAACCGCAACACTCCACAAAATATTTCATTATTCTGACCTAGTTTTCCCTTTTCTTCGGTCTTTTCGGCTGGTGATAAATCGCTGAACACTCTGCCGTCCTGCCAAGAACTGTTTTTTCCACTTCATTCCGGGCAATTCTCTCCACTACCTTCAATACCTTGTTTGTAATCTTTTCTTTCTTCAAAATTATAGAAATTGATACTATGCATATGTATCAAAACCTACCTTAGCAATCATATTTTCTGTTTTTTTATCTTCTTTTTCTTTATCCTCTTTCATTCTCTCCAGCCATTTGTCAATTTCTGAATCCGTACCAGTCTCTCCAAAAATGCCACAGGTTGTCATTTCGGTTCCATTATTCGTAAACTTAAACTCCACTGATATCAGTTTACTACCATGACTTATTGCCGCCTTCTGTGCATTTCGTATAACATCTGGCATAATTGCTAAATTTTCCTCAAGCCATTTCGCAGTTTTTTCATCTCCACATGCCTTTTGCATTACACTTCTGTCAATCAATACAGAAGCATTTTTGCATGGAGTCAAACATTTATACTTGTTAGTCAAATACTTTGAATAGTCTGATACATTTTTAAACTTATTGGCTGAATTCATAGTGTATCCTGCATAATAATTCTTTTCACTATTCTTTGATGGCTTTACATTTTCATTTTTTACATTTCCGTATGTGTATGTATTGGCATACGATGATACTCCATTAATTCCCATACTGCATCTCTCCTTTCTATTTAGCCTTGATTTTTTATTTGCAGGCTATTGGGTTTTGTTCGATACGCTTACTGCCATTGTAAAATTTGCCTCATAAGAAGCTACTGCCTGACTTATTGTGACAGTCTTAGCAGACGAACTACTCTCAGCCACCAATCGAGTTCTGGCATCCTGAGCAGATAACCTTTTATTTTGCGCATATTCTTCATAAGCTGTTCTTTCCGCTTGTTTTTTCTGAATCCGCTTTTTTTCCTGTTGTTTCTTTACCTGATTTTCTATTCTCTTTTTATTTTCTATTCTGCGCTCCCAAAAACTATTTTTTGACTTATCATTAAAAATCTTCCCACCATTCCCATTGTTATAACCAGCACTCCACATCTCAGCATGACATTCTTCTTTTGATGCTCCATAATATATTGTAGAAAACGCTCCTCCGCATATACCGGACCATTTATCTGGTTGTGACCAACCCACTTGCAAATCATTTAATACCCATGCTTCATACTCTGGATCATTCTTCATTGCTTCAAAACCCGCCTCTGAAATTGTAACAGATATTGACTCGCCTGCTCTTGTGGGGTGCATTGGAATTTGAGATATTTTATTGTAAATGTACTGCTTGTATTCCACCATCGTCATATCTTTAGCAGACACAGAACCTATTTTTGAATTGCCCACTATACTTCCACTAGCTTCGCTCTTTTCTCTTACACTATCCGCAAACCTTGTATCTTCCTTCTCCTGATCTTTAGCCGCATTTTTCTGTTGGTACTGATTGTAAGCCCGTGTCATATAGTTCACATTAATTGCATTACTCATAGTAACCTCCTTTGCTTTCTTTATCGGATAAAATAACCTGTTCTCCTAGTCCCATATCATCAAACGACCATATTACGCACACAAAGACCATCTCTTTACAAGATGACCACTGCCTTAAATTCATTTTCATCGCAGGAAAGCACCATATCACCGCCATATTTATCCACAACTGCTTTTACATTTAACAATCCAATACCGTGATGATCCCCTCTTTTGCTCTTTATCGTATCATTTTCAATTTCCACCTTTTCTGTCACCGGATTTCTTACCGCAAATATCAGTTTATGTTCTTCGCACTCTAATTTCAGATGAATGACCGCTTTTCCAGTATTTTTCAGTACCTTTTCACTCTCCCGGATTGCATTATCCAATAAATTGGAAAGCAGAATCACAATCTCTTCCTCTTCCAGACAAATCTCCTGCAGATCCCCTACTTTCAGGATAACCGCTATGTGTTTCTCCTGCATGCTGCGGTACTTCTGGTTTAAAACAGCATTGACCACCGGATGATTTGTGTTGATTGCCGACATCTCGACAGCTATGCTCTCTGTCAGCTTCTGCGTAAATGAAAGTGCCTCATCTGTGTGTCCATTCTTTATCAATGTCTGGATTGTGGAAAGCTGATTTTTATAATCGTGCATTTTTCTTCGCTGACGCTCATAGATTTCTTCCCGGTCCTGATAATTTGCAATACGATTTTTCTGATTTTGTTCCGTAAGTACCGCAATTTTTATTCTCTCTTCTTTTTCAATGGTATTCTGCATGAACTCCATAAGGATAAGGTTAATCGCAACCAGTCCCACCGAAAGAAATAAAAATACATTCTGCATATCATCGTTTTCTGAATAAAACATAAGAATGAAACCGACCACCGTAAATACAGGAACACAGAAAAACTGTAACCATTCTTTTCCTGTAATCAGACCGCAGCTTTTTCTTGTCTTGCTAAATCTTCTGATAAACAACATCAGAATGATAAAAACCGTCTTTGATATCAGTGCCTGTAAAAACCATTTTTCTTGGATTGAACCTCCTCTTCCCAGCAAAACAGTCACATAATCAATCAATACAAGCATTGTATAGTTGATGATTGAAAACAAAAAACTCTGCCGGAAGGAAACTTCATAATAAGCCAGATTCAGGAAAGACATAACCAGTATAATCGGGATACATTTTAACATTCCGATCCATGCCCCTGTGACTGCTACCAGATAAAGCACTCCGCAATAAACAAAAAATCTATATCTGTTCCTATATCCGCCATCTCTTTTTTCCATAAAAGTATCAAAAAAGTATAGCGTTCCTTTTACTTCCAGCATTTCCGCAATAAATGTCAATACCCAGAATGTCATGTTATTCTTCTCCCTTATACAGCATATATTCCCTCTTTACCTGTGCATATCGTGCCTTGGGAACCGGAATCTTTTTTCCCGTGGTAAGTGTCATCACATAACCGCTGATTTTTGTGATGTACCTCATATTTACAAGAAAACTTAGATGTGCCCGCACGAATCCCATATCCTTGAATTCATTTTCTAGTTCATCCAGTTTTTTATAAATCTGAAATGTCCCTTTTTCTGTATAAAATACATTTTTGTGAAGCTCTGTTTCTATATAAATGATGTCATCTGCATAAAGTTTTATCGTTCCTTCCACAAAACGAAATTCGAGAATCCTACGGTTTTTATTAATTTCTGCTATCAAATCATCCATACATTCTTCTATAGTATCTGCAAGGTTATCTTTCAGCAGAAAACGGCTTGCTTTCACCTTATATCCATCCAGTGCGTAATTCATGTATGCCGTCACCAGCACAACCGGAAGTTTTGGATATTTTTCTTTAATCCTCATAGCTGTTTTCAGCCCATCCATCCCCTGCATATTGATGTCCAGAAATAATATCTGACACGCTTCCAAAGCCGATTGTTCTTCGCATAACTGTTCTCCAGAATCATATTCTGTAATAGCAAACTCATAATTCTTTTTTTCACCATAGTCTGACAGCAAATCTGATAGATTTTTTCTGTCATCTATCCTGTCATCACAAATAATAATGTTCATATTTTTCATTCCTGTCTTTGATTTCTCTCATGCCTGTAAACCATACAAGTCTCACCTAGCACTCTTTATTATATCAAACAAATCTTCCGCTCGATCATTCTCCGCATCAAATGACTATTTTTCGCATAGAACGACTATCTCCTATAGAAACGCAGAAGCACTGTATCTCAAACTCTTTGAAATACAATGCTTCCCTGCATTTTCTATATCGTCATGTTGATACCACTACTTTATGAATCCCCCACATGATCCATCTGATAATACTTCAATTCTTAGTTTTTTCCAAAAAAATATTGATGTTTCATATCGCCAACTGTATTTTCTTTTCTCTGTCCTTCCCCCTTAAAGTGAAAAGTTCCCTGCACAGGCCACGGTGAACCATACCATAGTCCACCTGACCGGCGCAGTAATCCCTTTGTGCCTATTTTATGATTTCATAGAGCAGGCTGCTCTTTCCTCCATTTTCACGCCATCTCTGCTTTTTCTGTATAAATCCTGCACACTCCAGATCGCGGATTGCACGCTTGACCGTACTTACAGACAGGTGCAGCTCTCTGGCAATGGTACCGATTGCCGGATAGCATGTCCTCTCCCTGTCCGCACGAGTCTCCAGATACAGATAGACCGCCACCGCCCTGTGTGGCAGCTCTGTTTCATAAATTTCTTTCCTAGTCACCCTGCCTCCTAATCTTCCGTCCGTAAGGTCTGCCGCAGCTTTTTCATGGTGTCCGTCAGCGGTGTCTGCTGCATCCCTCCTGTCCTTGCCGTTTCTGCAGGTGTCTCGTCTGGTTCTTCCATGCAGCACATATATCTCCGTATGATCTCCTCTTCAATCTCCTGCTTGTCTGCGTATGCTACCTTTCTTGCAGATTTTTCTTCGCTCTCATAGGGTTCTTCAAATGTGATGCCCCATTTTAAGAACAGTTTCAGTTTTGTCCGCATAGGGTGAGTCCCGGTCTTTGATACGATAAAGTTTCCTTTTGGCAGTGACTTCAATTCATCCGCTGTCATGAGTGGTCTTTGGATCATCTGAAGGGACTGGCTCGGATCATTCTTTCCCCGGCTGATGGAACCGGACATGACAGTTTTGCTGCCCAGGCTCTTGGAGAGCACTTCCGCTGACTCCGAGTTCGGTGCGAACCCACCGAAGATGGTATCCTGACAGTTATCAATAATGATTTCTGCGCCCTCTTTCCCATAATTCTTATTAAGCTGGGCAAAGGACTGAATCATGGGTACGATACTCACCCTTCTGGATCGGGACGCTGAGAACATCATCTCTGCACTTTCAATCTTCGGAATCGTTCCGACCTCATCCCAATAGAAAACTACACGGTTGTCCAGCTTTCCTCCGTTCTCGTCTGCCACCACGAGGATTTCCCGGTAGAGCTGCTGTAAGATCAGAGAAATAATAAAATACTTTGTATTGTCCTCCTCCGGCATGACCAGAAACACCGCCATCTTTTGTTTACAGAAAAGCTCTGCATCAATAGCGGTATCAAAACAGAGTATCTGCTCCAGCTCGGAATCCAGAAAAGCATTCAGTCTGGATAGTGCTGTGGAGAGAACCGACTGCATGGACTGCTCTGCTGTATTTAAGGCTGCCCCTGCAAACCATTTCGCCTTGTGGGTATCCGGGAGTTTCGCCAGAAGTAGCTGGAACTGGTTTTTCCCTTTCACTTTGGATGGTGCAAGTAAATCCTGTATCAGTTTGAACACGCTGATGATATGCCTCTTTCCATCCGGGCAGAATTCCGCAATGAGCAGGATGGCAGCCGTCAGCACGCCTTCTGCCGCATCATAGAAAAATGCATTCTGTCCATAGCTGGAACTGTCCGTACCACCGGAGGAGATAATGGTCTTTGCCGTGATCTTTGCATACTTTTCTGCTTTTGCCTTGGCACTCAAGTCCGTATGGTCTGCAAGATACTCATCCATGTATTTGTTGACCAGATGGAGCATATTGTCACCATCGCTTCTGGTCGGATTACGGAGATCGATGACTGCCGTATGGTAGCCATAGTATTTTTTTGCAATGCCTGCATAGTTGCGGTATAAGTCTCCCTTTGTATCCGTGGTCAGGAAACTCATTCCACAGGCACAGGCATATTCAATGTTGGGATACAGAAAATGTGCGGTCTTTCCGACTCCTGCCGCGCCAATCATCAGGCAATGCACATCCCCGGTATCCACCAGTGCGTATAGTTTTCCTGCCCGCTCCATGCTGCCGAGTACCAGTCCCTGTGCAGCCGGCAGGTTCTCACCCCTGCGCCACAGCTCCGGTTCATAGGGCACCTGCACATAGGTTTCTGCGATTTCCTTTTTCGTGGCAAATCTCGCCGTTCCATGCTGACCGTCCCCGACAGTCCTGCTCTTGATTCCGTTTAATGTATAATAGTGTGACAGAAGTGACACGCCTCCAATCACGGAAAACATTGCCACCCCTGCGATCACCAGCATCACGACTGGCTGCATAGCATCATTCCTCCCTCCTGATGTTCCATTTTCTGTTCCTTCACAGTCTGTTTTGCCGGCTTCATCTGCTCTTCCCCGCAGTCGATGGCAACAAAAATATGAGCCCGGATGCATTCCATCGCAAGGCTCATACATTTTCTGGCAAGCAGTTCCTGATCTTCTTTTTGTTCTAAGTCTTTTGTATCGAACACCTCCAGTGTTTCTTCAAAGGCTGCCTGCATCTGCCGGATGCGGGTGTTGAAGTTTCCCTTGTCTTTATGCGGCTGATAACGCTTTGACAGATTTTCCAGTATCTGGTCTGCACTAGTTTCCCTGCCAAGTGCGATTCCCTCTTTTTCCATGCACCGCACAAGCACTCCGGTCAAAAGCATCCCCGGTCCGTCAAAGGCATCCATAAGCTGTTCCCTGCCCCTGCCCTTTTTCAGTTCATTATAAATATCCTGATAATAACGGCAGATATAACTTCTGTTGGCATACTTGATGTTGATGGATTCCGTCACTTCTTTCAGCACCTCTGTCCATGCCCTGCATTCCATGACTCTCGGATGCTCCTGTGCCGGAATTGTTTCCTCACCATATCTGCCTTTTAAATCCTCATTCCAGTCTTTGCAGGCTGACTGTAACCTCTTTACCGCACCATATCCATTGCGTACCAGAATCTCTGCCAGTCTGCCACACGCCTCTATGCCTGCCGGATCATGGTCAAGGCACAGCACAACCGTATCCAGTCTGGGATTGTCTTTCAATGCCTGCAGCATGGCATGCTCTGCCACACCGTTTAAGGTGATATAACTGTTCCCCTGCCAGTTCTCTGGATACAAGGACAGAAATGATAACAGGTCAATGGGTGCCTCAAACACATACAGTCTGTTCCCGGTTCCCCTGTATCCAAATCCGTAGGCAGCTTCCGAGCCTTCCTGATTCAGCCGGAAACTCCTGCCGTCAGAACAGCTCCCCTTCACATGGATATGCCGGATTTTCCCCTCGCTGTCCAGTCCGGCAAATACAATGTTGTGATGCTCCGCAGATTCATATATGGTTCCTGCCTTCGCAAAATACGAGAGGATTTCCCTGTCAATATGACGTTTCTGCAGAAGATATGCATAGACTCTCTTCATGGTCGGATTTTTCTCCGGCAGTTTCAGTTCCTTTGGCTCTTTCGGTTCTTTTCTTTCCTCTGTCTGTTCTTTTTCTACAGACTGCCGTCCTTTCTCCGCTCTTCCCGGTTTTCTTTTTGTCTCCTGTCCTTTTCCCCGTTCAATAAGCTGCCCCTGTTCTCCATCCAGCAGGTAGCTTACCGCCTCCGGGTAGGACATCCCAAAGAATTCCTGCATGAAATCAATGGCATGGCTTCCAACCTGTCTGCTGTGGCGATACCAACTGCTCCCCCGGAAAGTCACACTCCTGTGCCGTTTCCAGCGCCATTCATTCCCGGAACGCTCCACCTCCTCATGCTCCCGGCGAAGGATGTCCGCAATATGTACTGCATTGGCACGCTCCTTCTGTTCCTCTGTAAAGTAAATAAAATCTCCCAATCGTACCTCCTCTCATCATTTCTACCACTCCTCCAGTGATCACTGTGTCTGTACCATGTTCTCATGGTCATCCACGGCATGTCCCTGTGCAATCTTCTTCTGCCGGATTTTTCGTGCCAGCTTTCTGTCAATCCCCTGCCTGCGTCCTCCACTCTTTCTTCCAGCCACATTCTCTTCGATGATATGTTCCAGATGCCGCATGAGCCTTGTTGCCATTAAGAACAGATCGGGGTGTGGCATATCATTCCAGTGTTCTAAAAAATACGCTGCATAAATATTTCCCTGCTCTGCGGATTTTAAAAAATAATCGTATGCCAGTTCCTTGTCCTGCTGGACATCCTTTCCGATCAGATACACTTTCCCAAGGGCATATTGTGCATACTGGTTTCCGGTGTCTGCCGCCATCTTCAGATAATGCAGTGCCAGTTCCGTGTTCTTTGGCAGTTCTTCTCCGGCAAGATAAAGTTTCCCTAACCTGTATGCTGCAAATTGATTTTTCTGTTTCGCAGCCAGTGTCAGATACTGTATGGCTGCCGGAATGTTTTTAGTGTCCTCTTCCAGATATATTTTCCCAAGCTGATACTGTGCATAGCTGTTTCTGGCATCTGTGGCACGTTTCAGGTGGAACACTGCTTTTTCCATGTCCTCTGCTACCAGTGTGCCTTCCCTGTACAACCGTCCGATTGCATAATCCGCAAACGGATTTTCCTGTGCGGCTGATTCTTCCAGCCACTTTACCGCTTTTGCAATCTTTTCAACATCCAGCTCTGTCCCAGACTCCCCGCTTAACTTTTGGCTCTCCTGTCTGATATAGAGTCTGGCAAGCTGATAGGAGGCATGGGTGTTGCCATAATCAGATGCCTTTGTCAGATAATGTTCCGCTTTCGTTTCGTCTGCCTCTGTCCCGATCCCATGCAGATACATGCAGCCGATACGATACCAGAGCGTATCATCCTTTGATCTTTTCTCAAGATTCAGAAAACCTAGAAAGGCTGCACGATAACAATTTTCCGACTTTTCCTGATTTTTCTCTGTTCCGCATCCTGTCTCATACAGTTTTCCAAGTTCATACGCCGCATAGGGATTTCCCTTGCTGTAAGAACGGAACAGCAGACTATATGCGGTTTCCTCATCCTGCTCCACTCCTTTCCCCTGCAGATAGAGCATGCCAAGGGAATAGAGCGCATACTTATGTTCCTTTGCTGCCGCCTTGGAAAACCACTCCGCTGCCTGTTCCAGATTCTCGTCTGTGCCAAGTCCGTACTGATACATTTTTCCGATGCGGTATTCCAGATAGGTATTTCTTTTCTTCTGCTCTACATAATGCATTGCCGCTAATGCTTTTTTGTACCACACATCTGCCATTTCTTTATCTGCCTCACAGCCAATGCCCTGCGCATAAATCTTTCCCATGTCGTGCATGGCATACGCATTTCCCTGCTCTGCCTCTTCCAGCATAATCTCATGGGCTGCCTCCTCATCCGGTTCTTTTTCCATTGTGCCGTAGAGATATTCCCTCGCTTCTTTATACCGGTCCGTCCATCTGGCAAAATAAGAAGCGGATTCCCCATGCTCTTCTTCCTGCCTGTCTGGTTCCTGCTCCTCCATCTGTCCAGGCAGGATATCCGGCATGTCCTCCCCCTGCAATGTGGCAAGGCTTTCTGTCTGCTGTTCAGATATCTCTTCCAGCCGTTCCATTCCCGTTTCCGCTTCTTCCAGATACAGATACCCTTCTCCAAAACGGACTGCCTCACGGATGACCATATTTTTAACGCTCTTTAGCTCCTTCTGCTGTGACAGCGGTATCCTCTCTATTTCCGAATCTTTATAGTAATGCTGTATCTCCTCCCTGCTTTTTTGCCATGCCTGATAGCATTCTGCCACACGCTCTTCCTTTGCCAGTTCATCTACAATGTCATTTACGATGGCCTTCACATCTGCCTTTAAGTATCCATATACCTTTTTCCCTCCGGTATTTTTTAACCGTCTGGATAAAAGCTGCATCTGCTCTGCAATCTTGAGATTATGACAGACTCCCTCCTGCATTTGCTGCAACAAAAAAAGCAGACTTTTTTCTGCCTGCTCTTTTAACTGGTTTCTCTGTTCGGTTGCCTTCTCATAGATGCTTAGAAACTCCTGCCGGAAAATATCATGTGCGTATGCAGAACGCATGGCATCAATTCCCTTTGCCGTCAAGTATCCCTCGGACGGATCAGAAGAATAGACCACCAGATGCACATGGGGATGATGGGATTCATTGTGGAATGCCGCATACCATTTCAGGTTCCGGCTGTCTATCTTACAATTCTCACACAGCAACTGCACCCTGCTCCTCAACAGTGCCTGCCACTGGGCGGCACTGTCATAGCCTAACCGCTCGGCATCCTCCCTCCGCAGGCTGATGACATTCGTCCAGATCACACCGGGATGATTTGCCACCTCTTCTGCCACACGGGACAGCACCACTGGTTCTCCCTCATTTGAAAACAGACCGTGAGTACCTATGATTTCTACTCCCGGTCTGTTTGCCAGATAATCCATATAATTTTTCTTTTTCGCTATGATGTCAAGGTTATTTTCCAACGCCTGCGTAATAAACTCCGATGCATTTTCTCTGGTTGGTCTTTGGATATAATCGTGATACTCATGCATCCGGTTC
This sequence comes from Roseburia sp. OM04-10BH, assembly GCF_003462605.1. Lineage (NCBI taxonomy): Bacteria > Bacillati > Bacillota > Clostridia > Lachnospirales > Lachnospiraceae > Roseburia > Roseburia sp. OM04-10BH. The sequence continues at coordinate 17,698 of NZ_QTZI01000007.1, forward strand.
GCATCGGGAATCTTTGCCAGAATATCTTCAATCAGACTTTTCTGCCGGTCGGTGGCTGGCAGTGAAGATGTCGTGCTGCCTACCTTCTCCACGCCCTCACGGGTGCCGATGTAATTGATGTAATTAGCAAGGTGTGCGGGCGGGGAGTTTTTGAGGTAGTTGCAGCGTAGGATAAGTTTTGGCATGGTGTCCTCCTTATTGGTCTGTCCCTAATTCCTTTTTCAGCTTTTCTGCTATTTTATTGAAATAATCTCTTTCTCCAATAAAGTGCATATCGCCAACTGCCTGATATATATTCAATATTTCCAGAACACTCTTATAGTCGTTGCCATCTCTTTTATTTCCAACAAGTGCTTTCACAACATCATCAAATCTGCTTTTATCCTTTTTATAGGTTGCCAGAAGCATCTCCAGATCATCTATTGTCATAATATAACATCTTGGATCTTGCTCAAATATTTCCGGCAATGAGCCGACTATCATCTGTGTATTTGTCATACTCTCATACAAAAGAAAAACCTTTATTACAGGTTTCTCTCCTTTATATTCCTGCTCTGATGCCTTCAACTGCTCATATGCCTCTTTTATGTTCCTGTTATAAAATATATCAATCTGCCCAACATCCGGCACCTGCTGTTTTGCTCCCAGTCCAAGTAATCCTGATTTTAATTCAAACAAAAATACCGCTTCATCCACTTCAACATAATAATCAGCACTCTTTTTTCTTTCCTCTGGAATCTTATGCCATGAATTCTTGGGCAGATATAAACCTGCCAGTTCTTCAAAGTAATCCTCAAACATCTCTCCAAAAGCAATTATAAATTTGGTTCCCCAATGATTGTTGTGATAGTAATCCCGAATCAGCCAGTACAATCCATCTGCTATCATCATCTGTACCAAATAGAAACTGACTGCAATCGTTTCTTTCGTCTTTTGCGTAATCACAAATGGTTTGTTGTAGAAAATCTGTTTTCGCAATGATGAGTTTCTCACCTGTTCATAGGTCACAGAATAATAACTTATAACCCGCTCCAGATTTTTCTTTGTCAGGATGCTATTTTCTTTTTTTCTATATAACTCTTCCGGTGCGCTTAATGGATCTGGATGAATAGAACACAGCCACCAGATAATCCATTCTACTGCTAACAATTCCTCTGCTGTAAGTCCAAATAATTCGTTTGTAATCACATTGATATCAACTATTTTTTCCCTGTTAATATTAGGCGAACCGATCAGCATATGGTAATTGCGGTTATAGTTCTGATATATCCATGCCGGATTTGCGTATTTAAATTGTTCATATGACATTCCCATCAAATATTTGAATATACTAGGCAGTCCATTATTTCCAATATATTCACTTCCTGAATGCTTATTTTCATACCCACGATACAGGTTGACCACTCTTCCTGCTAATTGTTCTGTCATAATATCATTTCTGTAATCATTGGAATTCGTGATAGAAAGATATGCCATGTTTGGAATATCCCATGCCGATAACATGACTTTTGCCTGCTTATGTATAAAACCATGCTGAATAATGTTTAAAGGAAATGTAATATTACATACCAAATGTTCATCTAATTTTTCTACTTGATTTTTATATATTTCAATAGATTTTTCTGCAAAAAAATAGATAAAATCTCTGGTAGCATAGTTCTTAATGAACCCTTCAAAATCTTTCAACTATGTTTCCTCCTCATAAATTCACAGCTTTTAAGAGTACAGAAAAGACCACTACCGAAGTAATGGTCCTGTATTCCCTTCTGATAATTAATTTTTTTCTAACTTTCTCAACAACTCATCTGGGAGAATTACTTTTACTCTTGAATGCTTAAAATCAGCCGGATTTCGTGTAACAATATAATCTGCCATAGACTCAACTGCACATTCTTCCTGCAGACCATCTTCAAAATCTGAAAATGCATTGTTTTCCAATGCAGCTACTATCTTCTTTTCATTCAAGTCAGAAATCTGAAATATCTCACATAAATTTTTCAGAAGAAATCTTCTTTCTTCCTGACTGAAATTTTTTCTAAGAATATAAAACAAGTTTGGTATGCTATGTGCCGCAAGTATTCCTGTTATTTCCCTTGCCGCACATTTTTCCATAATTCTTTTTGCATCATCAGCATATGGTTCCCGATTGGCAAGTGCATCTATAATAATATTTGTGTCAACCAATATTACCATACTTTTCCTCCCTTGCCTCCTGTAATTCCTTGTCTGCGTCAAAATCTTCTGGTAATCTTCCGCTGAACTTCAGCACATTCTGGAGTGCTTCCATTGCCTGTTTCTTATCTGCAGGTCTGTTGGATGACATTTCCTCAAGATTCTGAAGAATATTAATCACATAAAACATTTTTTCATCTGGAATACGTTCTATCAATTCAACTGCCCGTTCCTTCATCTGTGTCATCATGTACCACTCCTTCCTTTTCTTTTATCATACTGTAAGTCTTACCGCATTTCAATAAATTATTTCTTAAAAACGATCCCCCTGCTGATATTGATATGCCTCCTCAAACCTCACTGCTCCATTGATCCGTTTCACCTCTTCTGCACACTTCGCCTGCAGCTTTCCGAGTGCCTGCTCATCCACACCATGGCTGTATGCGATCACATGGGACAGCTTGGAAGTTTCCACTGCAAGTTTATACATTGCACGAGCCATGCGGTTCTCGCTGTCCTTTACCGTTGCATGCATGACAGAGGAGATGGTTGTCAGCATATAATTTTCTATTTTTTCCGAAGTGAGATATCCGATATAAAACCGCAGTGCCTGATTGACAAATTCATTTCGTGAACGCACATCTGCCTGTGGTAACAGGGCATCTACCTGCCCCAGCAGTTCTTCTTCAACGTAAAATGCTTTTCTGACTTTTTCCATTCTCCTCCATCTCCTTACATCTGCTGGCTCATTCCTGTACTCTGCTCCTCAGTTTGTTTCTGCACAGCCTTTAATATCATGCTCCTGTATGCTTCTTCGTTTTCCGCACTGATCGACATTTCAATTCCGTCCATCATATTTTTGACTCTCAGATTATCCGCAGCATAATAAAAGGTTTCACCACTATACTCTCCCCTTTCTCCATGCCTTGGAAATCCTATGTCACAAAATTCCTGCAGTTCTTCCTCTCCCTCCCGGAAATGGAATGATACCGTATCCTGTTCCATATCGATTTCAATTCCAAATGATGCCTGTTCTTTCACTGCAAGTTGAAACATCTGCTCTTTTTTAACCGCAGTAAACAATTCTTTTCCCTCTATTTCTTCCGGGAACAAATAATTGCCTTTCGTCTGTTCCAGCATTGGTGCTGCACATAATCCTTTTTGTGGAGACATCGGGTCATTCAGCACACCTTTTAGACTATGCAGAAAATCAGCTACTGCAAAAGGGTAACTGAAACCTCCCGCATGTTCCGAAAAGAAATAGTGTTCCTTTCCGTTTTCGTGAACGGTATAAATTGCTTTTGTATTCATTTCATCCCTCCTCACAAATATCTACGATATGCTCACACAGTTTCTGCGGTATCACACTGCGCTCCCTCGAACCTTTCAGTCCCTGCGTTCCTGTCTTGCTTCCCCTCGGTGCCGGTACATGGCATGAATCACCGTTATGACACATCGGCAGAAATTCAGGGTTCGGATGATTCGTCCAGATATCAGTCGGTTTCATTCTGTTATCTCCATACTGGCAATAGGTCACTGTATATCTTGGCAGGTTCTTCATCCATTCCATCTTGCGCATGCCGCCTCTCGGATTCTCTATAAAATAATACTTTGGCTGTAGCTGCTCAATGAGTTCCAGCACATGTTTGTCTACCCTGTCACAGAATTTTGCATATGCACTGACCGGTTCAAGACTTCCTGTCTCTGGATTCTTTTTTCTGTGATGGCTGATCGCTGCAATACTAAAAGTAGCGCAGTCAGGACTCGCCCAGATGACATCCGGTTTTCCAAAAAGTTTTAAGATATCCTCCGCCGTCACCTTGCTGATGTCCTCATACAGATCAATGTTTTCAAAATCTTTTGACCATTCCACACTGAATACTTCATGTCCCCGTTGTTCAAAGGCTTTCCCGATGCTCCTTGTTCCTGCAAATAATTCCAATACTTTCATCGTCCCATTCTGGTAGTGGTGCGCACCTCACCCCATGGGACTACTCATTTCCTCCTTCTTTTTCCTCTGTCTATAGACTTTTTTCCTGTTTCTGCAAAAGGCATAACTTCTGCCGGCCTCTACTGCCTGATTGCACTGTAACAAAAATAAAAATGGCATAACCTTTCCGAATCTTCCAAAAAAGTTATGCCATGCTTAGAACTGCCCAACGGCTCTGCCGGTGGGTGTCTGACGGGTTAAGCCGCTCTTTTGCGGCATAACCCCTTTAACCTGCACTATTTTCGACCCTGTTTTACAGCCCCGTTTCATCCCCATTTTCGGAGTCTTGGATGCCTCCGCACTCCGGGTTTTCTGTTATTTTCTCCAAATCGGCTCATACAGGGCAGAATATAGTTTAATCGGTCACTTTATCCAGTTTTGCAGAATAACGGCACACGTTGCCACACGCAGGCTCACACGGCGGTGTCTGTGCCGTTTCCTTTCCATTGTCCTGTCACTTTCTTAAAAAGCGAGGATGGTCATATGTGGCTCCAGTTCCGGTTCCTGCCCTGTAAACTGCTCAATCTCTCCAAATCGTCTGGTATATTTCTCGATCTGCTGCTCCGTCAGGGAAATGAAATCACCGTCCGGGCTATCCCCACAGATAAAAAATGGACCGCAGATGATGTCATCACCATTCCTGCGGTTCGGCTGCATTCCATTTAGTTTTCCTTCAGCGTTGATTACTGCCACACATCCATCTCCAAAACCAACGCACTCAATGTCTCCCTCCACCTCTGCCTGACTTGCCTTAAAGTCATTCGCAATCTCCTTCACACAGGGAGGTTTCCCCGGCTCTACTTTCAGAATCTTTATCTTGTCCATGCTTCCTCCGTTCCCTACTCATTCTCCGCAGCACTGCCGGATGCCGCACTGTTTTTTCCCTGCTGGCGGTTTGCCTTTTTGATTGCAGGCGGCACATCCCCTCTGCTTTCAATGTATTCACGGACCGCCTGCGGCACATATTTCTCATACATTTTTCCAAGGACTTCCTTCAGTTCCGCATCAAAATCTGCGTCCTTTTTTCCCATATACTGTTTCACAGCATTTAACTTTTCCTCATCATATTTGATCGTAACGACTGCCTGTTTCATCACTTTACCTCCAAATTTAAACTCTCAGTTGAAATTATTTTCAGAAAAACACACTATTGATACAGCACCATTCCTGCCTGCTCTTCCTGCACGCTCCCCGGTATGACAGACAGCCTGTGCGTATCCCTGTCATATCGGTAAATCTCATCGGACAGATAGTCTGCCTCCGGGAACGCCCTGTTTGCTCCATATACCCCATTCCTCAGCCGTTCCATGTCAAGACCTTCCCGCTCCACCATGAGATACACATCGTGGATGGATGCCGGAAGGACGATCAGATTTCCATCCAGCTTTTCTGCTGATTTCTGCAGCGTTGCCTCGTCCATCATGTACACCGCCCCATGGTCCACGTTGTTAGTAAGGACATAGAAGTCGGCATCCGTCCTCCAGATTCTCTCCGGTTTTTTCTCCATCGAAAGGATATTCTGGTCATAGTTATGCCCGTAGGCATCCTCAAAGTCCATAAGGACCGGCGGACGTTTTGCAAACATATTTGCCCATGCATCCTGAAAAAGCACCTCTTCTTCTATCCCCCAATGCTCCATCTGCTCTCTGGTGACAAGTCCGCAGTCCCTCTGAAACTTTTCATCATGCCCGCTGAGACGGCATACTAGCATGAGGTTTTCCTTCTGCTGATGCGCCAGTCCGCCCCATTCCTCTCTGCCTGCCGCATTGCACACTTCCAGAAACAGACAGTCTTTTATTTTCTCTTCATATCCGTTCACTTATCCGCCTCACATTCCCATGCTCATCGTATTTTCTGCTGTCTCTTCCACGGTTTCTGGCACCGGCTCTCTCGGCTGCTCTTCCTGATTCTGTGTCTCCCTGCTCCGTCTGCCGGATGCCCTCTGCTGTCTTGTGCCTCCCATTCTCTGGGATTCCTGCTCCTGATTTGCTGTCTCCTGTGGAGTTTCCATCCTGCTCTCCACAAATTTTCTGACCTGTGCAGGAACATTTTTCTCATAAGATTTATCGAGATGGCTCTTCAACAGCTCCTCCACGGTTTTTCCTCCCTGCTCTGCCAGAAAGAAACTTAATGCCTCCAGTTTCTCCCCGGCAAAGGTGATTTTTATTTCTTTTTCTGCCATATCGCTCCTCCTTCATTTCTATTTTCTGGCGGAAAACAGATGCCTGCGGCATCAAAAAATTTACTGCGGTCTGCCATACAGTACCTGCTTATCGTTGTCAAACAGGGGACGGTACACCACATTCCCTTTGGAATAGGACGCATCCACGACCATGCCATCCCCGGCATAGATTCCCACATGCGTGATGTTCATGTATCTTCCGTTTGGTTTGTGGCTCCAGAACACAAGGTCCCCCGGCTGCAGTGATTCCTTTGCAACCGTCAGGTTCTGCTCCACCATATATCTTCCCTGCTCTGCCGCCGTTCCCGGCAGGGAGATTCCTATCTGTCTGTAGCACCACAGCGTCAGGTAACTGCAGTCGACATAATTCCCGGTTCCGCGGAGTGCCTGCGAGTACGGATGCCCCAGTCTTGATAATGCAAGCTGTACGATATCACTCCCATTCCCGTTGGCCGGCAGATCATACACAGGGATAGCCCCTGCCCCGTTCCAGCCGCCCCAGTCGGAAAATTCATCCCCCTCTGTCGGGGCTGCCGTGTCATACTTTGCCACATACCACACATTGACTGCATTGGACTGTTGTTCATAAGTTGCGGTAACTCCATAGTCAGATGCAAGTTTTTGGAAGATTTTTGTCTTATCCCCAATGGCAACTGCCACGGTATATTTTTCCAGCGTGACGGTCCCGTCCTCCTGCTCTATGTTTTGTATCCGTTCCTCATAATCCACAAAACAGTCTGCGAATTTTTTATAATCATCCGTCTCAAGCCGTACCCGGTCTGCGCCGAAATACAGAGAATAAAAAACGGATTTGACCAGATACCTGTCGCACAGTTCCCCTTCTGTCATGCCATCGATGTCATCTAATATGGCATCCAGCTCTGCAAAACTTTCCTGCATCTGGCGGACATAAGCCTGATAATCTGCAGGCATTCCATCCGGCATTTCCCCTCCATCGAATGCCAGATGCACTGCCGCCCGGTTATGTTCTGTTCCGCCGGAGGCAATGCTGATGTAGCACATGACGGCAAGGATGACCGGAAGGCACAGGGCTGCCAGTACAGAGGCAATCCCTGTCCACACTTTTTTATTGGTCCCGGCTGCTATGGCTGCCCTTGCGATCAGAGCGGCAGTTGCTGGCTCCATGGTGCTTCCTCCATTCTCTCTGCTTCCATCTCCTGTTTCATTCGTTCCCTGCTCTTTTCAACACCTGCCATCAGAACATCCTCATCAAATCCTGCCTCCTGATATCCGGTGCGGATGGTAGCAAGGTAATGTTCCGAAGGGACTCCCATGGCATACCCCTCCGTCATGGTATATGCCATCATTTTCTCCCGTTTTCCATCCAGCTCCACTTCCAGCATTTCTTTTCCATACAGTCTCGGATATCCCTCATAACGGTCCAGGTTAAACTCATCTCTCGGACTAATCTCCCAGATTAACACCGGTACACTCTCCCCTTTTTTCGGCTCCACCGTAGCTACCGCCCCGTTCCTGTTTCCACGGAACAACAGCTCATAGTCCTTGATTTCCCCGGTTCCTACCACCTTTGCATCGGGGCAGCGCAGTGCCATCTGCGCCCGGTTTAAGTTCGAGCCGTATGCAATATATCTTCTTCCTGTCATGTTCATATTCTTTTTTCCTTTCTCTGCGTTTTGTTTTTACATGGTCATGTTCATTCCCTGTGCATCCTCCGGCACCTCTTCTTCCATGCTGTCTGGTTGCTGTGCATGTCCGGTTTCCAGTTCTTTCTTTTCTTTCATCGCACGCAGTCTTTCCTTCTGCCGCACTGCCTGTTCCGGGTCTTTCCATGCAATGCCGCCCTCCAGATTTTCCAGAAGAAACTTCCGCGCCGTCTTAAATTCATCCCCGATCATTCCCAGCCTTAACAGCCAGGTACGGAATGTATATTTTTCGTTGGTGCTGGCAGTCTTGATGCGGCTGGCACATTTCTGGTTCAATGCCTGCGCAGAAATGGCAAGGCAGAGCTGGATATATGCCTTTATTTTTCCTGCATGGGTGGTGGAGTTAAACAGCCGGAACTCAATCGTACCTTTCTGGAACACGCTGTGCAGATTCAGGCAGTGGTAACGGCTTTCATGGTAATGCCTGTGCCTTCCATCACCCCCCTTGTACCAGATCCTGCTCACTTCCTCCAGACTCTTTGGTTTCTTCCGGTTCAGTTCCTGCAAAAAGTCCTCTTCCACCTTCTGGCAGTAGCGGTGCTCCCTCTCTACATCTACCTGAAGTGCCTTATAGATCAAATCTTCCTTGCTGTACATGATGTTGGTGATGTTCCGCAGTGTCCTTGCATCATGGGGTGCCGCATTGATATGCACATGGATGCCTGTATTCTTTCCTGCCACTGCACCTGCATGCCGGAGCTGCCGGATGAGTTCCTGTATGACAGGGATATCCGCGTATTCACAGATAGGGGAAACAAATTCTACCTTGTACTCACTCCCCGCATAACCGCCGCCTTTTTTCTGCGCCTCAATGCTGGAGTCATACATGACTTTCCATCTGCGGCCTGCCGCATCCCTGACACTGTACTCTTCATAGCTTCCGCCGTCATAGCTGAACGTAGAGGAAAAATAGGCTGCCATGACCTCCGCAGCACGCTGTCTGGTAATGCCTGTCATCTCGATCTCAATGCCGAATTTCTGCTCCCTCATGTCCATAGTTTGGCATCCCTCCTTCCTTTTTCCCTGCTTTATCGTCCTCCGGCACTTCCGAACAGTTTCTCCTTGTACTCCGGTGCATGTACCATAAGGTTGTAACGTTCATTGCCGCATTTATAGAGGCACACGCCCCTCTGCGGATAGCGGATCAGGTTGTATTCGCTCTGCTCAAGCTGCAGGGTGTCGATATAAAATCTGGAATCGATGTTTCCCGCATTGAACAGAAATACATGGGTTGGGATGGAAAACAGCGGTTTCGTATACTCCCGGATTCCATCGATATTGAAGTCCTCCAGATTCTGGCTGGCAAGGATGACGGCACTGTCCTTTTTTCGCACACGTTTCATAAAGTTTCGGATATATTCCACGGCGGTCAGGTTGGTAAGGAACAGATAAAACTCATCGATGCAGGCTGCCGTATGCCCGTTGGTCAGAAGTTCATTGGACATGTAGGAAAGCACATTAAACAGCATGGCATCCTTCACATTTTTGCTCGCCTGAAGCAGTCCCTTGACACCGAAAGTCAGAAAACTGCTGTCTGTGATATTCGTATGTCCGTTAAAAAATTTGGACTCCGCTCCCTTACACATGGAGTGAAGTCCAAGACAGATTTCCTGCAGAAGCTCTGCGGTATACAGTTGTTTCTTCTTCGCATCGTAATGCTTATATTCCTCTTCCATCAGATCGTAAAGGTCAGACAGGATCGGGTAATCCTTTGGCGTAAGCCTGCCAAAGTCCGTATCATCCCCTATGTTCCACTTCTCATAAAGTTTCGCCAACATGATTTCTATCGTGTCAAGCTGGCTGTCCGTAAAATTCTTATAGCTTCGGAAAAAGTCTTTTAAGAAGGAGATATGCTGGCTTAATTTTGAGGAACAGCGGAACGCATAGGGTGCCTCCGTATCCTCCGGGCTGCCGTTTTCATCCCATGTTTTGGGTTCTAACACATTGATGATATACTCCCCGCTCATCAGATCCACAAAACAGCCTCCCAGATTTCCGGTCAGGTCAACATATTCATGCTCCGGGTCCAGGCAGATGACTTTCATCCCGGACTCACGCAGGATGGTCTGTATCAGTTTTAACAGGTAGGATTTTCCCTGCCCGGAGTTTCCAAGGATGAGGATATTGGCATTCGTCTTGTCATCCGCCCTTTGGTTGAAATCTACAATGACATTGCTTCCAAACTTATCCCTCCCGATATAAAATCCGTTCTTATCGGTCTTGCCGGAGTAGTTAAAAGGAAACAGGTTCGCCACACTCGAAGCCGGAAGCGCACGTTCAAACTGCTCCAGAAAGACATTCCTGCCAGCCGGATGCACACATAAGAACCCCTGCTTCTGGCGCAACAGCAGCTTATCCACGTTCAGTTTGGAACGGATGAGTTCTGTCAACACTTCGGTCTGCAGCAGCTTTAACTTATCCATGTCCGCTGCGGATAACTCCAGATACACAGCCGTATGCAGTAACGGCTCCCTGTTGCGGTGCATGGTCGCAATGATGTTGGTCACATCCTGCAGGTTGCTCGCTGCCGTGACTGTCTCCTGTAAATTTTCTGTATTTCCCTGTTTCATGCGGTTCTTGTTTGCCGCATTGCTGATGATTTTTTTCTCCTCTGCCGGTGTGACCTGTCTGGTATAGATACGCAGTGTCACGCCATCCTTTTCCCCAAGATGGCGCAGGATTGCCTGCTCATCCGTTGCAGTCGGATATTCCCTGAGTGCCCAGACACTGCGGAACGTATTCCCGCAGATATAATGATCCGTGTAAAACTGGATGACGGACGGTGCGATCATATCAAGGAAACTCTTAAGCCTCTCTTCCCCCGGTGTCTGTGTCTGTGTTTTTTTCTTTCTGTTGTTATTCATTTAAAATGATCCACCTCTCTCCATCAAATTCTTCAAATTTTTCCGTTGTGACATTCTGTTCAAAGTAAACAGCCAGTATCCTCTTCATGTCCTCCTCATCCGCTCTTTTGGATGTAAATCCCTGTTCCACCAGCATTTTTTCGATACGGTTTAAGTAAGCGAACACCTCATTCTCCTTCTGGTTTCTCAGCCGGATAATCAGTAAAAACTCCCTCGCCGTTGCCATCTGCACCTGCATCCGGTCAAGGTGTCCTGCATCCAGTTCCAGCAGTTTCCGCACAGTCGGGTTGGTTTCTTCCTCCGCGCGGTTCTTTAAATATCTTTTGTTGTCCTCAAAATTTTCACGGGAATTTAAGCACATCATCTCGATTTCTGTGATGCCTTTTAATACCGTCATGAGTCCATAGATTCTTGCGGAAAGGCTCTCCTCCGACAACACGGACAGGTTGCTCGGCTGGATCAGAAAATAGACCAGCTCGTCCTTCCGGTAGGTGCGGATGCTGTAATCCGACAGTTCTTTTGTCCCCATCAGCTCCCTTGTGGACTGTTCATTCTTCCGTTTCATTTGCGGTATACCTCCATTCATAATGCTGCTGTTCCACCAAAAAATACGCACATGCATAGCGGATAAATTTTAAGATGGTGGTATCCTCCACCTGTATCGTTAAAAATGCGTATACACCTGCTATCACCATCGGGAACCACAGTTTTGCATAGGCAAATGCAAACACGGATATCAGTACGATGATTCCTGTCACTGCAAGGTCTTTTAGCTCCCACAGCCACATGCTCGCTTTCGATTTCAGATTATCCGGGTATATGTACATCCCGTTCTCCCTCCTGTCTTTCTAAAAAATAAGCAATGCCACAGAGGATATATTCCACACACGGCACTGCCACGCTGTTTCCCAATGCCCGGTACCGGACACTGTCACTTGCTCCCGGAATGTCCGTCCAGTGGTCCGGGAATCCCATAAGTCTTTCACACTCAAGCGGTATGAGTTTCCTCACACGCTTTTTTCTCTGCAGGTCATCCGTGTATGCCACACAGTGCCTGTCCTCTGTTGTCAGCGTATAACTGACTCCCTGCTGATAGCCGCAGCCGTTTCCCCCGTTTTTATCCTGACGGTTGATGACATTTCCGGCGATGCAGTAGGGTTCTCCATGAACAGCAAGCGGCGTATTGTTGCCTCCCGTCCCCAGTGCAGAAGTAATGGTCTGTGCCACTTTCACCGGTCCGCTGTAGCGGGTGTCCGGTCCGTGATTGTCAAACAGGATCGGCTGGTTATTGCCTGCCATCCCTGCCGCTGCTGTAATGGTCGGACAGTATCCGATCCCGATTTCTGCATTTGCCTGACTGCTCGCCATGATAATGGGCGGTGTGCTTGAACTGTGTGCCAGAAGTGTACCGATAAGGTTCCGGTACACATCCATCCGCTGTCCTCCCTGATCCATCAGACACACGATGTCGGCTCCTGTGCCTGCATCAAAAGTGCCGCCTCCAAGATCGGCGGCAGCTTTTTCCCTCTGTTCCCTGCTCTCCTGATAATGCCTCCACACGCTTTCGGACTCAAATAATATCTCTCCGGCACTGTGGCCTCCAAAATCTGCGACAAGGAAGATTCTTCTGCGTCTCTGGGGGACTCCCCAAAATTGAGCGTCCAGTACTCTCCAAGCAACAGAGAATTCCTGTCCCAGAATAATCCCGGCAGGAGTCCATGCCCCATCCGGCGGTCCAGGTAAAGATACGGACTCCTCCGATATACCACAGACTTCTTCGAGGACTCTCTTAAAATCTGCTCCTTTTGGTTCTCCGCTTGAGAAGGCTCCCGGCACATTTTCCCAGACCATATACCGAGGTCGAACAGGGACATCTGCTCTCCTTCCACTGCTGTTTTTCCTCCTTTCCTCCTGCCTGCGCATTTCTTTTATGATGCGTACCTGCTCTAAAAAGAGACCGGAACGCATCCCCGCAAGTCCTGCGCGTCTCCCGGCAATGGATAAGTCCTGACATGGCGAACCCCCGGCTATCACATCCACAACCGGGAGGTTTTCCCCATGCAGTTTTGTAATGTCTCCCATGTGTTTCATCTCCGGGAACCGGTACATGGTAACTGCCATGGGAAACTTTTCTATCTCACTCGCCCACACAGGCCGTATGCCATTTCTTTTTGCTGCCAATGGAAATCCCCCGATCCCATCGAACAGACTCCCCAGCTTTTTCTCCATCCTTCCACCGCCTTATGCTGCCACTGCTTTGACAACCGTTTTTGAAATGTTGATGGCTGTCTGCGCTGCATAAACTCCGCTCATCAGGTTTGCCTTTGTGCTGGTGTCCAGTCCGAACTGTCCGGCAATCCTCGGCACCTCCGTGGAGGAAAGCATGACACCCAGACCAAGCAGAGGATGGTCCTTGAAGATCATGAGTCCTGCCGTGAGCATGGTGGACTGCAGGAAAGCGGTGAGACAGATTCCAATGACCTGCTTGCACCACTGGGTAAAACCGTCAATATATCCTCTTGGAACAGAAAACATATAAAGGCTTCCAACTGCGATCTGTATGAGCAGGATGCCTCCTCTTTTCAGGTTTCCGAAAAACACTTTTATCACGGCATACCCCATCATCACGGCACAGAATATCTGCAGGATCGGATTCCCCACTCCCGGCATGGCGGCTGACATAAGCACCTGCTGTGCAGTCATCCCGATGCTTTCCGCATCTGTAATGCCGGATAATGCCGATCCGAAGGAACTCTGCAGCGACACACTTAGGGAGTATAAGTTGACCGGAAGAATGGAAAACAGGCTGACCGCCATAAATCCCTTGACATAGTTTAAGGCAGTATCCTTGATACTGCCCCTTCCTCCCTGATACTCTATGGCACATTCAAAAGCTCCGACCACCAGCCCTACCACAAACAATGCCCAGCCAAGCCAGCTAAAAAAAGTGGTAATTGCATTCACCCACGGCAGGTCAAACAATTCCACCCCCATATTGTTCATCATTGCAAAAAAATCATTGAGAAATCCAACGATCTTCCCATACAGCCAGTCGATGATCTGGTCTAGTACGGTTTCCGCAACAAAATCAAATATAAACATCTGACACCTTCTTTCTCACCATCCCCTATATGCCAAGGATTTTCCAGATATAGGTCGGTGCCGTCAGCGTAAACACCAGACACGCAAACAGGATTGCGGGTGCCGCCCATTCAAACTGCCCGTGTTTTCGGTAATCAAAGTATGCAGTACCCAGCTTTGCAAAGAAGAATACGGCAAGTATCAGGTCGATTGCCGGGAACACCACCTTATTGACTACTGTCTTGATCTGTGCGGAGGCATCCTGCCATGTACCCTCGATTGCTCCTGCCACGTCCCCTTTTCCTGACGCATATACTGTAGTTCCAAACATCATCGTAAGTGCAAGCACCATCACTGCCATCATCATCCATTTCTTTTTCTTCATCTGATCTTCCTTTCCTTTTTTCTGTTTTTTTACTGCATTTTCATTTCACTGGTCTGCTCCGGTTCTTCCAAAAGGTCTGTCATCTCATAAATGACAGGATTCTCCCAGAACTTTAAATCTCCACGGTATCCGAGTTTTAAGTGGCTGAACTCCTCCGCAAGCTCCCTTACGGACTCCGGCGCATTAGGTGGAAGTTCCTGATTCCAGATCACCCATTCCCCGCTCTGGTAGCGCGGGGTAAGTTCTAAAACTACATAATCCTCCGGCACAAATGCCGGGTAACGCTGCAGCCTGCCCCTCGCATCATAATAAGCTGCTCCCTCCTGCATCACCGTGAGTGACATAAGCCGCAGCGTATCTGCAAGGGATTTTGTGAACCATGTTTCCCTGTCACAAAATTTCCGTATCCTTCCATCCCTTAAGATGGATTCCAGATTTTCTTTTCGAGTGTAATGGTAGAGCAGTCCTTCCGGCTTTTGGATTCTCTCATATCCCATTTCCTACCTCACATTCTGTGGTGCGATATGCCAGTCATCCCACAGGCTTCCCGATATCTGCACAGCGTCTGACAGGTTCATGGAAAGCATTCCATCCGGTGTCCAACAGTCAAGCAGATAAGTATATACCCGGTACTCCCCGTCCGGCATCCAGACCGGTGTGAAGTGTGTCCTCCGGTAATAAGTGGAATACTCATTATTCTTAAATTCAAAGACCGCACTGTATCCATTTCGGGTTCTCTCTAAAAGCCGCCAGTAGGTTTCGTAATAAAATTCCGGGAAGTAACTGACTGCTGTCTGCGGTGCTGTTGTTGCGGATGTCTAGCTGCTCGATGCCCTTGCACTCAGGGAAACATTCACACCATACCCGCTTTTGGTAACCATGCCGTCCGCGGTCGGTGCCTTCTCATCCGTGACCAGATGCATATCTGCGGTCAGGGATGCCGAATAATGTTTCTCTTCAAATTCCCACCAGCCTTCATCCACATACTCGCCATCATCCTGCCAGTATCCATGGCTCTGTGTGCATCCTGCCTCACAGCTTGCCGAATGATCCTCTGACTCCCAGTTCCAGTCACTGTGCCATACCCATTTTTCCTTCCACTTGGCTTTCCAGACACTCCATGCCGCCTGTGTCTTTTCTGGATTTACAGGCATCACTGCATTTTCTTTCCGGTAGCTGTCATTTCTGTCATCTGCAACAGGATTTGGCGGTGGATTGTCATCCAGATCCACAATGTTCGCCGTGATGGTTCCCCGGCTCACGGATGCACTGCCTCCGCTGGCGGTCACGCTAATCGTGATGTGCTGTTCCGTGGACGGGGTATGCCATTTTACCCACACGAGCTGCTGTCCGTCCTCCGGGTAATACACATTTTCAACCTTGTAGCTTCTTCCCAGAATAGAAAATGTCACGGTGACGGAGTTGTCCGGATCACTCTGTCCTCCACTGACTGTGACCGCCGTTATCACATCCGTATCCACACGGTATTCATAGTCCGCTTCGATGACTTCCGGTGTGATCACCTCATTAAACCGCACGATGCCAAGTCCTAATGCGCGGATGATATCCTCATCATTTGCTTTCTCTGTCTTAGAACCGCTCCACGCCGGATACCCTAAATCCGATGTTTCCAAAAACATGGCAAGCGGCAGGTTTTTATGGGAAAGGGACGGCATTTTCTTTCGCAACAAACCGCCCCTTAACTGATTGTATTTTGCTGCTTCCGTGGCGGTAAACGCAGTCCGGACTCCCTCAAAAGTCACATATGCGATTGGCTCTAATAACAGCTTGTACTCTCCGTTTGTCAGCGTCTGGAAATCCATGCCGACATATCCTGCAATGGCTCTGATCACCTGCTCGTCCGTAAAGTACTGTTTGATGGCTGCAAGGTTTGCCCCTCCTCTTGAAGTACTGATAATCTGTGGCAGGGACTGTGCTGGATTATAAAATGTATAGCCTCCCATCCTTGCAGAAAGTCCTGCGCCATTCCTGTAGGAAGTCTTGCTTACTTTTCCAAAATGCACCCGGATATCAGTCGGATGCTTGTTGGTAAGGTCAATGGATGCTGATGCAACTGCACCATCACTGGCTCTGATTACCGTTACGCGCACACCCTCATCGTGGCTGCTCCAAAAATTAGTTCCCGTTCCTGCTCCCATACCTCCACCGCCATTGTCGATGTTCCCTTCCCCGGCTGCATAAACCGATACCGGCATTGCCATGGCAAGCATAATTGCAAGAAGCAATACTACTTGTTTTAATAACTTCATCTCTTTTTCCTCACAAAAAAAGCAGACCGTTTTTACGAATCTGCTTTTCACTAACACATTATTCTTTTCTCTGTTTTTTGGCTTCTGCTACAAATGTTCTAATCGTATTAACCAAATCATCCCATTGCTCTGGTTCCTTCATATGAATGTTCCCCATACGCTCGTTATTGGAATCCCTTTGTTCCATTTGTAACCATTTTCCCTCCTGTATCAGACAAACAACTTTTTCATCTTTTACAGGTTCATCTTTTTTTAGGAACATCCATGTAACACAGTCTGTCAAAATAATAAAATCACAATATTCAAACTCTGCTTCTATCTGTTTTTTGTTTTTTCCCAATTCTAACCCTTGATAATTTTCCAAATTGGGTTTTTTCAGCTCAATTGAAACATATGGTTTTGTAGTATTCGTATAGCTATATTGTTCCGGAACGATAATAAAATCCTGCAAGCTATGTGAATCCGCATAATTTTTACGCTTATGAAGTGGATTTTTGGTATCATCCTTGTATCCTTTGTTATCCCAAACTGCTACCAATTGTTCACTTTCTGTAAGGATCGATTGTATAAAATCTCGGATTACAAAACCAAAATAAATCTCTCTTCTTTCAATTTTATATAATCTTTCTACCTCTTCCACATAATCTGCATATGATATACGTTGTTTGTACATAATCCAAGAGCCTCCTTGTCCGCTTGTTATCAGTTTATATCAAACAACATTTCTTGTCACCAACTTAGTCCATGATTCCGATTTTATTGCCATTTTCATACATGTCATCTGCGTAGGTGCCTGAGCCTTCCCCTTCATCGGTAATCCATCCGAAGCCTTCCACATATACCATGCCGTCTTTGGTATCACCTGTCTTTGGTGTCTGGTTCTCTGCCGGATCCGGTTCCTCCTGTTTTTCCTCCTCGTAGGACGGCGGTGTATCCGGCTGGTCCGTGGCGGTTCCCTCAGACAGTGCAGGCGGCTCACTCGGCTTTTCCGCTTCCGTTTTCTCCGGGGTTTCCTGAATTTCCTGCTCCCTGTCATTTACGGAAGTTCCTGTCTCCGTCTCGATCACAAGCGGCTCTTCCGGCTCTGCTTCTGTGCTTTCTGCCGGAGCCGGTTCCGGTGTTTCTGTCTCCACAAAAAGTTCTGTCTCCTCCGATTCTCTCTCCACGACCTGTGCCTCCCTGTCCGGCTCATGGTAGAGCGCCCTGCTGATTCCAAACACAAGCACCGCACATACTGCTAGAAGTCCTGCGACTGCCAGCCACTTTTTTGTCTTATCTTTCATGGCATTCCCTCCTTATGCTTTTTTGATTGATTTTCGTAGTTCACACGCTACCATAGAACGTCTGGAAAGTCTATGGAAATGTAATAAGTCTTACGATATCTGTAACATGTTACTAAAATTTCTCCCTGTAGGCTGCCCTCACCTTCAACCTGACCGACATATTCGACAAGATTTTTCCTGCGAAACGCACAGGCACTTCCATCGTGACCTCTGCATCCGCATAATAAGTTCCTCCCGGCGATGCCAGTGCCGTGTTGTGGATGTCCACAGAAAGATTTTTGAGCCTGTACTCCAGTTCACCACTGTTGTTATAGCGGACATAACTGTTCCCATCCTCTTCCAGACCAAGCAGAAAACACATCCTGCCATAGATATCCCCATGGTCCACGGATGCCGCAAATCCCGTATCGTCCGGCTCATATCCTGCAGCATATCCTTCCCTGACACCATGATAAACTTCATTGTAATTGTCGTTTACCACGGAAACTACGGCAGATTCCATGGCATCTTTGATTCCGGCTGCCGTGATGACAAGGCGCATGTATTCTGAAACACCAAGGATAATAAAAAGCATGGCTATCGCTGCAGCTACAGCAACCGGAGCCATGCTTCCCTCCTGCCCTGTCAGAAGTCTTTTGAAACTCTGATAGCATTTTCTCATTTCCAATACACCTCACTCTTTCCCGATGCCCTCGCCCTTATGGTTACCGGGAACGACCTTAACTTTCCAAAAAGTCCGAGGTCTTTCTGTAACGTCAGTGTTACCGTCACCTCTTCATTCAACTGGATTTTTCCGGTCCCAGACCAGCTTACGGCTGGATGTATCCCTGTTTTTTCCTCCAAGGTTCTCTGCCTTGCGGTTGTCTCACTTCCAACCCTGCCGCTGATCTCTGCCTCCCGCACCAGCTCGTCTGCAAAGTTGTCTAGCTGTATCTTCGTGATAAAAACCGGGAATATCCTGACGCCAAGGGCAATGACAAACATCACGCAGAATACAACGACTGCCGCATCGATATATCCCTCCCCCTTTTTGTCCCTCATGATTTTATAGATCCGCTTCATTTTTTCTCCTTCCTGCGCTTTTATCAGAACAGTGTTCCCATGGACTTTATGATCTCATAGCCGATGATGGCAAAATAGGTTGCAAGGAAACATAAGAGCATGGCAAAAGAAAAGACACGGATTTTCGGCGGGATTTTTGCCGCCTTTGCCTTTAACCTCTGCAGTTCTGCCTGCTTGAAGTCGTGTGTGAGCATCTGGAAATACACTGCACCGTCATCTCCTCTTAACACACCGATCAGTCCGCGGACCACATCGGAGAGCTGCGGGGAATTGAGCCTTGCCTCGAAACGGGTGAGTGCTGCCTCATAGCTGCTGGAGCGCATGTCGGCACACACAATGTCCAGTTCCTTCTGGAACATCTCCCCGGCATTTTCCTTATAATGCTCCAGCATGGAAAGTACATCCCTGCTGTTTTTCAGCTCCTGTGTGATGGTGGAAACAAAACGGTACAGTTCCCCCTCGATCTGCTCCCTTTTTTCCCTTACCAGCTCTTCTGCTTTTCTTGTCTCCTTATAGTAGACCATGACTCCTAAAAGCACGAGCATGATGGCAAGCAGCGGAAATACATGCAGTGCCGGAAGGATCAGGAGAAAAATGCTCCCTGCCTTCAGATAGGCATACGCCATATAGGTTTCCGGTGTCATCTTAAGTCCTGCCGCATTAAGGACATTCTGCATCCTGCTTTTTTTGTAGGCATTCATTCCGATGTATTTTCCTAAGTATGCCGCCCCGTCCATGTAGAACGCATCCAGTGTTTTCTGCAGTTTCTTTTCTTTCTTCCCTGACTGCATCATCGCCCTGCCGGTCCGCAGTGTCGGCAGCTTTAAGATGCCCGACAGCAGAAGGAACAGTCCGCATGCCGTCAGGATGAATACAACTATCAGTACGATTTTCAATTTATCCCTCCCCCTTATGTCCGGTATTCAATCGGCTTTGTCAGTTTTATGACGCATGCCGTGGAAACAAAAATAATTGCGCCGGTAACCGCCAGCATAATCTGCCCGGGGATGGTATGCATGAGCGTATCGTACCAGGACTGGTTCAGGAAATATAACAGCGGGATATTCCCTACTGCCAACACCACCATTGTGATAAATTCCTTTCTGGGTTCAAATACCAGATATTCCAGCTCTGCATTCACGATGCGCATGTCCGACAGTTTCGCCACGATCGGTGTCAGCGTTGTCTTTAGTGACCTGTCATACAGGCAGGACTTTAAGGCATCCACCCACTCCATGAACACATCATTTTCAATCTTTCCCTTAAGCTCCTCCAAGGCTGCTTCAAGGTCTGGATCTATGAGGCGGATTCTTGACACAAAATCTGCAAACACGGTCTTGACCGGCGGATTTAAATATTCGAGGTTTTCCTCCACCGAAGTAAGGATGTCCTCACTTCGCAGGTATGCCGTTGTAATAATGGACAGTGCGGTTTCCAGTTCCGATGACACATCCTTTTTGAAATGGGATGCGGTCAGCCTGATGTACCAGAACGGCAGAAATAAAAATCCGCACGCCAGCACCGGAATTAAAAAAACATTTCCGATCATGACGGCAATGGCTGCTCCTGCGGCAAGCATCAGGAGGGATGCCGTGCATAAAAGCGGGAACAGCTCCTCCCTGTCCGTTGTTTTCAAAATTGCCTGTACTTCCTCGATTTCCCTTCGGAAATAGGATTTTTTCCTGCGCTTGGTTTCCTCCAGTATCTCCTCACGGATTCCTTTCGGTGCGTCCAAAAGCCTGTGGAAAATGTTCCCCGTAAAGTCATTTAGCCGGATGTGGAACAGCAGGAATGCCCCTGTAATGATCCCGATGCAGGCAATGACCTGTAATGTCAGCATGCTTTCTCCCCTCCTTTTTCAATTCTTTCCAGCACATCTTTTGGCATGCCGTTTTCCAAAAATCTCTTTTTGAGGCTCTCGGAAATTCCGCACACCTTCTTATGCGTGCCGTTAATGATAAAGCGGTCCCCTTCCATCCGGTTTTCGGTGATCTCATAGCGGTACAGCGGGTTGAACTTCCGCTTTCCGTCTGCCGTGATCTCACACTCCATGATTTCCATGAGTTTCCTCTTACGGTTCTCAAGCTGCTTGGTGAACACCACGATAGGGAATGCCTCCGTTACAAGGTCCATCAACACCTCGTCATCCATGTCATATTTTCTCTTGCACAGTGTCCTCATTCGGCTGTAAGTGGATTCACAACTGTTGCTGTGGATCGTGGTAAGCACCGTGTGTCCGGTTCTTGCCGATTCCTGTGCCGTGTACGCCTCCGAACTACGCATCTCCCCGACACAGATGATCTCCGGGTTAAAACGCAGTGCCATATCAAGGAGCATGTCCTGATCAATGTTCTGCTTTTCATTTTCGCTGTATCTGGTCAGCGTATGGATGACACTGTTGGTCACTTTTCCATCCTTTTCCCTTACGAGTGCCAGCTCACGGCTGCCGTTTTCGATGGTAAAGATACGCTTTCCATCCGGTATGGTGGTAAGCAGCCAGCCTGCAAGTGTGGTCTTACCGGAACTGGTGGCTCCTGCGACACAGATGCTGATGCCATAACGCAGACACTCTGCCAGAAAGTCCAGCATTTCCCCCGTTGCGGTGCCGCCATCCACAAAGTTTTCCTTTTTCAGGCTCTGCGGATTGACAATACGGATGGATGCTGCAATCCCCACATCTTCATCCACGAGCGGCGTCTTTAACACGGCGATTCGGATATTCTTGCTCAGATGTCCTAACACCGCAGGGGAGGCATTGTCCAACACCATGCCCGACACATGGAGCATGCGCCTTATGACATTGACCGCATGCTCCGGGGACTCGAAGTGTTCCTCCAGCTTTTCACACCTGCCGTCATTGTACTGTATCTCGATATCCCGCCAGGAATTGATATCGATTTCCTCTATCCCTGTTCCAAAAATGTACTTGGTGAGGAAGGAAAACTCTGCCATTTCCGTGTAAAGGTCATCGATCAACTGTTCCTGTGTTTTTCCCTTTACCGTGATACGGTAGTCACAGATGTACTTTGTAATGTACCGCTTGACCTGCTGTTTTACTTCCTCGCTCCCGCCTTCCACCATGAGCGTGGAATATTTGCTGGAGATATACTCCTGCACCTCTTTTAAGACATCCGAAAATGCCCTTCCCTTTTCCTCCGGGGAAAAGAACAGATTCTGGTTATTTTTCATACCCCGAATACCTCCCTGCTGATTTTCTCTATCTCCCTGCGGAATGCCCGGCTCTCCTTCAGGCCGAGTTCCCCAAGCAGTTCCCCTTCTAAAAACTGTGCTTCCACCTCACTGCTGTGCGGAATCTGGAACGACACACTGCCAAGGATTTGTTCCATGTGGCTGCTTGCCTCCTGCTGTCTGATATTGGACACGGCCTTCAACTGCTTGTCGGCATCCCATTTGTGGTCTGATAGCAGTGGAAGCTGGGAGGATAAGTAACTGATGGATTTTAAGTCACACCCTGCCAGCCTTAACACCGTATCTGCCTCCATCAATGCGACCGCCGACAGGATATCCGATGCGATATTGCTGGTGCAGTCCACGATGACATACGGTGCGATCTGTGCTGCAAGCTGGAGCAGTTCTGCCGCCTGCTCTTTTTCATAGGGCGGATAGGTGAACACATTCTCCCCCTTTAACATCCCGACCATGGAAAGATAATCATTCTTCCGGTAGAACATGCAGTTCTTCTTGATGAGGTTTTCCGTCACATGGGATGCGGCAAGAATGCTCCCCAACGACCTTTCCTGTTCAATGTCTGACGGTGCGCATAAGTAAGGCAGCGGCGGAGTGATCATATCCGCAAGGATTAAAATGACATTTCTCTTTTTCTTTGCCAGATGCTCTGCCAGTTTCACAGACACCACCGTCTTGCCGGAGGAAGGGCTGCCCCACACGGCAAGCACGCCTCCCTCTTCCGGCATCTCTTCTTCCCTTTCCTGCTCCAAATTTCTCTGGAACAAAGAATTTTTCATGAAATTCAAACACTATTCCTCCATATCCGTATCATTTTTCTCGTCTGCCGAGGTTTCTTCTGCCGTCACTGCATCCGCTTCCCCTCCTGTCCTCGGCACCTCATTTTTTACAACAGATACCTCTTCTTCCTCTGTGGTTTCTTCCAGAAGCTCCTCCAGCACCAGATCCTGTGCTTCAATGAACTGTGCAGCTTTCTGGCTGTCTCCCCTGTATACCAGTGACAGATGGATTTCTCCCTCTGCTTCCAGCCTTGCCAGCAGTCTGCTCTGCTCCGGTCTGACTAACACCGTGACGGTGGACGGAAGCTCCTTCTCCTCTTCCTGCTCCTGTGTATTAGCATCATAGCCGGACTTTGCCGTCACTGCGATGACCTCCACATATTTTAATTCTGCCGGGATCACTGTCTCCCCACTGCCCAGGTAATCCGGTGCGATGACCGACACAATATCCCCGCTCTTTAATTTGCCGGAGAGTCCTTCCGCAAAAGAACTGATGGTGATGGAGATTGCCTGTTTCTCCCCGTTTAAGTTGTAAAGGTATTTATTTTCTGCAGCCGGCTCGTCCGCTACTTTTTCTGCTACGATATAATCCCCTGCATAAACATCCGCGGTCAGATATTTTCCTTCCGCCTCCGTGATGCTCCTTAACACATTTTCGGGCAGGTTGTAACCTCCCACCTCGACTTCCTGCAGCATTCCTTTTTTGATCTCTTCGCCTGCCTTAACGTCCTTTACAAAACGCACGATTGTGGTCTTTTGGGACAGTCCGGCATTGACAAGCGGTGTCACTGCAAAACAGATGAGCAGGGACACTACAATGCAGAGTACCCCAAGAACAGTACGGTTTTTTAACAGTTTCATGATTCTCTTCTCCTCCTATCTCGATGTCTCCGTATATTTTTTCTTTCTTGCTGCCACGACAGTTCCTGCAAGCAGTGCCATAATCCCTGCCAGTAATAATTTCTTTTTCAATTCTTTAACCTCCTATCCAGATACCAATCAACATTCCTGCAAAAAGAAACGGAACAAGCGGGTATGCCTGTTCCTGTTCCTTCTCCTCTTTTTGTTTCTTTCTGTTCTTTTTCCTGCCCATGCCCCCTGCCGCATGCCACAGCACCAGCAGGCACAATGCAAGGAACAGTCCCGTAAACGCTTGGCTCGCTCCAAGAACCAGGCCGCATACCCCCATGAGTTTCACATCCCCTCCGCCGATTCCTCCTATGGTAATGCCTGCAAGGAGCAGCGGAAGTCCTGCAAAAACTCCCAAAAGATTTGGCTGTTCCGGTGGCAGCATGCTGGTAAGTGCCACCAGAACGACCAGACAGTCCGGGATGGTCCTTGTCCTCATATCCATGACCGCCGCCAAAAACAGAGCAGAAAAAAAGAAAGCCAGCCTGATCATGCTACATTCCCATGTTCATGCCGCCTTCTTCCTGTTCCAGCTCCTCTGCCTCCTCCGGTTCCTCGTCCAGATCCGTCTGCTGGTGCATAAAAGTTTCATACGCTTTCTGTACCGTCTGGTCAAATTTTTCCTTGATTCCCCTGTCGGCAAAGAACACCGCATCCTTGTACTGTTCATTTGCCCCTGTCTTTGTTTTCGGCATGGCAACGGTCAGCCCGTAGTCATCTTCCTTGATTCTGACATTTCGGATCGTCATGAAATCCCCGATCTTTACATCGGCAAGGGCAAGGACACCCTTTTCCGGCTGTGTTTTTGTGATGGTAGCCTCCATCTGCATGTCTGCCCCTGCATTTGCCTGCACTGCGGCATTTTCCTGTACTGCTTCCTGCTGTGTCTGTGTGTTTGCTCTTCTAGGCATCTGTTTTCCTCCATATCCTTCTGTTATTTTTCCTGTTTCCCTGTTTTGGACCGGTGTTCCTTATCCTGCGTAGTTGAACATGTCCTGAATCCTCTGTGTAAGGGTAGGCATCACCACATCCCCGAAGAGTGCATAAAGACCTGCCAAGAGCAGTGCGCCGAGAACGACTGCGATCAGGATTTTGACCGCCGTATCCACGTAGTTCTCGCCCTTGGTATCCTTCATTAACATTCCTGCTCTCACGGCAACTGCCTTTACATTCTGTGCTGCTTTTTTCATCATATTTCTCATATTTTTTTCCTCCAATTTTTTCTAATGATCTGCTGAACCATTTCTGTGCGGTCCGCTCTATGTTCTCTGGTTTTATCCGGTTACATTCCTGCCATCTCCATCGGCTGTCCTTCCGGTGCCTGCATCCCATGATGCTTTGCTACCGTATCCTGCCCCTGCGAAATTGCCTGCTCATAAGCTCCGATGACTGCTTCATGGAGCTGTTTTCTGCATTCCTGCGTGATAGGAAAACAGATGTCCTTGTACTCATTCCCAGCCTTATAGCTTGGCATGGAAACAAACAGTCCATTGCTTCCCTCAATAATCTTGACACCCCGGATTGCAAATGCCCCGTTGATGTTTACGGATGCTGTTCCCTTGATGCTTTCCCCCGGCCGGATGGACTGGATGCGCACATCAAACTGGAGTGGGGAGTTTTCTTTGTTCCCTGCTCCGGATGGTGCCTGCTGTTCTGTGGTTTCTGCCCGGCTCTGGGCAGTTTTTGCCTTTGGCATAATGCTCCTCCTTGTTAAAATCTGATTTCCTCATACCCGGATGGTTCGATGTAGAAAAAGCGGCTGTTTTCCCCATCCGCAAACTCGATCACATCCGAAATGGACAATGCATGTCCCTGAAACCCTTCCGGTACTCTTCGTCCGTATTTTTCCCAGACTTCCTCCAGACTATAGTTTTCTATCTCCCCCTCATAGACTCTGACATATTCCTCCCTACGCGGCCTGTCATACCCTCTCTTTTTTCTCTCTGCCAGACTGATAAACCGCATCATGATCGGACTGTCCTGTCCCAGTTGATAGATTCTAAGCCTCCTCCCTTCCCCAATGCTGACCTCCGCTGTCTCTTTGACACCACCTCCCTCCGACAGCCGGTCATACACACCCTCCCGGAATACGGGTTCCACCAAAAACTGTTCCTTCACAAATGAAACCAGCTCCTCTTTCTGGAACATGCAGTCAATGACTGCTTTCCCGTCTCCCAGATAGCCAGCCGGATTCCCATAAAAAAATACGATCCCGTTCTGAACATAAATCCTTTTCATACGCTTTCCCCACCCATGCTGCGCAGGTAAGGGATCAACTGCCTGTCTAAGAATGCCTTGTCCCCGCAGAATACAAACATCTTGGAGAGTCCGATCAAAAACGGCTCGCCCTCCATGGTGTGCAGGGTGATGATGCTTCCCTCATCGCAATGCCGGATAAATTCTGCAATGGAGCAGAGATTCCCGTCCACCAGCGTCTGGCTGACCTGATCGTCCCTGATTTCAAATGCCCTGTACTTATTCCTTAACAATCCGTACCTCCCTCCTGCTGTGCGAATTTCAGAATCCTTGCCGCAAGTGCCACCTGTTTTGCCGGACTCATATGTTTTACCGCCGCATTTACATAGGCTTCCACTGCCTGCGGGTCCTGACTCCCCATCTCCACGATATCTACTTTGGATACCATGATTTTTCCACTGCTCACGGACAGCTTTACGATATCCCCGCTCTCAAGCTCTGCCATCTGGCGGAATTCTTTCGGGATCAGGATGCGTCCTTTTTCGTCTAACAGCTTATACACCGGTTTTTTCATCCGTTCCCTCCTCTGTGGTCCGCAAGATGATGTTTACCTTATCCTCCGTGATGCCAAGCTCCCTGCAGATGGCAAGCAGTTCCTCCGGCACTTCCGTCCCCTGCACAAGTTCTGACGGCAGGATGATAATGCGTCCTTCCTGACACACAATGTCAAGGTCTGCGTCCATCGGGATTCCGGCATCCCTTAATAATTCTTCCGGTATCTGGAACGCAATGTTTTCCTCCTTTGCCAGTTCCTCTGCCACATCCTGTCCTGCCCTTGCAAGCAGGAACTCCTTTGCCGTGTTCTTAAGTTCCCCGTCCTCTGCCATATACACAAGTTTCACGGTGTCACCGGTACAGATACCAGCCTGCTCTAACACCACTGCGGGAATCTCAATACACCCGTTTTCCGTCATCTTTCCTTCCATTTCTACTAACTGAAGCATGTTTTCCTCCTTCTTTCTTTTTTTATGTGTCCTGTGGCTCTTCCTCTGTCTCCTTTCCCTTCCACCGAACCGTTTTCTGTTCCCCGTACAGTTCAAACAGGTTCATCTGCATCGGCATGCTTTTTTTCCTTTCCTCCATGTCATAGTTGGCGATCAGCACTTCCGGGAACTCACTTCCGTTGTCATACCTCTGTGCAAGGTTATTGATCCTTGTCACCGCTTCAATCTGAAAGTCCTGATACAGCTCACGGATATAGGCACAGTCGTTATAGGAAACCATGAACTTTCCCTGTATGCCTTTTAAGGTATCCCTGAGCCTCACATGATCTTCCTTACGGAACACCACCTCATAGTGTCCCTCGGTTTCAAAATACGGCGGATCGCAATAAAAAAAGGCATTCGGTCTGTCATATTGACGGATGAGTGCCTCAAAATCCTTATTCTCGATCACGGTATCCTTCAGCCTGCGGTTTGCCTCCCAGATGATGGTAAAAGTTTTGCGTATGTCAAAAGGCTGGCAGCCATAAGAGGTGCATCCGCTTCCATAGCTGTAACGGATGATCTTATAAAATGCCGCTGCCCTTTTTACATCCCCTACTGCGGCACGCTCCATGAGAATGTCACGGATTTCTGTCGCCTCTGGTTCTTTCAAGAAGTGTGTTGCAATCTCTAATTCTTCTGCAAGATGTTCACTCTTAAATTCTTCCATGGTCAGAAATTTCCGCAGTGTTGTAAATTCATCTCTGGAGTTGAGCGGCAGGAAGGACAGTTCCCGAAGCAGTGCCATTGGCCTTTCCTTGACACAATAAAAGAGGTTTGCAAGATTTGAATTAAAATCATTGTAAACCTCCATGCATTTATCCGGCGCTTTCCCGAATAAAACCCAGCCGCCACCGCCAAATACTTCTATGTAGCGGTCATAGTTTTTCGGCATGCGCAGATAGATCAGGTCGCGCAGTGCTTTCTTGCCGCCAACCCAGCTTATGATGCTGTTCAAATTTTTTTCCTCCTATTTTGGTTCATTCATATGGAAAGCCTCCCCCTGCACCAGCAGTTCATCCACCATCCTGCGGATGTCTGCCACCTCCTCCGGCATCTGTGTAAAATCCACATGGTGATCCCTTTCCACAAGCGGTGTGTACCAGTAGTCATATGGGATATAATACTCTGCCAGTGCCTGTTTCTGTTTTTCACTCAAAGAGCTGCTTCCCTGCTCCATCATGCCGCCCGGAGTCATGAAAATCGTTCCGAAGTGTTCCCCGGAAGACTCCAGATCAAGCGTGACAAGTGCCAGCGTGCGTATGCCGGAATCCCTTCCGCAGACCACCGCCGGCATCATCACCATCCCATACTCCTCATCCACATATCCTTCCCCGTACACGGTTTCAAATGCCTGATGCATGGCAAGCAGCTTTTGGGCAGCATAGGCGGTATCCCCTCCATTGCATGACACATTCAGCCGATAGAAATCTGTTTCTTTTAATATCTCATTTACTTTCCCTAAAAACTCCCTGCATTTCTTTTCGGACAGGGTTTCCTTCTGCGGTACGACAGTAAAGTCATCCTCTTCCACATTCAGAGCCAGCGTGCTTCCATTTTCCCATTCCACATGAATTTGTCCGATATCATCCACATCAATTACTTTTCCCTCCATGCCGGACGGCATCTGGTGTTCCCCTTCCATCTGCCCCAGCCTGACCACGGTACCCGCAGGATATCTTTCCTTCAGCCGTTCTATCTGTTCCCTTCTTAACATTCCTCACCTTCCTCGATTTCTTTTACCAGTTTTCGGATTCGTATTCCATCCTTTATTCCCTGTATATAAAGCTGTTCCTGTTTTATCTGGCTGATGTCTAACATGCATCCAAAAAGTTCTGTCACCATCCTGTACGCTTGTGGGTTTGACAGCTCCAGTTCTTTTCTTAAGTCTGCCAGGAACTTTTTTTCCTTCTTTGAAAGTTCCCTTGCCTCTTCCTGATCCATGATCTGCTGGCGGTATGATTCGATAAGCTCCCCAAAAAACTGCACCATGACTGTATCATCCAATTTCATCTGTTTGCCTCCTTGGTTTCTTTGGGACACACAATACTACATACACCAGCACATATCCAGCAGAATATTATTTTTTTACAGGGTCTGCGTCATGCCATGATTCCAGATTCTGTCCAGTTCTTCCTCTGTCATGACGCCCCAGTGTCTTTCCTGTGTCCAGAAACTGACATACAGTTCTCCCTCCTGCGTATAGATTGGTCTTTGTTCAAAGCCTTCTCCCCAGCCGTCACTCATCTGTCCGTCCCAGTAATTTTTCAGTTCATAGATTTCATTTTGTGTCAGCGGCTGGCAGATACTGCATTCCAGAACTCCGAACAGTTCTCCCCTGATGTTCTGCACTTTGGGGAATGCACTAATCACTTTTGCAGCCACCTGTCTGTTCCCGTCAAAATAATGCATAAGTCCCCTCGGTTCTTCTTCCACATGCCTTTCTTTGAGGATGGCTTTCTGGATTTGTTCCTCATAATCTGCCAGTTCACTCCGGTACAGCGTTTCCTGCTCCTCTCCATTCTGATACATCATCCCTATCAGCGAATTGTAAAGACAGAACGTTTCACAGGGTATCCCGTTTTTTTCAAGCGGATCGGCAAACTCTCCCTGATATTCCTGATACTCATGGATTGCCCGCTGCGTGCCAACAAAGCCTTCGGAAATAAATCCGCTGTCTGTCATCGCTGCCTGTCTTTTATCACGGGCAACCCCGGCATAATCAATATACGGCAGGAGAAGTTCATCGACTTCAAACATCCCCGCTTCTTTAACCAGAAATTCCCCATACTCTTTATCTGTATGTATCTGCGGATGCATTTCAAATTCATCCAGATGCTTTGCGATGTAAGTGATGTCGGTAAATTCACTTGTCCCCACGAATCCGGCCGCCATTGCAAGCCGGTCCATTTTTGCTTCATCAAAACGGCTGACGGTCTGGCACATCTCATTAAAAAGAGTCAGTTTCCGGACATCACCCTGCAGAGACATACACATATCTTCCGGGGAAGGAAGGATGCTTTCCGGCAGCCGGATATTTTCTATCCCGTTCACAATGCCTTCGGCAAATGCTGCGATGTTTAATCTTTTCTTTACCTTATCCATGGCACTGATGTCCGTTGGCAGATAAATGTACTCCTTATCCCCTGCCTCATTTCCAAGAGATAAAACTGCCACGGTTTCATCCGGTCTGTCGATGTATTCTGGAAAGGTTTTTCCGTTATAGACCTCCTCCATGTGGAATCCCTGATCTACCAGTATCCCATGTGGCAGGAACTTACATTTTCCTTCTGAAAAAATCTTCTGTGCATATGCGTTAAAATCCATTCTGCTCTTTTCTTCTTCTGAGATTGCAAGGTGCCGGTCCAGATAAAGCCTCAGCCCGACACGGTTTCCGTCCGTCAAGTCTGTGAGCAGGGACAGTCCCTGCAGGCTGTAAGTCAGGTTAATCAGTTGTTTCATTTCCCGCATGCCTGTCTCACTGCTGTAGACACCCACCACTCTTTTTTCATATTCCGTCATTCCATCCAGCCTTCTGGCAAAGAAATTAAGTTCATCCATGTTGACGGTCTGGCCTTTCAGGAACCCAAAATAGGACGGTTCATCCCGCACCTCACTGATACAGCATACCGGTACAATATCTTCTATCCCGATACATTTCATGCAATACTGTATGTCCATGTCCGTTGCCGGCAAAGTTATATCTACCGTCTGTTCCCCATTTTTTGCTCTAATCTTCATTCCACACCTCCCGTTCTACGATGTCCACCCCATACCTTTCCATCACGAATGCATTGACAATGAGCCTTAAGATTTCATCCGGTATCAATTCCCTGTCGGTCAGCTCCGACAGCCGGATATGCTTTGTCCCCAGATACACATCCCTTGCCGCATGGAACAGGATATATTGTTCCAGCGTAACGCTGCCAAGCCGGATGCGGTCAAAATAAATCCCCGTATCCAGCACCTGCTTAGAAACTTTCTCCCACAGGTTTTCATCTGCAGACAGAAGAAATACTGCGGCGGCATAATTCGGAAGTCCGCACAGGTTCTTTTTCCGTCTGCCAAGCAGCAGGGAAGAAAAATCGTTTCTGTGCCTGCTGTCATAAAAAATCAGTTCCTTTTCTGCGTTTCCAAATACCTCCTGTATCCTTTTCTTTAAGTGTTCCATCTGCATCCGGCTGATGACACAGTCCACAATCTCCGAATAATTTCCCCTGCTTTTCCACTCTTCCATGTCAAACATCCACCCCTGCCCTCTGGGACGATATCCCGGCGGCTGGCGCATCTGCCGTTCTAATAACTGCAGTCTTGGACTGTTGCAAAAAAATCCCGACATCAAATCTGTCTCCTTTCTTTTTCCATAAAAAAAGACAGCACCCATTTCATTTCTAAAATAAGTACTGCCTTACATGTTCATCTGCATTCCCGCTTCCATCTCCCCTGCCTCTTCCCCGCCCTCCTGTACTTCCAGTTCCGGTATCATGTTTCTGTTTAAACTGATTTCCTCCTGCTTCATCTGTTCTGAAATTGCTGCAAGTGCAATGCTGTTCATCTTGTTCTGCAGGTAAGTTTCAAACTCCCCTTTCGCCTCTGTCACGGTTTTATCCATCTGTTCAGCAAACAGTTTCTGCAGATAGGGGATATTACTTTTTAACTCCTGCCGTACATTTTTCAATGTCGAGACGATATTTCTCCGGTCCTCCCTGCTCAGGACACGTTTCTCATCCAGAAGTTTTTCAATCTCCTCTGACCTCTTTTCCAGTTGCCGCACCAAGTCACGGGTTGCTTCATCCACTTCCCGGCGCATTACTTTCTGCCTGTCACTGTATGGGCATGGTTCAACGAATGTCCCATTCACTTTTGTAATGGTAACCGGTATCCCCTCTCCAATGTTAAGTGATGTGATTGCTTCGGCAAACTGTGTATAGGACATCTCCACCTCAACGATCATGTCATTGATGTCTGTCCCTGCCAAAAACCAGTCCTCGTTGCCCTCCCTTTCCATCATGCCTTTTGAAATGGACAGGCGTATGACATTATTATGCATGATGGTACTTCCAAACAATGCCGTTCCTGAACCACCGATTGAGGACCTTGCAAACCGAATCATTCCGTAACTTGGGTGCTGCTTTTTCTCCATCCCTGTTTCTTTTCCTTTCTCTGAATTTTGTCCCAAAATACTTAAAAATCTCTTTTTTGCCTCTATGCATCTATAAAAACGTGGAAAAAAATAGGGCAAAAACTGGTCATTTTTTGCTCCAATTTTTGCCCTCAAACCACAACATCTTGTGGTCTAATATGCCTATTTTTCTTATTTTCCACAATACTGCATCAGAACTACCGTCTCAACATGTACCGTATGACCGAACTGGTCTACCGGCTGCACCTTCACGAGGTCATATCCATGGCTGCAAAGATATTTCAAATCCCGGGCCAGGGTTGCGGAATCACAGCTTACATAGACGATACGCTGTGGTGCCATCTCACACATCATGGCAAGGAGGGATTCCTCGCAGCCTTTGCGTGGCGGGTCCACTACGATAACTTCTGCACGGGCTTCTTCGCCATGGGCGGCACAGTATGCCGGATAGACTTCCTCTGCTTTCCCAACGAAAAATTCTGCATTGGAGATGTGGTTTCGAAGAGCATTCTCTTTGGCATCTGCGATTGCCTGCGGTACAATTTCCACACCGTAAACCTTCTTCGCTTTCTGTGCCAGAAATAAGGAAATGGTTCCGATACCGCAATATAAATCCCAGACCGTTTCTTCGCCGGTGAGATTGGCATATTCCAAAGCTTTGTTATAAAGCACCTCTGTCTGCGCCGGATTTACCTGATAGAAAGACTGCGGAGAAATCTGAAAAGAAATCGTTCCGATATAATCTGTAATGTAACCCTTTCCATAGAGGGTATAAGTTTCTTCTCCTAAAATCACGTTGCCCCGGGATTCATTGATATTTACAGTAATACTTGTCATTCCCGGCAAATCTTTTAATACTTCAATAAAACTTTCTGCATGCGGCAGCTTCTTTCCGTTGATGACAAAGCAGACCATCCACTCTCCGGTTTTCTCGCCGTAACGGATTAAGATGTGGCGAACGCAGCCTTTTCCGGTTTTCTCATCATAGGCACTGACGCCATAGGATTTCATGGTGTCTAAAATAAGGGACAGGATTCTTCCGTTGCCTTCCTTTCCCAAAAGGCAGTCCTGCACCGGAATAATGTTGTGGGTTCTGGACGCAAAAAAGCCTGCCACCAGGTTGCCTTCTTTATCATAACCCACCGGAAACTGTGCTTTGTTCCGGTAGCGGTAAGGCTCCTGCATGCCAAGTGTTGGTAAGACCTTTGGATTTTCAAATCCACCGATATGTTTTAAGTTGTTGCGTACTTTATTTTCCTTAAACTTAAGCTGGCTCCCATAAGAAAGTGCCTGGATCTGGCAGCCACCACACCGCTTATGCTCCGGGCATGGCGGGGTTGTCCGCATGGTGGATTCCTTAAGAATTTCCATCAGGCGGGCATAGCCATAAGTTTTTTTCATCTTCATGATTTTGGCACGAACCATGTCTCCCGGCAGAGCATCCTTGATAAAAAGTGTGATGCCTTCCGTTCTTCCGATACCTTCGCCGTTAGTTCCGATATCGTCAATGGTCAGTGTAACAATGTCATCTTTTTTCATATTTCTTATATACTCGATCTGCGGATGTTCGATTCAAACAGACGGTTGAATCCCTGCCACTGAGTATCTCCTTCCGGTACGTTTGCCAAAAGCTCACGCATGGTCTCCATCTTTGCATCAATATTATCTGCATAGCTTAATGCTACAGCTTCCGGTAATGCCGGCTTCTTCGGGGAACCATACTCTAACTCTCCATGATGTGCCAGAATACAGTGTTCCATCTCATGTGCCAGTTTCACCGGGAAACCATCGATGGTCTTAATGCGCTCTGCAATTTCCATGGCACCAATCATGATATGTCCTAAAAGCTGTCCCTCGTCGGTGTAATCATTTTCCGGGAAAGTAGAAAGCTCTTCTAACTTTCCGATATCGTGAAACATGGCGGCACAAACCAGTAAATCTTTATTGAGAATCTTATAGTTGTCAGCAAAATAAGCAGAAAGCTTCGTTACGCTTAAAGTATGCTCTAAAAGTCCGCCCACAAAACCGTGATGTACGCTTTTTGCTGCAGAATGGAATTTAAAACGTTTTGCAAAATCTGCATCCTCGATAAAAAAACTGCCTGCCAGTTTCTTAAGATATGGATTCTTCATCTGCTTAATATATCCAAGTAACTGCTCATACATTTCATCTACATTATATTCGCTGACCGGAAGATATTCCTTTGGTTCATACTCTCCCTCGGTTGCTTTCCGGACCCTCTTTACATTTAACTGTAATGCGCCCTGAAAACTTGTGATATCTCCCACTACATTGATGTAATCAAATCGGTCAAAATCATCAATTCCCACAGAGCCCGGCTCCCAGATTTTTGCATCCAGTGTGCCTGTTTTATCCTGTAAAATCAATGCTTCATAAGGCTTACCTGCCTTCGTCAGCGCTGACTGCTTATTTTTACAAAGATAGATTTCATTTACTCTTTCGCCTTCGCGTAATGTTTCAATATAATGCATAATTTTCCTCTTTCTATTTTAGTACACCAACGGTTGCAGAACATTCGATTTCTACATAGCCTGCTGCCCCCTGGCGTTTTATGGTAATCTTTACAACATCTCCCGGAGTCTGCCCGGATAACACATTCTTATATGCCTGCGCTGTCTCTACATTTTCTCCGGCAATCTTTACGATGACATCACCGCTTTGCAAGCCTGCCGCCATCGCCGGGGAATCAATTCCCACTGATTTAATATATACGCCCTTTGGTATGTCATATTCCTTTTCAATGTCAGATGTTACAGAAGTCAGTTTCAGTCCAAGATACGGAATATCCTGTCCATTGGAAAGCTTCTCGATAATGTCTTTCAACTGGGAAACGGAAATTGCGGTCAGCGTATTCTCATCGCCGCTGCTGTAATCCTGCATAACAATTCCAACCACTTCACCAGAGAGATTGACCAGTACACCACTTCCCTGACTACTGCCCACAATATCTGTTGTCAGTACATTGTAGTTTGCATCAAAGGTGGAAATGCTGTTAGAAGTGGATGTAATATTTCCTGTCAATATGGAGAAATTCGTTCCCAGCGGACTGCCCAGTGCCAGCACAACGCTGCCCTGTGTGGTCTGAAGTGAATTTCCAAGCACTGCCACTTTAATTCTGCCCAGAGTGCTTTCTTCGATGTCGGAACGTTTTACATTTAAAATCGCAATTCCGGTATTTCCGTCATAGTTTTTAAGTTCCGCTTCCACGGTGCTGTTATCAAGGAAGGTCACATGAATGGATTTTGCTCCGCTTATGACCTTGCGCTCTGTCATAATCAGAAGCTCCTGACCGGTATCCGCAATAATGACCCCACTTGCCTGTCCCTGTCTCTCATAAGGCGTGTTAAACCAGTCCACATCACTGGTCACACCTGTCACCGTAACAATGGACTTATTTGCTTCGCTTCCAATCGCATAAAGCTTACTCTGTAATTTCTGATATTCCTCCGGTGTAAGCTCTTTTAAGCCTTCTTCTGCATCCGGCTCGTCTACACCTGTCTCCGTGGAATTTGTCTCTTCTTCCGTATCCGGCTGTACCTCTTCATCTTTCGGGATGCTCACCCTGGTATCCTCCGGCTTATTCAGCCACTCTTCCATCACCGGGCGCATCCATGTAAATACAAAACAGGATACAAGTCCAAAGACAACCGCAAGCACAACCGTAAATGCCGTTTTTAAAATAATACGTCTCTTATTTAACGGCTTGTTCTTGATTTTCTCTTTGATAAATGCAAATTCCTCTTTTTCATTTTCTGACATAGGGAATCCTCTTTTCTACTGTAAATACAACCATTTTTAATTATACTTTCTATCTGCCTATGTTGCAACATTTTTTAAAAAAGAGAGCAGATACAATCAGTACCTGCCCTCTTTTAAGAGTAATGATATAAATATGTTTTCTATATAAAAGATTATTTTCCAAGAATATAGCTTTCCATCCGGCGCATGGCTTCCTCTAATTTTTCCATGGCTGCCGCATAACTGATACGGATATAGCCCTCGCCCTCTTTGCCAAAGGCAATGCCCGGTATCACGGAAAGATGTGCTTTTTTTGCCAGGTCCACGCAGAACTGCATACTATCCTGAATCTGTCCTGCCGGAATCTTTGCAAAGATATAAAAAGCTCCGTTTGGTCTTGCAATTTCAAATCCCAATGCGCTTAATTTTTCATATAGGAAATCTCTCCGTTTCTGATATTCTTTTCTCATTTCCAGTGCATCATCTATACCCGCTGTTACAGCCTCTAATGCTGCTTTCTGGGAAATGGAGCTGGTGCTGGATACCAGATACATATGCGTCTTGCGGATTTCTTTGATAATATCGGCACTTGCTAAGATAAATCCGACACGCCATC
Source organism: Roseburia sp. OM04-10BH (assembly GCF_003462605.1). Taxonomy (NCBI): domain Bacteria; kingdom Bacillati; phylum Bacillota; class Clostridia; order Lachnospirales; family Lachnospiraceae; genus Roseburia; species Roseburia sp. OM04-10BH. The sequence goes on from NZ_QTZI01000007.1 coordinate 54,324, forward strand.
CGGTCATGGCATGGGACTTGGACAATCCATTGATTACAATGGTATTCTCCTTGGCAAATTCTGCCATGGAATGGTGCGGTTCATCGCCATAGGTTAATTCGCTGTAAATTTCATCACAGATAGCCAGTATATGATGCTTTTTGATGACTTCAGCCAATGCTGCTAGCTCTTCCTTTAAATAAGTAACTCCGGTAGGATTACTCGGATAATTTAATACAATTGCTTTGATATCTCCACCATTTTCTTCGATGGCTTTTTCTAACCGTTCCGGTGTCAGCACCATTCCGGTGTCACTGGTATCTACTGCAATCGGTACTGCCCGCGCCAGACGAATCAGTGGAACATAGGCGGTATAAATCGGGGATGGCACAATTACTTTATCTCCCGGATTCAGTGCAGTTAAAATAGATGCTGCTACACCTTCCTCTGCTCCGACCGTTGTTAAGATTTCACCGGCAGGGTTATAATTTAAATGATATTTTGTCTTCATAAATGCGGCAACGCCTTTTAGCAAATCCGGCATTCCGGCATTTGCGGTATAATGGGTAAAGTTTTCTTCTATGCCCTTAATTGCTGCCTGTTTGATATGTTCCGGTGTATTAAAATCCGGCTCTCCTAATGTTAATTTCAAAATATCCGGTACATCACTGGTCTGCTCATCAAATTTTCGAATCAGTGATACCTCTATTGATAAAATCTGGTCATTCAGACCATCTCTTAATGTCTGTTCCATGTTTCTCTTCCTCCCTTAGTTTACAATGTTCTTACAAGCCTTTCCTTCCAGAATATCCAGTGCATTCGTCATTGCCACATCCATCATTTTAATGTGTGCTTCCTCTGTGGATGCACCCATATGCGGTGTTATCACAACTTCATCCAGCGAAAACAGCGGGTCATCTGTCTCCGGCGGTTCCTCCTGCATGACATCTGTTCCATAGGATGCAACAATTCCTGCCTTTATGGCATCCACTAAATCTGCACGGTTTACAAGATAACCCCGTGATGTGTTAATTAAAATGACTCCTTTTTTCATCTGTGCAAATGCTTCTTTATTGATACTTTCTTTCGTCAGCGGAGTCTGTGGCATATGCAGGGAAATAACATCACTTTCCTGCAAAATTGTCTCCCGGTCAGCAGGTATGATTCCATATTCTTTGCAGAATGACTCATCAATATGGCGGCTATAGCCTAATACTTTCATGCCAAATGCGGCAGCTTTCTTTGCCAGTTCTTTTCCGATTGCACCTAATCCTAAGATTCCCAGTGTCTTTCCGGTAAGCTCCATTCCATTTCTGTCATTCTTCCATAATTTCTGTTTTGTATTGGCGAAATGATATGGAAGTGACCTTGCGCAGCACAACATTAACCCTATTGCCAATTCTGCTACTGCGTTGCTGTTAGTTCCCGGTGCATTGCATACATCAATGCCACGGACTCTTGCTGCCTTAATATCTACTCTGTCATAACCAACTGCAGGTCTTGATATTACCTTTAAGCAGTCCGGAAGTTCTGCGATCACATCTTCTTTGATGAAATCTGTTCCGGAAATCAATGCATCTGCATCGGAAACAAAATCTAAAAGTTCTTCTTTGCTTAAATTTACTTTTTCACTTAATACTACTTCTGCTGCTTCTATTGCCCGCTTCCAGGTAGGATGATCCTCCGGAAGCGATGCATAGTGGCAGGTAATTGCTATTTTCATATCAATTTCCTCTATTTCTCAGTCTGAGCTTTTTTTCTTTTTCCAACAAAGCGGATGATGCAGCATACGCAGATTCCAAGTAATGCAAATACTACGATGGTTCCGAATACATAGTTAAAACCGACTGCTGCATACTTGTCCAAGAAGTTACCTAAAATGGTATTTTCATAGGAATCCGGCAGATATCCGATAACGGAAATAATACCGGTTGCGGTTCCTGTCATTGCTACCGGAACGCCTGCTTCCCCCATGGTTGCATAGTATACACCGCGAACTGCATAATAAACAGTTGCTAAAGCCAGCACTACTACGATTGCAAGGATTAAGAAGTTTGGTTTTCCAGGAATTGCGATTAATGCAATACCAAAGATAATTTCAATCACAAATAAACCGATTAATGTCTTGGTATAAGAACCAACTTTATCAGAAACCTTTCCAATAATTGGTGCGGAAAAAATTCCAATTCCATAAGAACGAATGGTTGCTACGATTCCGGCTACTACTGCACTCATGCCAAATACGGTTGTAAGATATGTTGTGGTATATTCTGCTGCAACCTGTACGCTGTATGCACATAATACCAGGATTGCTACCAGCCATACGCTTGGTACTTTCAATACGTTAATGTAATCCTTAAAGGAAGTTGCAACATTTTCTTTCTTATCATCATGTGGAAGCAGGAAAAACATGAATACTCCCATAATTACATATACGATGCCATAGAAGATTAAGACATAGCGTAACGGGCAGGTGGAAGAAATGTATACACCTAAAATACCAAGTGCCGCAAAGTTAATAATTAAGCCTGCTACTGCACGGATTCCTTCGCTGTAACCGAATACGGAACCCTGTTCATCCTCTGAGCCAAACAAACGGATCGCCTTTACAAAGGATACCCAGAATAATACGTTAGAAATTGCCAGGAAGAAATAAATTACTCTCAATACGGCAAACCCCGGTGAAGTTGCATACCAGAATGTTAAAATTGCCAGCAAGCCGGTGGAACCAAGTAACATTTTCCGGTTGTCAAATTTATCTGCCAGAATGCCCCCCGGAATATAAAGAATTGTTTTTGTCAAAGAATACACCGTCATCAATAAACCAATCTGTGTATTTGTAAGTCCGAAGTCAGATACCATGTTGTCATAAAATACTGTTTTTAAATATGGGACACGGTAAATTAAACCTGCTGCAAGTGTCAGGATAATAAAACCAATCCACTTTGTCATCTTATTTGATTTTGCATCACTCATAAGAAAATCTCCTTTACTTTTTATTTCTATTTACAGAGACTCCTGCAAATCCCGGGAAGCAGGAAATCTCGTAAAAGCTATTTTATTTCTGCTTTGCTAAAAGCCGTTTCTGATAACTGCGCATCACAAGACTGATGCCCCATGCAATGATTCCAAAAATAACTATAATTGCAAATATTTTTTTGAATCCTGCTTCATAGCCGTAAGCATCTAAAATATGTCCGCACCAGAGTGACATAAACATATCCGGTGTATAACCAAGCACTGCCACTACTGCCGTTGCAGTTGCTGTCATGGAAACCGGTATTCCGGTTTCTGACATTGTTGAATAATATACTCCGCGGACTCCATGGAGTACCACGCTGAACACCAGTACAAATCCCATTGCAGCATATGCAATCTTTGGTGTCTCAGGACTTAAGAAAAGTACAATGGATAAAACAATTTCTACTACGATTAACCAGGAAATCACTTTTGTGGAAGATTTCACCCGGTCTGCATAAGCGCCTGCTAACGGTGCTCCGATTACTCCACAGATATTATCCCGGATGGTTGCTATGGTTCCAACGGTAACTGCGGCGATTCCCAGTACCTGTGTCATATAAGTTGTGGTATATTCAAAAGCTACCTGCATGCTGTATGTGGTAAATATCAAAAGTGATACCATCCAGATTGCCGGTTTCTTAAAGACTGCTACATAATCTGCCCAGGTCTGATGATGGTCTGCATCTTCTTCCATATCATCTGGATATAGAAACAAAATGAGAATTCCTGTCACCAGATACAACGCTCCATAGAAAAGCAGTGCTCCTCTGATAGAGTGTGCGGTCTCTGCCATCATGGACACGCATTTTAATGCAATGAATGTTGCTATGGAACCGGTAATTCCGCGAAAGCCTTCACTTAATCCGAAGATTTTACCCTGTGCCATATTTTTACCCAGGATTCGGATACTCTTAATAAATGAGGTCCAGAAAAATACATTTACCAGTGCTAACAGTGCCTGTATCAGTTCCAGGATTCCAAAGGAAGGAAGCAGTGCATAGACACCGGTTAAAATTCCCTCTCCCAATAAGGAAAAGACAAGGCATTTCTTGGTATCCAGCCGGTCTGCTATGATTCCGCACGGAATATAAATTAACATCTTTACGCCTGCATAGAAGGAGGAAAGAATTCCAAGCTGTGTATTGGTAATATCAAGGCTTGCTACCAGCTGGTCATAGAAAACAGACTTCAGATATGGAACTTTATAAACGGTTCCTGCAGCTAATATTAATAATATAAATACGGATGTCTGACGTTTTCTGCTTTCAGCCATTGGATTCACTCCTTTCTCGCTATTTGCATCACGCGAGAAATATGCTTTGCAGCATCGAGCTACTCGCGTCACCCGAGAAATATGCTTTGCAAATTTCTCGGGTTATCGCGGTGCTCGTCCAAATCTGGGTTGAAAAGAAGTTCGCTCAAGCAAGCTTGGCTCCTTCTTTTCTCCCAGATTTTTTCTCGCTACTCGCGTAAAAAAAATAGAGTTGACACAGGTTTCCCTGGTCAACTCCGTCGTTGATTTGTTCTCTTTATTTTTTTGTTGTCCTGAGCATATCACTAATTTTGTTATTCGAAAAGTGACAATTTTTACTTTTTTCATGGTTACAATTTTGTTTTTTCTATTGAAAAGGATTTTATGCGACTATATAATAAATTAACTGTATCACCTGATGCAAAGGAGAGGATTTTATGATTTATGTCAACAAGGCGGATTCGGCTCCGCTCTATCAGCAGTTATATACTTCCATTATTGAAGAAATCACAAACGGTTCCCTGCTGAAGAACTCGGCTCTTCCGCCAATCCGGACGCTTTCTGAAAAGCTTAATATCAGCCTGAACACAGTATCCAAAGCTTATCTGCAATTAACGGCAGAGGGTTATGTCCGCTCTGTTCCAGGCTCCGGTTATTATGTAGAGGATATCTCCAATACTTTCTTGGACACCCTTTCTGTTCCTCCGGTTTCCAAAAAGATAACTTCTTCTATTTCCGGACAAAATCCTGCACCAAAAACAACTCCTGTCCGTTATGATTTTAAACATGATGTCGTATATTCCCATCTTTTTCCGTGGAAGCTATGGCGGCAGCACGTAAACAATGCTTTACTTCAGGAAGAGAATCAGAAGAAAATCCAATACGAATCCAATAAAGGAAACTATGAACTCCGTTCCAATATCTGTCATTATCTGAACCGGAACCGTGGCGTTCACTGCGACCCGGAACAGGTAATCCTTGTGCCCGGCACCCAGTACGGCATTGAAATCATCAGCCGGCTGCTCCCGGCAGAGAAGCACCGGATTGCCTATGAAGAGCCATCTCACAACGGTATCCGGAATATTTTTCTCCAGAACGGATATGAACTTTTTCCGATTCCAGTTGTTGAAAATGGCATTGATATTGACAAGCTTTTTGATTCCTGCTGTAACCTTCTTTATGTTATGCCATCCCATCAGTTTCCTACCGGCCGCACCATTCCGATCAGCAACCGGCTGCGGCTTTTGGAGTGGGCAATCAGAAACGATGCCTACATCATAGAAAATGACTACGACAGTGAATTCCCGCATCAGACCAGACCGATTCCATCCCTGCAGTCTCTTGACCACTATGACCATGTCATTTATTTTAACACTTTCGCCAAGATACTGACTCCATCCATGCGGACGGCATTTTTTGTTCTCCCATATTCTCTTTTGGATAAGTATGAGCAAATGTACCGCTATTTTAATGCGGCACTTCCTTCCTTTAACCAGATTGCCTTATCCAATTTTATTGCATCTGGTGACTTTGAGCGTCACCTGCGGAAGCTGGTTAAGATAAATGAACATAAATATAATCTTCTGCTGAAATCCATCCATACATTTCTTTCTTCCTATATGGATGTAGTAGATACGCCTGCCGGTTCCCACATTATTGTCCGGATCCGCAACTGCACCAACCAGCAAAAGCTGATCGACGCCCTGCGCGAAAAGTCCATTTCCATTTATGGTGTTCAACAGTACTTCCATACTGGAACGGCTTCCGAGGATATCTTTCTATTGGGCTTTAGTTCACTGGAAGAATCAGAGATTCCAGAAGCCTGTGAAGCACTGGCAAAGGCACTGTCCGAGTTATTATAAAATCGTGGGATCAAAATATTTATCCTGCCATTTATCAGGAAACTTATTTTCAACCGCCCTTTTCACCACAATTGGTTTGGGGTATAATAGAAGCAGTGATTTTTAATACATTTTATGGAGAATATTTATGAATCAAAAGGTTTTAAGAACATTAGAATATAATAAAATTGTAGAGCGGCTCGCGGAGTATGCTTTCGGTGCGGATACCAAGGAACGCTGTCTTTCCCTGCTTCCTTCCACCAGCCTCTCAGAGATTACCAATGCACAGCAGCAGACTAAGGATGCCATGAACCGCAGCCTGAAAAAAGGACGGCTTGACTGCTCCGGTATCAAACCGCTTTCTTCCGCCATCCGACGTGTGGAAATCGGCGGAACCATGAATATCGAAGAGCTTCTCGGCCTCTGTAAATTATTAGAGACTGCCCGCCGGGTCAAAGCCTATGGCAGAAAGGAACGGGAAGATTTTCCGTCTGATTCCCTGAGCGAACTTTTTGATGGTTTAGAACCTCTTAGTCCTCTTTGTGATGAGATCCGCCGCTGCATCATTTCTGTGGATGAAATCAGTGATGATGCCAGCAGTAATTTAAAATCCATCCGCCGTTCTATCCGCTCAACCGGCGACCGCATCCATGCGCAGTTAAACCAGATGTTAAATAACCAGAATGTCAGAAACTGCCTGCAGGATTTTGTCATTACCATGCGTAACGGCCGCTACTGCCTTCCGGTAAAAGCCGAAGCCAAATCCCAGATTACCGGTATGGTGCATGACCAGTCCTCCAGCGGTTCTACTCTTTTCATTGAGCCAATGGCTGTGGTAAATCTGAACAACGAATTAAAAGAATTATCCATCAAAGAGCAGGACGAAATTGCCGTTATTCTTGCCACTTTATCGGCAAAAGCAGGGGAATATATTCCTGCCATTGAAACCGATTATCAGATTTTAACAGAGCTTGATTTTATATTTGCAAAAGCAGCTTATGCCTTGGAATACAATGGAATTACACCGCATTTTAATACGGAACGGAAAATTCGTATTTTAAAGGGCAGACACCCTCTGCTGGACGCAAAAAAAGTAGTTCCTATCGACATTTCCTTAGGCAGCGATTTTGACCAGCTTGTCATTACCGGCCCGAATACCGGTGGTAAAACCGTTTCCTTAAAAACTGTGGGACTTCTCACTCTGATGGGACAGGCGGGACTTCCGATTCCTTCCGGAGACCGCAGTGAGCTTGCTGTTTTTGACGATATTTTTGCAGATATTGGAGATGAACAGAGCATTGAGCAGAACTTAAGCACATTTTCTTCCCATATGACCAACATTATCCACATTTTAAAAGAAGCCAATGAACATTCCCTGGTTCTCTTTGATGAGTTATGTGCCGGAACTGACCCTACGGAGGGCGCTGCCCTGGCGGTTTCTATCTTATCTTATTTTCACAGTCGAGGCATCCGTACCATGGCGACCACCCACTACAGTGAGATTAAGATTTATGCCTTAACTACCAGTGGAATTGAAAATGCCTGCTGCGAATTTAATGTAGAGACCTTAAGTCCGACTTACCGTCTTCTCATCGGTATTCCGGGAAAAAGTAATGCCTTTGCAATTTCCAAAAAACTCGGTCTTTCCGATACTTTAATCGAGGATGCCAGAACCCGTATCAGCAGTAATGAACAGAATTTTGAAGATTTACTTTCTGACCTGGAAGCAAGCCGCATCACCATAGAGAAAGAACAGGCCGAAATCAACCGTTACAAATCAGAAATTGCTGCATTAAAACAGCAGTTAAAGAACAAGCAGGAAAAATTAGATGAAAGCCGGGATGCCATTCTTCGTAAAGCAAAAGAAGAAGCAAACCAGATTCTGCAGGAAGCCAAAGATACTGCAGATGAGGCAATCCGTAATTTCAATAAATATGGCACTACCAGACCTTCCATTCAGGAAATGGAAAAACAGCGTACCAATATCCGGGAGAAAATGGCTGCCAATGAGAAAAAGAGCTCAAAGGGAAAAGATACTGCCATCTACAATCCAAAGGTTCCAAAGAAGCTTCGTATCGGTGACAGCGTAAAAGTATTAAGTATGAATTTAACCGGAACGGTACACTCCCTGCCGAATGCAAAGGGTGACCTCTTTGTGCAGATGGGAATTCTCCGCTCCCAGGTAAACATCAAGGATTTAGTACTAATTGAAGATGCTGCTCCGGGCAGCAAGAAATATGCCAAGACCGGTGCCGGAAAGCTTAAGATGAGTAAATCCGCTTCTGTTTCCACAGAAATCAATCTGATTGGAAAAACAGTGGATGAAGCTATTGCTCTTTTGGATAAATACTTGGATGATGCTTATCTTGCACATCTTCCTTCCGTGCGCATCGTACACGGAAAAGGAACCGGTGCCCTGCGCAGTGCCGTACAGAGTCATTTGAAACGACAGTCTTATATCAAGTCCTTCCACTTAGGAGAATTTGGTGAAGGAGATGCCGGTGTTACCATTGCAGAATTTAAATAAATCAAGTATATGAACTACGTAAAACAGAAAGGAAGTTTCCTATGGCTGCAAAACAGAAAATTTTAATTGTAGATGATGATGTTAATATCGCAGAACTGATTTCCCTGTATCTCACGAAGGAATGCTTTGATACAAAGATGGTTCATGATGGGGAATCTGCTTTGAAAGAATTTGAAACCTATGCACCAAATCTGATTCTTCTTGATTTGATGCTTCCGGGCATTGATGGTTATCAAGTATGCCGTGAAATCCGGGCAAAAGCAAATGTTCCGATTATTATGTTATCTGCCAAAGGTGAAATCTTTGACAAGGTTCTCGGACTGGAGCTGGGGGCAGATGACTATATCATGAAGCCTTTTGATTCCAAAGAACTGGTTGCCAGAGTCAAGGCGGTGCTCCGCCGCTACCAGCCGGTGAAGCAGGAGCCTGTACAGCCGGATTTAAAATGTGTTACTTATCCGGATCTGGTGGTCAATCTTTCCAACTATTCCGTAGAATATTACGGCAAAACAATTGATATGCCGCCAAAGGAGTTAGAGCTTCTTTATTTTCTTGCATCCTCACCGAATCAGGTATTTACCAGAGAACAGCTTTTAGACCATATCTGGGGCTATGAATACGTAGGCGATACCAGAACCGTTGACGTTCATGTAAAAAGACTTCGTGAGAAAATTAACGATCATACCGCCTGGAGCATTTCTACGGTCTGGGGCATCGGATACAAATTCGAGGTTAAAGAATGAAGAAACGGCTTTATCTGAAGCTGCTGATTGGATATGTGATTTTTGGCATTCTCGGCTTTATTCTCGTATCCACCTTCAGCTCCCACTATACTTATGAATATATTGAAGATACCGAAGTTGACCGGCTTTACAAGGAAGCCAATATGATTGCATCTACCTATGCTTCAAACTATTTCAATGAAGATATTACGGTAGATGACTTGCATGACAGTCTTGCCACCCTTAGCACTTATCTTTCTTCAGAAATATGGGTCATGAATACAGATGGTGATATTCTGATTAACTCCAATGCATCTGTGGACATGGACCACCTGACACACATTGACGGATTTAATGTGGCAGATTTTGGCAGCAAATATTACACCACCGGTTCTTTTTATAATTATTATGACGATACGCATCTTACGGTATTTTCGCCGATTACGATTAATTACAGGGTGCGTGGATATGTGCTGATTCACCAGCCGCTTTCCGTAATCACGCACCATCATGCACATTTACTGAATATTATGTACCTGACTCTGCTTCTGATTTTTATCTGTGCAACCCTGTTACTGATTATCATTGGCTTCGAGGTCTACATCCCAATCCGCAAAATGATTAAGGGTGCTGATGCTTTTGCCGAGGGCAATTTCAGTTATAAAATTCCGGTACATAAAAATGATGAAATCGGCTATCTTGCCGCTTCTCTAAATTATATGGCAAACGAGCTGAATACCCTGGAGGATGACCAGCGTAAATTTATTTCCAATGTCTCCCATGATTTCCGTTCTCCGCTTACTTCCATCAAAGGTTATGTGGAAGCCATGTTAGACGGAACGATTCCACCGGAGATGCAGGAAAAATATTTAAATATCATTGTTTTCGAGACAGACCGTTTGTCCAAGCTCACCCAGAGCCTCTTAGAGTTAAATAAATACGGCAGCCACGGCACAATGTTAGACGTCAGCGAATTTGACATTAACCAGTTAATTAAAATGACCTGTCTTACCTTTGAGGGAACCTGCAAAGCCAAACGGATTTCCTTCCACCTGATTCTTGCCGGTAAAACACTTTATGTAAAAGCGGATATGAGCAAGATTCAGCAGGTGGTTTATAATCTGATTGACAATGCCATCAAGTTCAGCCACCATGATTCTGAAATCACCATTGAGACCACCAAGAAAAGCGAAAAAGTATTTGTTTCTGTCAAGGATACCGGCATCGGAATTCCAAAAGACAGCCAGAACAAAATTTTTGAGCGTTTCTACAAAACCGACCTGTCCCGTGGAAAGGACAAGAAGGGTTCCGGTCTTGGACTCTCTATCGTAAAAGAAATTATTCAGGCACATGATGAAAATATCAACGTCATCAGTACCGAAGGAGTCGGCACAGAATTTATCTTCACCCTGCCGGCAGCCCAGCGGGAAGAGTTATAACGCAGTTTTATAAACCATCTATATAGGCTTTCCTGCTGCTTATTTGAATTATTTTACAAAGCTTTTAATCTTTGCATAAATGTTATCTGCATCCAGCCCATATTTTTTAAGCAGTTCCACTGCCGGTCCGGACTCGCCGAACGTATCGTTGATTCCGATTTTTAAAACCTGAGTCGGAGCCTTCACCGCAAGTGCATCACATACCGCGCTTCCAAGTCCGCCGATCACGGAATGCTCCTCTACCGTGACAATTTTGCCGGTCTCTTTTGCTGCTTTAACAATCAGGCCCTCATCGAGTGGCTTGATTGTATGAATGTTAATCACCTTTGCCTCGATACCGTCTTCTTTCAGTTTTTTGGCAGCCTCAAGGCTATTGCTCACCATTGCACCGGTTGCAACAATTGTCAGATCCTTTCCCTCGCGAAGAATTTCGCCTTTTCCAATCTCAAATGTATAATCTGACTCATTGTGGATGACTGGAAGTGCCAGTCTGCCAAATCGTAAGTAGACCGGTCCTTCATACTTATAGGCCGCCTTCACGGCTACACGTGCTTCCACATCGTCCGCCGGGCTAATCACAACCATACCTGGAATCGTCCGCATCAAAGCAATATCCTCGTTGCACTGATGTGTTGCTCCGTCCTCGCCGACGGTAATTCCTGCATGCGTCGCACCAATCTTCACATTCAGATGCGGATATCCGATAGAATTGCGTATCTGCTCAAATGCTCTTCCTGCTACAAACATCGCAAAAGAACTGATAAATGGAACCTTTCCACATGTAGAAAGTCCTGCTGCAACACCAGTCATATTTGCCTCTGCGATCCCACAGTCGATAAAACGTTCCGGATATGCTTTCTTAAATACAACAGTCTTGGTGGCAGCTGCCAGGTCTGCATCTAAAACAACAAGATTTTCATGCTCCCTACCCAATTCGACCAATGCATTGCCGTAACTGTCACGTGTCGCAATCTTCTTTACTTCTGACATAATGCTTCACCTGCTTTCTCTAATTCTTCCATTGCTGTCTCATATTCCTCTTTGTTCGGTGCCTTGCCATGCCAGCCTACCTGGTTCTCCATGAAGGAAACACCTTTTCCTTTGATCGTCCTGGCAATAATCGCAGTAGGCTGTCCCTTGTGCTCACGGGCTTTCTTGAAAGCTGCTGCAATCTCGTCAAAGTCGTTTCCGTTGATGCTGATCACATGGAATTTGAATGCTTTAAATTTCTCGTCGATTGGATATGGGGAATTGACCTCTTCTACCGTTCCGTCAATCTGTAAGTTATTGTTGTCCACGATTACAACCAGATTGTCAAGCTTGTGGTTGGCAGCCAGCATGGAAGCCTCCCAAGCCTGACCTTCCTGAATCTCTCCGTCACCGAGCAATGTGTACACACGGTAATCCGCATGATCCATCTTACCCGCCAGAGCCATACCTACGGCTGCGGAAATGCCCTGTCCAAGTGAACCGGATGACATATCCACGCCCGGTATATGCTTCATATCCGGATGTCCCTGCAGGAAACAGCCTACATGACGAAGGCCTTTTAATTCTTCTTTATCAATATAGCCACGCTCCGCAAGGGCAGAATATAATCCCGGCGCTGCGTGTCCCTTGGATAATACAAAACGATCTCGATCCGCTTTCCCAGGATCCTTCGGTTCAACATTCATCTCCTCAAAATAGAGATAAGTCAATATATCCGCTGCGGATAATGATCCACCTGGATGACCGGAATGTGCATGATACACAGCGGTCACAATATTTTTACGCACCTCATTTGCTGTCTTTTTTAATTCGAGTTCTGTCATGCTGACTCCTTTCTACCTTCTACTTTTCACCCGTTGCCAGACAATCTGCAATCAGTCCGGCAAAACGCTTTGCATCCCATGCAACCCTTCCTACATATAAGCCATCAATATCCGGCTGTACAAAAAGCCTAGTCGCATTCTCAAGATTCACACTTCCGCCATACAGTGCCGGAACAACATCTGCGGCTTCGCCGTACAGTTCTCTTAATGTCTCTCGGATCACATGATGCTTTTCCTGTGCATACTCCACTGGTGCTGGTATACCATTGACACCAATCGCCCATACCGGCTCATATGCAATCCATACTTTATCCAGATCCTCTGCCGCAATTCCATGCAGACCAACCTTGATCTGTGTACGCAGTACCTCATCTGCGATACCGTACCCTTTCTCTTCTTTCGTCTCGCCGATGCATAGAAGACCGGTAAAGCCGTGCTTCATCGCGGCGAGCATCTTCTTGTTTTCCTCAATGTTGCTCTCTCCAAAGACATGTCGGCGCTCGGAATGACCTACCATTACAAGGTGAAGGTCAAGTTCCTCTAACATAACCGGAGAAATCTCACCGGTAAACTGACCTTCATCCTCCCAGCACATATTCTGTGCACCAAGATGGATTTCGGACTGATCCGTACTTTTTGACGCTGTTTCCAAAGACGTGTAAGACGGCAGAATGAACAATTCCATATCCGGATTCTGCATGCAAAGCTCTCTCGTTCTGTCTGCCAGCTCCTTCAGATAGCTTTCCGTCTGTGCGACATTCTTATACATTTTTAAATTACTGCCAAAATATTTCTTTCGTTTCATATGCTTTACCTGCTTATCTATTCTGATCGTACTCCACAAACGCATCAACTTTCGGCTGTGAAACACATCCCTTTACAAATTCGTTCTCGAAAAATGCCTCAACTAACAGTTCTCTTACTTTGCTTCCAATTGTAAAAGCTCCCATGCAGATGATGTTTGCATCATTACTCAAACGCGCTCTTTGTGCGGAATAAACATCCGAAACCAGTGCCGCGTATGCACCTTTTACTTTATTTGCGGAGATGGACATTCCGATTCCGGTTCCGCAGATTAAAATTCCTCTGTCGTACCCACCGGAAGCGACTGCTTCGCTGACCTTAATGGCCACGTTTGCATAGATTGGATCTTCACTTCCGAAATCCTCTACAGTTCCGTATCCCTTCTTCTCAATAAATGCTATAACCTCTTCTTTTTCTTTCTGTGCGTTTGGGTCGCATCCGATTGCTATCTTCATATTACTTATTCTCCTTTCACAAATTCTCTCATACTCTGGAAGATCAACCATGTTGAGGTTGCACCTGCATCCTGGAATCCCAATGCTCTCTCGCCGAGTGATTTTGCTCTGCCAAATCTGGCGATGCAATCCTTCGTATTTTCCACTCCGCGCAATGCGCCTGCCTCTGCCTCTTCGAGCATTTTCTCCAAACCTTCGGTGTAATGCTGCTGCATTGCTTCTACCGCTGGTGCCAGCGCATCAACCATTGTTTTGTCTCCGACGCTTGCCTTGCCACGCTCCTGGATGGCTTTCAGACTCTTCTCTTCCATTGCCTTTAAGTCCTCAGCAGTAAGGTAGTCTTTGCTCTCCGTACCAAGAGCACCTTCCAGATAAAGGCTTCCGAAGATAACACCGGAAGCACCGCCCATGCTAAGAAGCATTGCTTTACCGGCTTCCTCAAAGATACTGTATACATTTTTCTCGCCTTCCATATCAAGAAGCACTTCCTTCACATTTTTCATGCCAGTCGCCATGCCGATTCCATGATCGCCATCTCCAATTGCACTGTCCACCTCGGTCAGATACGGCTCATTCGCCAGAATCTTATCCGCGATATACAAAAGCATCTGTCTGCAGTCCTCTGCATTTAACTTCTCGTAATGCTTTCCTCTCACATAAGTGCTTGCTATCCGCTGCTTCTTTTCTTTCTTCTCTTTCTTTGGTGCTGTATCTTCAATCTCATCCGCCACTTCTCCAACAGGCTCAACCGCTCCCTTTGCGTAGAATGGACAATAGCATGGCATATCGTAATATTTCCTAAGTTCATCGTCCAGTTTCATCAATGTGATAGAAAATCCACCCATTTCCTGACTGGTACAGTAGTTATTTAAATCCGTGTCATAAATCCCGATTCCATCTTCTTTTAACAGTTCGTTTAACTTACGGAACACGATTGATAGTTCTAAAATTGTTGTGGAACCTAAGCCGTTGACCAAAACACATACTTTGTCACCACGCTTCAAGTCTGAATCTTCCATAATCTGACGGTACATTTTCTCTACCAGAACATCTGCCGGTTCCCATTTGGTTCTCTCTACACCTTTTTCACCGTGAAGTCCCATTCCGTATTCAATCTCGTCCTCACCTAATTCAAAGATGGGCTTGTCCGCTCCCGGAAGCTGAGCCGGTGCTGTGGCTACTCCGATTGTACGGGTATTGTCTCTTGCCTTCTCCGTAATTCTTGTTACTTCTTCAAGTTCTAATCCTGCATCACATGCAGCTCCGGCAATCTTGATCACAAAGACATCACCTGCGATGCCTCTTCGGTCTTCCCTTCGCTCCTTTGGTGCACTCGCCACATCGTCCTGTACACGCACATGTGCGGTCTTGATTCCTTTGGCATTCAGGAACTCTTCACCCATATCAAAATTCAGATTATCGCCTGCATAACAGCCATATACAAACAGAATTCCTTTGCCTTCATCAATGCTTTTTCCGGTTTCGTAAATATTCTTCGGATCCGGTGAAGCAAAAATGTTTCCACAGCATGCAGCATCGGCAAGTCCTGCTCCTACAAAACCGGAAAACATCGGTTCATGTCCACTTCCACCGCCGATAATCAACGACACTTTGTTTTTTCTTCTGCATCGGCTGATCACACTGTTTACTTCAGGATGTTTGTAATACATATGATGATACGCCGCAATAAAGCCTTCCATCATCTCCTCTACAATGTTATCAGGATCGTTTATAATCTTTCTCATTTCTACCTCCATACCAGATTTTAATAGCTGGGGGAGTATCCCGGATACTCCCCCAGTTTTTTAGAACCACCAGTTTGTACAGTACAATGTCATTGTGTTTGCGCAACCAATCACTGTAAACAGGATTGTATTCATGAGTGCTCCAATATAAACCTTTCCAGTCTTCTTATAGAATCTTCTGGAAATGATGGTGCACACAGTCAGGTTAATGAATAATGGCCATGTAAGCATTACGCGTGCACTATCGAGTCTTACAACTCCTTTTGAGATCAGTCCTGAGTACTGGTAGACCCAGATGCATACAAGACCAATAATGTTTGCAAGGCACATCAGTAATGTATTTAACCACTCTTTTCTTCCTGCCACCATATTGCAAAGGTTCTGACACAGTGCATTTGCAAAGTAGAATACTGCAACTAATGGGATAAATCTTAATGCAATCAGGAGCGATCCACTTGAAGGCCACTTGATCACATAGCTGATAAAACGGAAATCTACTCCGAAGAAGTACTTCGCAAAGCCTACAACACCATATCCAAATCCAATTGATGCAAGTACGATTAAAATAGTCTTACCTACATTGGACCTGCTCATCTTTAAGTTCCAGTCAGCAGGTTTTACACCATTCTTCTTACTAACCAGGAAATAACCGATTGCGAAGAATGCTAATCCAAGGAGTCCTGCCGCACCTGTCCACATACCCTGTTCTAATGTTAATCCCTGTGGCCAGATCTTCGTTCCGAAGAGTGATCGTGTCGCGAAATCTGCTCCCTTGTGGGCACCAATCCACTGCTCTAATGGAATCATGAATGTTGCCGGAAGTAATCCGCCTAATGCTAAGAATACCCAGTAAATTACATTTCCTTTGACACCCTTTGGTGCTGCCGGAACGTAGATGTCGCTTTCCTTCTTGGCAAGTAATGTACCAAAGAAACCGGTTGTTAATAAAATACTTGCAAATGCATATACTGAGAGGAAGAATCCGATTACACCAATGGTATTAAAGAACCACTTGTACTGGATTGTAAGGCTTCCTGCATCAATGTAATTCGGTGCTTCAAAAGCATTCTGGAAGAAGTCAACCAGATTTGATGTTGTTGCCAATGAGTAATGGTTTAAAATATGTGTCTCATAAGGCTGATATAAAACACGGATATATTTCTCCTCAGAACCCTGTACGGTTCCTTCGTAGATCTTGCCAACTTCAACATCATCGCCTTCCTGCAAATCATAATTATCAAGCTCGTTAATGAGAACTCTTGCATTGGCTGACTTATAGAAGTTTTGCGGTCCACCGGCTTCTGTCTGATAGTTGTTCTCATCTAACTGTCCGGCATCAATACCATAATCGACATCGTAGTATAACGGAATCTCGTCGCCGCTGTCCGGTGTGTCATCCGGATCATAATTTAAATGATCCTGCCATACACCATCAATGTTTAGCTGCTGATTTCCCATAAGGAATACTGCTGCTACCTGATTTACACCACCGTTTGCTTCCTGAATCTTGTTGTAAGCAAGGCAGGCATTCGCCATCTTACCGCCAAGAGAATGTCCTGTGATACCGATCTGATCCTTATCTACAAATGAAAGGCTGTTGTAAGCGTAATTTACAACATCACACATTCCTGATCCAGGAGATGTAGAAATATCCTCAAATGCAGAACCCGGGTTCGCGGTTACTGTAAAGAAAGCATCCATTGGGTTGTCTTTGTAGTTATCGGAATCTCCATGTCCGTCACAGTCCATGGACAATACAACAAATCCTCTCTTTGCAAGTTCCAGACAGGTGTAATCCTGTGTCTCTTTTGCATCGAAACTACCATGTAATGTTACAACACACGGTGCAGGCGTCTCAGCCGTTGCATTTTCCGGTTTGTACATTACGAGTGCTATCTTGTGTCCGTTTGCATCCTCAATACTAAAGTTCTGTACTTTGATGTGTCCAAAGTTCGTATTGACGAGACTTGCGCCGATCATACTGATCAAACAGATGATAAGTGCTACGACAAGCAGTCTCACATACTTTTTTCTGCTTAAATTTACCATATCGTTCTCCTTTACTTTTGTATATTGTAGTGCACTTCATACGTTGTAATTATTTTTTACCACGAATTTTTATGTACATCAAATCCAAATTTGTTAGTTTTTGAACAATTTCTAACATTTTTATATTTTTTGTTACTTCGCACATTTTCTCAATATTTCTTTATTTTCCAATATTTTCTTAATATTTTCATTTTATCAGTATAACTATTTTCCACAATCCAAATATTGTTTTTTTGTATATTTTTCATGAATCAAACATTTTTGAACATTTTCTAACATTTTTAAGTTGTATTATGTTATACTTTATACAAATAACTTGTGATTTTTTTAATGAGAGGTGAACATATTGAAGAAAAAGGAGCAACGAATCAATGAAATCTATTCCTTTTTGCAGGAATCACCTTCCCTATCGGTCAAAGATCTCTCGGAAATGTTAAATGTATCCGAGATGACGATACGGCGGGATCTGAAATATTTAAAAGAGAATAACCTGTTTGTGCGCAGTCACGGAATCCAGTTGCCGGTCAATGACAAGTCTATGATTACAAATATTGAAAGCGAATACACGCTTCACTCGGAACAGACGAAGTTTGCGAAGGAAAAACAGATGATAGGACAGTTTGCCGCGTCACTGATTCAACCGAACGACACCATCATCCTCGATTCCGGTACAACGATTGCAGCTATGGCATATTTTATTCCGGAACATATTAATCTGAATATTACATGTTATAACTACTATACATTAACGCAGCTTTTCCCAAAGGAAGGCATCCAGCTCACGTTAGCAGGCGGTCTGCTGCACAAGGCAGATCAGATGTTTGAATCTTCCTATGCCAATGAACTGATCAGAAGCCGCCGTGCCAGCAAGTTCTTCCTTGCTGCATCCGGTATTCACGAAGCACTCGGCATCACCTGTGCGCACAACTATGAAGTTCTGACGAAAAAGGCGGCAATGAGCTCTTCTCTTTCCACAATTCTCGTAGCAGACTCCAGCAAGTTTGGACTGGTACGTTCTGCTTTTGTTGCACCGCTCAATTCCGTCGATGCAATTGTCACAGACAGCGGCATTACGGATGAATGGAAAAACATTATTCAGGATATGGGTATCAAACTTTATATCGTATAGGAGGAGGATTTTTACCATGACACAGCATATAAATTTACCTAATTGCATCGTTGCGCAATCCGGCGGTCCGACCGTTGCAATCAATGCCAGTCTTGTGGGCGTCATCCGCGCATCTATTGGACATTATGGAACAGTCTACGGTTCGATCAATGGTATTCTCGGTATTCTGAACCAGCATTACTTAAATCTTACGGAGCTGGCGGCTTCCGGCAAAGACACATTACAGCGGCTTGCAACTACACCGGCCATGTATCTGGGCTCGTGCCGCTACAAATTAAAGGATTACCATGAAGATGCATCCGATTATGAGAAGATTTTTGCACAATTTAAGGCTTTAAACATTAAGGCATTTTTCTATATCGGTGGAAATGATTCAATGGATACCGTGTTAAAACTTTCCTCTTATGCTGACTCAATCGGTAGCAATATTCAGATTATAGGCATCCCAAAGACCATCGACAACGATCTTATGATTACCGATCACACTCCGGGCTTTGGCTCTGCTGCAAAATACATCGCATCTACACTCCTTGAGATTGCGCATGACACGATTATTTATCCAGTTAAAAGCGTTACGATTATCGAGATTATGGGACGCGACGCCGGCTGGCTGACGGCTGCATCCGCACTCGCTCGCAATTCATATTGCAGCGCGCCGCACCTGATCTATCTTCCGGAGAGTGATTTTAACACCGAAAGTTTTGTTGAAGATGTGCGTGATCTTCTCACCGTGCAAAACAATGTGATTGTCGCCGTCTCAGAGGGAATTCATGACAGTAACAGCAATTACATCAGTGCTGGAGAAAACTCTTCCGACACATTCGGTCACAGCCAGTTGAGTGGCGCCGGAAAAGCTTTGGAACTTCTGATCAGGGCAAGCCTTCCTGTCAAGGTCCGCTCCGTTGAAATTAACATCCTGCAGCGCTGCGCAGTGCATCTCTCCTCTGCCACCGATTTAAAGGAAGCGTTCTTATCCGGAGAGAAAGCCGTATCGTTGGCTCTGCAGGGTGTCACCGCTTCGATGGTCATTATGAAACGAACCTCTGATGCACCCTATACCATTGCATACGACTACGCAGAGATCAAAAATATAGCAAACGAAGCGAAATCCGTTCCGCGCGAATGGATTAATGCCAGAGGCAACAATGTCACGTATGAGATGCTTACTTATCTCACCCCGCTGATACAGGGCGAAGTTCCGATTGCATATCACAACGGACTTCCAAACTATATGGATGTATCACATCTTTCGTCTCAAGCACAAATTTCCCAGTAAATAAAGTATATTTAAAGGGCATCGCACTAAATCATATTATGTTAGTGCAATGCCCTTTTCTTTTCTAAAATTCAGTACTTTTATTTTTTCAGTAGAGCTGTCGCTGCTCTATCTGCTATTACAGTCACATGCGGATGAAACTGTAATATGCTTCCCGGAACATGTGGTGTGACCCTTCCCTCTACAACAGACTTTACTGCTTTTGCTTTTTTTTCTCCACACGCCACAAGAAGTATTTTTTCAGCGTTCATTATTGTGCCGATTCCAATAGAAATAGCTGTTTTAGGCACATCCTCTCTTCTTTCAAAAAATCTCTGATTGGCTTCTATGGTGCTGTCTGCCAAGACAATTTCTCCTGTTTGTACAGAAAAAGAATCCGCCGGTTCGTTAAATCCAATATGTCCATTTTCCCCAAGTCCCAAAAGTTGTAATTGAATCTTCCCTGTCTTTTGTATTTCCTGTTCATACCGCAATGCTTCCTCTGAAATATCTGCGGCATCCCCTCGTGGAATATGTATATTTTCTTCCTTCATATTTATATGTTCAAACAAATTTTTCTTCATAAAATAATGGTAACTCTGCTCGTGTTCTGCTGCAAGTCCCACATATTCATCCAGATTAAATGTTTTTACATCTGAAAAATCCAACTTTCCATTCTGATACATTGTGATTAATTCTTTATAAAGTCCCACAGGAGTGGAACCAGTTGCCAGACCTAAAATTGTGTGCGGATTTTCTATAACCTCCGCCGCAAGAAGTATTGCTGCAAGCCTGCTCATTTCTTGATAATTTTCGACAATTTTTACTTCCATATTGTATCTCCATAGCTTACTGTATTTTGTTTAGGAAACTTGTTCCATTCTGCGGTGCTTTTACCCCAAAATATTCACAGACGGAAGCTCCCACATCTGATAGTGTTTTGCGGATACCCAAGTGTCGCCCCTGTATTCCTTTTTTATACACCAACAATGGTACACATTCCCGTGTATGTTTACTATGTCCGATATCCGGATCATTTCCATGGTCTGCCATTACCACCAGAATATCTTCTTCCGTTAGAAGTGGTAATAATTCCCCAAGTCCTCTGTCTGCCTTTTCCAAAATCTTTCGATACTGCATAGAAGATTGTGAATGTCCGGCAAGATCTGTTTCCTGCACATTTGTACATATAAATCCCTGTTCATTTTCTTTTACTGCCTTTATCGTAAGTTGCATGCACTCATCTGTCGGTACACAGGATATGCTGACTCCCATTTTATTTGTGACAATATCTGCCACTTTTCCAATCAATGTGACTGGAATTCCTGCTTTCCCTAATATTGTAGGTGCCTGAACATTTTCGTCTACGCCATAGCCCAGATGAAGGCACTGATAACCATGTTCGTAGGATTTTGACTTTGCAGATGCAATTCCAATAAACTTTCCCTCTTTTATCTCCTCTGCACGGTACAAATCCTCCATTGTGTTTCCTGTTCCACCAAATACAATAACCCTTCCAACAGTAACAACTTCTCTGACCAGCTTTGCTATCTCATATTCCTTTTCAAAAGAAATATAATCTAATGGTGCCGTAACATTGTAGCACATTCCAAGATCTGCCTCGAGATTATCCGCTACGGTAACATAGTCATCGCACACAATATACCTTAGATTTCCTCTTACCACAAATTCTACCTTGTGTCCATTTTCCTTTAAATGCTGATAAACCTCATCAACCTTTTCCTGAAATGGATGCATGGTTGGTCTCTTTGGCAATGTTCCCATAATTTCCTGATGTCCCATAAAAGTATCTGCTCCAAAATGCATCAACTCTGACTTTCCAAAGTTTGCCGACTCGCAATACTTCATATCATTGCTTTCTGCCCCAAATGCATTCATAAGCCCCAGTTGTTCCAGATTAGCCAATTTCATGTCCGGATAATCCGAAAGTATACTTCTTAACGTATTAGCTTTTTCATCCCCTGGTCTTTCCCTTGCTGCATCATTCATTGCACCTATTCCAAATCCATCCAATACAATCACGACAAACCTTTTACTCATTTTTTTCTCCTTCCTAAACTATCATAGACACCCACGATTTCAGGTTTTCCCTTATGGATTCCCTCCATGATTACAACATCACTCCTGGTTACAAAAATCTGAAAACGAAATGCCATTACCGCAGCTACTCCAATTTCACACTCTTTTTCCAGTTCAAAATGATAATCTATACTTTCCAAAGACGGTGGTAATACCTCCATCTTTTGTGCATTCTTTAAATTTCTGCCTACTAATGCATATTTCATATGTGACCGTCTATAATGCCCACCACCATAGCAATAGGCTTTTCCTTCAAAATTATGTGAAATCTCACTTACATATACAATACACGGAGTCTCTTCCATGTCGCACACTGCATGCATAGGAGTAGTTCCGGTCAATCCATGCCCAGGTTCTCCGCAATTTCCACCAAACTCCACCATCTTCTGTACAGTTCTAGTACATGTTGCAGATGGTGTATTGACAATTTTTACCTCAACACCTACTTCTTTTAATATGTCAACTGCTTCTTTTACTGTTAAAAGATTATAGGTTGGTTCTATATCGCCTTTTTTCTCATCATATAAATAGCATGGAAATGACGTAACTCCTGCAATCTGTATATTAGGATAATTTTCCAATATATCGGCTGTAATTTTTTTCAGTTCATTTAACAAAAAGCCGGCTGTCTGTCCTGGATAAATAATGTCTCCATTATCATATACACGAAGAAGCACTTTCTGTGTAATATTCTGTTCTTTCGCAGCCTGCTGTATGCATTCTAATTTTTCCATGGAATAGACCGTAATTACCTTTGGATGATATGCTACCAGTTCCGGAATCATTGCATTTGGAATCTGTACCAGATGTCCCACATTTCCAATCGGGATTCCTGCATCCATCATTATCCGGGCTTCTTTAAAGTCAACAACAACTGCCCCTTCATATCCTATATCCATCAGTTTCCGGGCTATATATGGATTTCTCCCCACCTGTTTCAGCATGAAGAAAAGTTCTACTCCGTTTTTCTTCGCTTCTTTCAAAATTTTTGCTGCATTATCCAGCAAAATGTCCATATCTATCACATAAGAATCTGGTAAAATCTGCCCATTTTGCTGAAACGCAAATGCAACATCCAGCAGTTCCTGATTTGTTTTCTGTATTTTATCTATAAACATCTCTTTCCTCTTTCTATAGATTCTTTTATGATTCTGATTACTGTATCACTTCCGGCTCTCAATGGGTTGATACGAATCATTCGCTCTTCCAACAGCGGATCTGTTTTTCGAAAAGTTCCAGAAATTCTATAGAACAATGGTACCATTTCATACTTTGACTCACAGCCAACCGGATATGGCGCTGCTCCAAGATTTTCTGCTTCTTTTAAAATTGTTTTTGCTATTTTTTCTTTAAATTCCACCAAAATCACTTTTGACTGTGCATTTGCAACAAATGCCTGCTTTACCTCTGGAATTTCTCCTGCATTTAATCTCTGTACACATTCTTCACTTACTCCGGCTTCCAGTGCAAGTGCGACTGGCGCATACACCAATCCATGTAATACATCCAATGCTTCATGCCCCTGAACCTGCATCCCCCCTGAATAATTTTCACTAATTAATGAATCAATAAGTTTCTTTTTACCGACAATGATGCCGACCCCTTCCGGGCCTAATAATTTAAAAGAAGAAAAACAGGACAAATCAGCACCACACTGAACTCCAATTTTTGAAACCTTTAATGCAGCATAGTTATCATCTGTCAAAACAGTCAGTTCATGCTCGGATTTTATTGCTTTAATTACCTCTTCCATATCATAATGATCCTGCGGACTCTGTCTTGTATATTGCACCAATGCGGCTTTAATTTGTGGATTCTCTTTTATTACGTTTATTATTTCATCCTGATTGTGGTAATCTGCTTCCACAATTCTAATCCCCATCATATCTAATGATGTTTTTGTCGTATTATATATAGGAGCCTTATGAACAAGTATTGAATCTCCCGGATGAAGTATTGCATGCAACCCCATGCGGATTGATCCGCTTCCTGCTCCACGCACCAACATACATGCCTCAGTGTCAAAAACTTCTGCTATTACACGCTCCGCTTTTTCTGTTATAATCGGTTTATTTTTTCCACTTACAACTCCAAGATCTCCTCTTGAAAGCATTTCCCTTCCACTCATATTTCTTGTAATACAATCTACAATATAAAATTGAAGTTCTGTTGCTTCTTCTACTGTAAGGCTTTTTAAAGGATATGTTTTCGTAATAATCACCTCAATCTGCTTTATCAAAAATTCTTGCCGGATTCTCAATCAAAAATCTATTTAAGGTCTCCTGTTTGATTCCTCTTGCTCTAAGAAGCGGCACAAAGTCTTTCATAACCGTCATATATCCAGAATATTTTCCCCCCCTTGACAAATAACTCTTGCGTGAAATATCCTGTGACAGTACAATCTGTTTTTCCCAGCCACGTTCTATCAGCCACAAAAGATTATCTGCGCGCTGCTCATCACTCAGATAAGCAGTCTTTCCAATTGTATCAAAACCGATATTGACTCCTGTTTTTAAAATTTTCTCATAATAATCTCTGTCATTTGCAAGATCCAAATGCCCAAGAACTACCTTTGTAAGATCCATTCCCTGCTGTTCAAATATCTCTATCTGCTCCTGTGCCAATTTTCCAAGCTGGCAATGTGTCGTTACCGCTACTCCGGTCTTTTTTCCTGCCATTGCTGCAGCTGTAAGCACATTTTTCTCGCTCGGTCTCATCTGTGGTTCGCCAGATGCCACCTCGCCAATTACTCCTGCTTTTACTCCGGTATCATCAATTCCTTCTAAAATATCCTTACAAAAAATATCGCATAACTCTTCAGCATTAGACTCTCTTACTTTCTGTGTATGATATTCTGCCAAATAAAATCCTGTTGCCGCAATAATATGAATTCCACACGCTTTGCTGTACATCTGAAGTTTCTTCACATCTCTCCCCATATCATTACAAGATACTTCTACTACAGATTTTACCCCGTATTGTTTCATTTTGTTTAATTCATCTATGATTAATGAGGAATCATCAAAATCCGAATCTTTATCTCCTCTTACCGGAGACAAATCTACTGCCAGATGCTCATGGCACATTGTAATGCCTAATTCTTCCGGCAAAATTTCTCCGTTTACAGTCAAAATCATATTTTTTCCTCCATTTTTATCAGCAGAGGAAAATTTCCTCTGCTGAAACTCTTTATACTAACGGTGTCAACCCAATCAGATAAGTTAAATTTAAAATTACACCTGTTGCAATTGCTGCGATTGGTCCAATCGCCATACGCATAATTTTTCTACCAGTCATTTCATTAATAAGGTAAATGCATGCGCCAAGTGCAAATCCACCTGCTGCTCCTGCTGATGTTGAAGCTCCCATTGTACAACATGCTGCCGTCGAGCCAATTAAAAGTGCAAATTCAACACAGGTATTCATTGCACTACGGATGTTATCTGATGCATCACGCATAGATGGAAAATGACCTAAAAACTTCCCAATAAATCCAAGTAACATAACTTCCACAAATATAATTACCGCACCTGCAATAGCTGCTACAATTGGATTTGGGCAAATATATCCTGCCACATAGATAAATGTAAAACCAGCCACTCCATAAACGCCTGTAGTAACTGCTGTTGTTGCAATTAATGGGATAAAGCTTAATGCTCTCATAAACTCATTTGTTGCAACTGTTTTAATCAGTGATTGTGCTGCTACAGAATCTGTCATTGCATAAGCTTTTGAAAGGTCAAACATGGATACATCTGATCCTGCAAGAATATGTACATTGCAGGCAACCGCAATTAAGGCTCCCGCAATCATTAAAAACGGAAGGTTTTTTCTGATTCTTGCCGTTCTCTCAGAGAAAATATTCATATCCTCATCTTCTCTTTTTTCCTTTTTTCTCACATCCTTCAAAATACAAAGTACTACCAGTGCAATTACACCAACCATCATTGTCCATGCATCTGCACTAATCGTAGAAAATTTAGGACCGGAAAAACGAAAAACTAAAACAATAAGAGCTGTTATAACTCCTGTTTTCATTCCAAACTGCATAATAATTGCTACAATAGGAAACAGCGCAAAACCTGTAACAACATATGTACCTACATCGCCCATAGCTGAAATTAAATCTACTGGCATTCCAGTTAATACTGCATTAATTCCACCAATTCCGGTCAGACAAATCAATCCCCAAAGTGCACCGAAAATCGGTGCAAGCCATTTCTTTGGTGCTGCAATACCAATGATATCCGTCGCCAGAAATAATAACCATGGATTCAAAAGATTTGTTACCAATGCATTTCCAATTCCCACCGATGCAATAAAACCAACACTTAGTCCAAATGCAATTGAAGCCATTTCACCTCGATGCATACGACCTTCAATATATTCCGGAATTACCGGACGAATTCCATCATGAAAAACTGCCATACCCATATGGGACATAAATGCTGTCATTGCACAGACCAGCATAACAATAATTACATTTAATACACTCAGTTCCATTTTACATTCCTCTCCTTTATTTTTTACTTAGCACTATCATGTTCCATTAAAACTTTCATAAGTACCGGTACCGTAATATCAAGCTGTGATACAGCCATTCCAAAACAAACCTTTCCATCATTTACAAACTTCTCAATTTCTTCTTTCTTTGGAGTTCCACCATTCTTACAGACTGTACAACACTTATTATAACCAACAAGTCCAATCAAAATAGAAATTGCGGAACCTCCACCGCTTTCACATGCTCCGATGTAATAATCTACCTCTCCTTTCTTAATCATGGATGCAGCCTTCATATCATTAGTAATAATAGTCTGTGCATCTGGGCAGCATTTTAAAATTTCCTGCTCCATTTCATTTTTTTGCATTCCTCCAATTGCAATCCTCATTTTTCTTTCCTCCTTTATTTTTTTTATGAAAAAAGATTACATAAGTGAACTACAAGATACTCTTTCTCTGTCTCTGGAAATTCAACTTCGATAATATCATAAATCTTTTCAGCAACTTCATCTGCTTTCTCATATGCCTCTTCCTTCCGCAATTCTTCCAGCACTGCTTCCTCCAAAGGATTTTCCACATCACCATTCAGTATTCTCTGAATTGCCATTGCAATATGCGTTGTAAACATCGCCATCTTTTCTTCATCCATAGGACTACCGCATTCTGTAATCAACTCAACAATCTTTTTTGCCTGCTCAGAAACAAAGGGTGTAATCAACCCAGCCTGCTCAAGGATATCAAGTCTCTCATACAAATTCTCCATTCTTTTCATCTCCTTCTAATGTTCATTTTTTTGTACATTCATTTAAAATATATAGAAACAGATTTTTCAATCTATTTCAGTTTTTTATAATATACATTTTTTTGTATATTGGGCGTAAAAAATATAATTCCTAGTAATATGGATGTTTTTTTCCTTTGCATACATCTGATAAAATTTCTAATGTTTTACTAACACTGATATTTTTTTCAAGTATTTTTTTTAGATACTTA
Organism: Roseburia sp. OM04-10BH; assembly: GCF_003462605.1. Taxonomy (NCBI): domain Bacteria; kingdom Bacillati; phylum Bacillota; class Clostridia; order Lachnospirales; family Lachnospiraceae; genus Roseburia; species Roseburia sp. OM04-10BH. Next base: position 81,952 of record NZ_QTZI01000007.1, read on the forward strand.
TTGTTTTTACGTATAACCATAACTGCTGTTGAAAATTTTTCATTATACTCAGATTCTGTTAAAAAAACAACTTTCAAGTCATCTAAACAATGATTCTCTAATACATCGTCATAATTCCATACGCCAGCATCAATATTACCGTCTAAAAGGGCAGTGATTGTCTGTTGTGTACGCATATTTACCAGCTCTACTTTTTTTCCTTTTACTATATTGGTTGTCAGACAGCTTTGGTCTAGTGATTCACTGTCATATGCCACACGCATGCCCTCTGTAATTCCGTTCTTACCGTGATCCCGTAAGAGTAAAACATGTTTTGACAGATAACTGCCCACCCCAAAATTAAACACAGCCTCTATTTCCCGGCCACACTGAATTTCATGTTCCACTGCAAACTGCGAACCAATTGCAAAGTGATAAGCTCCTGATTCTACCAATTCAATTCTTCCAATTGCACCTCTTACATATGCCATATTAAACCTTAAATCTTTAAGCTGTTCATACATAGCAGTTGCCATTCCTTCATAAATCAACGAATACGGCAATGGCATGATTCCCATAAGTCCCTGTGTCAGACAGCATTCCTGCAGTTTTTCATAATCAATCTTTTCTATAAAAGTTCCCAGATGTCCACATGATACCAGTTCCACTGCCCTAACTTCTTTCAGATAACAAATTGCATTCTGAATAGTTCCTCTGGAAACCTGAAATTCTTCCTGATAGCGAGAAATCGATTGGATGCGTTCACCCACATTTTTTGAAAGCAGACTCAGTGCTAATTCGCGAATTGTAACACCTATTTTCTGATAAAGAACCTTTTCCCCATCTACCTTCATAAATATCTCCCGCATCGTTCAAAATTTTATATATTCAAATACTACACTTTCTACTACATTTTGTCAAGTTTTTTATGCAAATATAATAAAGCGGTTGTAGTTAATCTGAAACACTCCCCGTCAAATAGACAATAGAACTGCATAAAAATATCCAGCTATTCTTTCATTTTCTGGCTCATTGATGGTGTCTTTCAATGAACCCACCTAAAATAAGCGACTCGCGATATATTGGCTAATCTACATAATTCTAATATTGAATAATTATGTGGTTCGTTTACTTCCTTTATTGCCTGGTATATATATTTATGAAGTAATCGGCTCAGCCCCCTCTTTTATTTTGTTGAATTTTTTATGATGTCTCCATTTCAGCCCTTTGTCGTTTTGCTTTTTATCATGATAATTTTTTCTCCTGTTCCAGAATCTTTTAGTTCTTCAAGACTATTCTTAAATTTAGATATAGAAAATGCTCCCTCCTAAGTAGTAAGTGATTTTATTATTTCACTTATCTACCCAGAAGGGAGCATATCTATCTACTGTTAATTTAAATTCATCTCTTATTTTCCGCTCGGAAGATATGGGCGCAGGCATCCTGCCATCTGTGAGATTGGCATGGACTGTAAGAATACACGACCCGGTCCGGTTACTACGGTATTGAATACTCCCTCTCCACCAAACATGATATTTTTAAGGCCAGGTACGGTCTGTATGTCGATAGAACAGGAAGAATCCATTGCTGCAAGATATCCTGTGTCTACGATAATTGACTGGCCAGGCTGAAGCATATACTCTTTGATATAGCCGTCAAATTCAACAAATGCCATTCCCTGTCCAGAAAGCCTCTGCATAATAAATCCTTCTCCGCCAAAGAAACCAGCTCCTACTCTCTTCTGGAAAAATACGGACAATTCTACTCCTGAAGTAGATGCTAAAAATGCTGACTTCTGACATACAATATCTGACCCTGGCTGAATCTCAAATGCTCGGATACATCCTGGAAAACTGGATGCAAATGCAATGGTTCCCTGACCATTCATTGCAGTGTATGTATTTAAAAACATACTCTCTCCACTAACCATTCTTCCAAACATTTTTCCAATTCCGCCGCCAACCGTATTCATCTGCATATTCGGAGACATCCAGGACATTGCTCCCTTTTCGGTAATCATCATTTCGCCTGACTCTAATTCACAGACTACAACCGGCATTGGTTCGCCTTCAATATTAAATCTCATTTCTAAACCCTCCTGCTGATTTGCATAACATTTTCATGAACCTTTTTCATTATAACAATATAGGAGTGGTCTGCCAATATATTCTATCAATTTTTTATCCGTTTTCTGCATCCAAAATAAATAGCTCCTATGCCACTGCACAGTGCCAGTAAAAACCAGATGCCAACCGGAGTCATGTCTCCTGTTTTCACGGTTGCGGTCTGTGATGTGTTTCCTGCGGTGGTATTTCCTGTTGTACTACTTCCTGCAGTACCGCTTCCTGCTGTGCTGCTTCCTGCTGCACCATTTCCTGTTGTTCCGCTTCCCGGCGTTGTTGTACCTGATGAAGTTCCGGCTTCAAATACCAGTGCATATGCCGAAAATTTATCAGTTGCAAAGGTTATGGTTCCACTTGCTGCATCATACGTTGCAGGAAGTTTTTCATAGACACCATCATGCTCTCGAATCACATAATAAGTTCCCTGCTGGTTCTTCATCTCATCTTTTACCTGAAGGGTTACATTTAATTTCGCATTTAAATCGGTCAACTGGGTTTCCCATGCATCGTTGGAATTTCCTTTGTTTACGACCTGGAATAAATCCATGGAAAGATAGCTTTGAATCTCTCCATTTCCTGCCTGTGCCTGCATGCCACTCTGTATCTGATTCAGTTCTGTTCCACTGATATCTGCAATGTTTAACTGAAGATTTCCGGAACCAATAATGTTTTCTGCATTCCCAAGGGTTGCACCATCTACTTTTGTACTTGCCGTATTTACTTTATCCTCTGACTTTTTAAATAATGCACTCAGATGCAAATCTGTTGCAGGCATATCCAATACAAAGGTACTTACCTGTGAATCTACTGCTGTCAGCTTTCCACCATTTAAAGATGCGCTTAATAACTGATAACCATAATCCGGTGTAAACTTAATGGTTACTTTGGTGCCTGCTTTAAATTCGGCATAGCCAAAGTCTCCATCCAGTCTTGTGGATGCATCTGCTATATTTCCACCTGCCAGTTCTGCTGCATTTACCACAGTTCCATCCTCTAACTGTGCACTGATTATTTCCACGCTTCCATGTTCAATAACGCAGTCATTTCCAAATCCATGCTGTTCTGCTACTGTAAGGGATGGTGTCCATACGATATTATAATTACGGCTGCTGTTCGTAGTCAGTGCCACTTCAATCTGATAAGAATCTGCCGGAGCCACTTCAAATTCCAGATTGTCTGTCGTTCCACCTAATGGAATTGCTGTTCCATTTACCATAATGGATGCAAATGCATAACCAAAATCTGCTGCAATTGCCACTCTGTGTTGCTGCGTCTTATCTCCGGCAAAGCTGCCCAATATATTCGTTCCCATTCCGGAACCAATCCTCATGCCATCTATCTGTAAGTCTCCAATTGCTCCTCCCACTGCAGTTGCTGTAACTGCAATTGTTTCTCCGGATGCCGGACCCGTTGTGGAACCACCGCCTCCGGATGCTGCAGTACGAAATTCCAGAATCAGTTCCACCTGCTCTGAGGCACTTACAGAAAATGCCTGTCCTCCCTCTGATGTAAGTATATTCTTGTCAAGGCTTGCATCCTGTGCACCATTTTTATTCACCTGACAGTGATTGATTATTGTATCCGTTCCACATACTACTTTAAAATGTACCGTATGATCAAGACTGTCATCCGGTCTGTTTATTTCTATTGGTGTATCATTATATGCAGTCTGGTTTACTTCTGTCCATTCAGCCGCCGTATCCCATTTATAATACACGGTTCCGGTCGCTGTGCTGTCCTGTCTTGCAATTCTGACCACTGCTTTCTGTCCATCAGCTTTTACAATCATGCCGGCACTTCCCATAAATAATGAAAATACCATAAAAAAGCTTAACAACCAGGAAATTTTCTTTCGCATCTTCATATTTTTTCTCCTTTACTTTCTTCTATAAACTGCCACTTCCACCGCACACATTGCAGGCTCCGCTGCCACCACAGCTTTCGCAGGTGACCGGCTTCGTTCCTCCGCCACATATGGTACATGCATATACATGTGCTCCCATACAGTTCGGAAAATCACAAATTCCTTCATGCTTCATACTGTTTCCGTTTGCATCACAGTATATGCAGGTCTCTGTCAATGCCCCATGACATCTCGGGCAGGATACACTATACCCACTTCCCCGATAGCCATCACCTTTACATTCCTGACATTTTCCGGTTCCGCCACAGGCAGTACATGGATTTTGCGGCACTGCATTCTCACTTTCATGATCAGCCACCTGCAGCTCTGCCTCAATTTTTTCTTCTGCAATAACCTCCTGTGCAGCTTCCTTTATCTTTTCACAGACAGCTTCTGTATTTTCTTCCTCTGTATCATCCGTATTGTTAATTGTTTCTGCCTGTTCCATTTCTTCTACCGGAACGATCTCCTCTGTAGAAGCAAACTCAACTTTTGCCTTTCCGCAGCCTCCCAGTACCACCAGCACGAGCAGACAAAGCAATCCTCTAATGGATTTTTTTCTCACGTTTTTCCTCCTTCCTTTTCTGTCCTTTTACTATATGAATATACGCTTTTCCCACCTGTTTTGATAAGTTTACATTTGTCTCATGTTAGGGATTTTCCACAATTTATGGCTGTTTCCAGCTATAATAAAACTGAAGAAGCCCAATTCTCGACTTCGTCTCTGTCTTTTCATTTAAAGAGGCCATATAACGGTACAATGCTGCTCTTGAAATATATAGCTGCTCTGCTATTACCTGCGCACTTTCATCAGAAGAAAGCAATAACCTTAACACATCCTGCTCCCTGTTTGTAAGTGCATAATTCTTCACAAACGCCTGAAATTTATCCTCCAAAAATTTTTCACGTTCTTTTTCCAACATTTTCGCCATATTTTCTTCCTGTATATCCATACGAAACTGTACCATATACAAATATACCAGCATACTGATAACTGCAAATAAAATCAATGCTATGATGCTGATGCGCATTCCATCCCCGGTCTCTATCAGCATCAGGGAAATAGTTCCTGTAATCCCGACACAGATATTATTTGTTGCCCTTCCAAGTCCAGCCCATAACTCCGGTACTTTCATATAATAGGAAAGGTCCATAAAACTGGTGGTAAAATATACCACAAAGAAGCCTGCGGACAAATAGAACACAATAAGACCTGCCATAAATGGTCCGCCCCAGACTATTATCACTACACACATTGTTGAAAGCAGTGTCACACAGTACATCATAATCTGCATAAATCTATGCTCTTTTATATCAAAAAGTACTCCTGCCAACAGTCCGCTTACCGCAAGCAATAATCTCGGCCACTGACCAATATCTACACTTCCACCTGCATGTACTAAAGTTACTGCATTGTCCAGACTGGAAAAAATGCATGTCATCAGAACCACTATCGAAATCAAAAGCAATGCCGCAAGCATCGGATGCCGGAGGCTTCGCCTGTTATTCTTCCGGATATCAGTATCTGAATCTGACCCTGAATCCTCTGCTCCTACTACCCCCCGGCTGCATTCCAGACTCAGTCTGCGAACCAGCAATACCATTGCCGCCAGAAAAACGGAAAGTGCAACAGACTCTACAGTGCTGTTATGTATCAGATTATTGCTGATAAACTGAAGCAGTAATCCAAATGCATATCCAAATCCAACGGTTTGTGCAAGTCCTTTTTCTGTCGAAAGGCTTACCACAGCATAATAATGTACAGCACTTCCAATCATGCCATATAAAATATAAAGCAGGAATCCGGATAAAAGCATACTTCGATAGGACAAATGCTCCTGAATTACGAAAATGCAGATGATTCCTGCTATCGGCAATAAATATAAACCTATCTCCCGCATCTTCTGGTTAAAATAACGGTTAATGCATGGGAATAACAGGAATCCTATTACGCTGATTCCCAGCACATAGTTCTGTGCCCTTACTACTCCTGCGGAATCTGTTGCATAGCGTATCATATTGTCAAACAGATACTCCGAGCCTAAAAATATATAATTGAAAATAGCCAGCACTGCTATGATTCGAATTCTTTCTGGTTTCATAAATTGTCTCATCGTCTGTTCCCTGCTCCATTCTTTTGTCTTAATTTCATTATATACAATTGTCTCTTTCCATCAAGTTGACAAATGTCTCATTTCCTGTAAACAAGCAAAAAAAGAGCCAGGACACGAATGTCCTGACTCTTTTTTGATTCATATAAAACGATGTTAATTATACTAACTCGATAAGAACTTCTAAAGCTCCGTCACCTTTACGCTGACCAATCTTTACGATTCTTGTGTAACCACCGTTACGATCTGCATACTTAGGTGCGATTTCGTCGAATAATTTTGCAACTAAATCAACTTTCTTTGTATTTTTCTTCTTTCCAGCTGCTTCTGTAGGAACTTCAGTTACAGGATAAAGAACTTTTAACATCTCTCTTCTTGCATGAAGACGGGAAGGATTATCCTTCTTGATTGTTTTTTCAACTTCGTCATATACAGTAACTTTCTTACCATCTACAACTTCTTTTACTCTCTTGCCGTCTTTGTCTTTTCTTGCAACTTTAGCTTTTACAGTAACTTCTTCGAAGTTATCTTTCTCACGAACTGCCATTGCAATAAGGCCTTCTGCAATTTTACGGATTTCTTTTGCTTTTGCTTCTGTGGTAACAATTTTACCATTGTTTAATAATGCTGTTACCTGATTTCTCAGTAATGCTTTTCTCTGGGAAGATGTTCTTCCTAATTTTCTATACTTTGCCATTTTTATTCCTCCATTTGTGGTACATCCGGCCATGCTCATCGGACTTACTTACCGAATGCTTGTTTTGTGCCACTCATGAATCAACATCACCACGCTCGTCGGACTTACTGGTGCTGCTGCACTGAGTTATCTTAAACCTCGTCGCCCTGATTGAGCTGAAGGCCTAATTCTTTTAATTTTGCTAATACTTCTTCCAAAGACTTACGTCCAAGGTTACGAACTTTCATCATATCTTCCGGTGTACGGTTTGTAAGTTCTTCAACAGTATTGATACCTGCTCTCTTCAAGCAGTTGTAAGAACGTACGGATAACTCCAGTTCGTCAATGTTCATCTCAAGAACTTTTTCCTTCGCATTGTCTTCTTTCTCAATCATGACTTCTGCTGTCTTAGCATTCTCGGAAAGGTCAATGAAAAGACTTAAGTGCTCGCTTAATACCTTTGCAGCTAAGCTGACTGCTTCATCTGGAGCAAGTGTTCCATTGGTATATACATCAAGTGTCAGTTTATCGTAATCGGTAATCTGACCCACACGGGTATTCTGAATGGATAAGTTCACACGCTCTACCGGTGTATAGATAGAATCTACTGCGATTACACCAATTGGTAAATCTGCATCTTTATTCTTATCTGCGCTGACATAACCTCTACCTTTGGTAATGGTTAATTCCATGTATAATTTGGAATCAGCACCGCCGTTTAAGTGTGCAATTACTAAATCCGGATTCATGATCTGAATATCCTGATCTACCTGAATATCTGCTGCTGTAACAACGCCTTCACCACTGAACTCAATGTAAGCTACCTTAGGCTCATCATCAGCACTGTTATTACGGATTGCAAGCTCTTTGATGTTCATAATGATTTCAGTAACATCTTCCTTTACGCCAGGAATAGAACTGAACTCATGAAGTACACCATCGATTTTAACCTGACTTACTGCTGCACCTGGCAGGGATGACAACATGATTCTTCTTAAAGAATTACCAAGTGTTGTACCATATCCTCTTTCCAAAGGTTCGCATACGAATCTTCCATATCTTTTGTCTTCAGAAATTTCAGCAATTTCAATTGTTGGTTTTTGAAAATCGAACACTACAAAGCCCCTCCTTCTTTCGGGTAATTTGTTTCTTCTTTCAGCCCGCTAGTTTATGATTATTTAGAATACAACTCGACGATAAGCATCTCGTCTACTGGTACATCAATCATTTCTCTGGAAGGTAACTCTTTTACGGTTCCCTGCATTTTCTCTGCATCAACATCAAGCCATTCCGGAACTAATCTGCCGCCAGCTACTTCTACGACATCTTTCATTCTCTGGGAATTTTTACGGCTCTCTTTGATTTCGATTACATCGCCAGCTTTTACCAGGTAAGAAGGAATGTTAACTAACTTTCCGTTAACTGTAACGAATTTGTGGTCAACGATCTGTCTTGCTTCTCTTCTGGTTCTTGCAAATCCAAGACGGAAGATAACATTATCAAGACGGCTCTCTAAGATAGTCATCAGGTTTGTACCTGTCATACCTTTCATCTGGTCTGCTTTATCATAATAGTTACGGAATGGTTTCTCTAATACTCCGTAAATGAATTTTGCTTTCTGTTTTTCGCGAAGCTGAAGGCCATACTCAGATACCTTCTTGTTCGCTCTCTTTAATTCTCTGTTAGATTTTTTATCATATCCCAAATAACTTGGCTCTAAACCAAGAGATCTGCATCTTTTCAGAACAGGAACTTTATTTACTGCCATTTTAGATATCCCTCCTAATTATACTCTACGACGTTTTGGTGGACGACATCCATTATGAGGAACTGGAGTTACGTCACGAATAGAAAGAACTTCAAGTCCGGCTGCCTGAAGGGCACGGATTGCTGCTTCTCTTCCTGATCCTGGTCCTTTAACCATAACATCAACTGTTTTTAATCCATGTATAAGAGCTGCTTTTGTAGCAGTTTCTGCTGCCATCTGTGCAGCATATGGAGTAGATTTCTTTGAACCTCTAAATCCAAGACCACCGGCACTTGCCCATGATAATGCATTACCTTCAGCATCTGTTAATGTAACGATGGTGTTATTGAAGGATGCCTGAATATGTGCCTGTCCATGTTCAACGTTTTTTCTTACACGCTTTTTTGTCACTTTTTTTGTAACTTTAGCCATATCTAAACTAACCTACTTTCTTAAATTTAAAATTATAAAGTTGCCAAGAATTATTTCTTCTTGTTTGCAACAGTTCTCTTAGGACCTTTTCTTGTTCTTGCATTGGTCTTTGTTTTCTGACCACGAACTGGAAGTCCTTTTCTATGACGGATTCCACGATAGCATCCGATTTCCTGTAATCTCTTGATATCAAGAGCTGTCTGACGTCTTAAGTCACCTTCTACAACCTGAGTCTCATCGATTACTGCACTAATTCTTTTTACCTCGTCGTCAGTTAAGTCTCTGCAACGGGTATCAGGATTAACGTTTGCCTCAGCAAGGATACGGTCAGCACTAACTCTGCCGATTCCATAGATATAAGTCAAACCAATCTCAACACGTTTTTCTCTTGGTAAATCTACACCTGCAATACGAGCCATGTGTGTTTACACCTCCATATAGATTTCTTTGTTAATAGTAAGGAATTCCAAAGACCCATGCAGCTGCGGTTTCCCGCCCTGAAATGTGTGCATACACCTTTTTCTTCCTATAGTAATGATTGCTTAGCAATCCCAGCCACAATCTGCTGCATCCTCTCGGTATGTAAGGACTGCGCAACAGACCACGCGCGTTCGCGTTATATTATGAACAGCACATTCTCATGCGCTGCAGCCGCACATAATTTTTCAAACAAAGTGGAAATTAACCCTGTCTCTGTTTGTGCTTAGGGTTTTCACAGATGATTCTGATGCTTCCCTTTCTTTTGATAACTTTGCACTTCTCGCAAATAGGTTTAACTGATGATCTTACCTTCACAGCATAATCCTCCTTTCTACTTGCCTGCGCCCCGGAAAACCTGTTTCCATGGGTATTTCTCTTTTCTTTCTGCTAAACAGCATAATATGCCCTTGTTTTCACAAAAGCGTCCATTTAGCATTTTAGCATAGAGAATCCGAAAAATCAACTACTTTTCTCGAATTTTCTCCTTATTTATCTCTCCAGATAATTCTGCCCTTTGTCAGATCATATGGAGACATCTCAATCGTAACCTTATCACCTGGTAAGATACGAATGAAATTCATTCTTAATTTGCCGCTGATATGCGCCAGTACCTGATGGCCATTCTCAAGCTGCACCTGAAACATTGCGTTTGGAAGCTTTTCCAAAATTGTTCCTTCTACTTCAATCACATCTGCCTTTGACATTTTCTTTCCTCCTGCTAAATCAATCTTTTCTGGTTAATATATATTGCTCATAAGCCTTAATCAGCTTTGCTGCTTTTGCATTTTCTGTAAGCCCCGGTTTATTTACTGCTTCTAAGACTTCCTGCGGAAGCTTTTTTACAAGCTGTACATGTTTGTAGCTTTTCTTTCTCGGCCGGTCACAGGTTCTTGTGGTTCCATTTACAAGATAGACGAATTTTTCATCCTGTGACTGCACTACATAGTACTGATTCCGGTCGTGACCTGCCTTTACTCTTGCCAGATACATTCTCTTTCCTCCTCTGTCAATGTAAGGATTTCCGGTCTTCCTTCTGTAATCAAAATGGTGTTTTCATAATGTGCAGATAAGGAACCATCGTAGGTTACTACTGTCCATTCATCATCCATCCATTCCACATCCGGGCTTCCGGCATTTATCATCGGCTCAACTGCCAATGTCATTCCTGCCTTCAGCTTCAGTCCTCTTCTCCACTGACGGAAATTAGGAATCTCCGGTTCCTCATGAAGATGGGTTCCAATGCCATGCCCTACCAGATCATATACAACTCCGTAGCCGTAGCTTTCTGCATAATCTCCGATTGCTCCTGAGATTTCATAAAGCCTTCTTCCGGCTCTTGCATACTGCATTCCCTGGAAAAAGCTTTCCCGGGTTCTTTCTATTAAAAGAGCAGCCTCTTTACTGATTTCACCAACTCCATGGGTTCTTGCCGCATCGGAATGATATCCCTTATAGATAAGACCGGTATCAAGGCTTACGATATCGCCTTCCTTAATAATATGGTCTTTTCTTGGAATTCCATGAACAACTTCGTCGTTGACCGATACACAGACGGATGCCGGATAGCCCTGATAATTCAGGAAATTCGGTTCGCAGCCAAGGCTGCGGATGGTCTCTTCTCCGATTTTATCAATCTCCCATGTGCTGATTCCAGGTTTGATTGCACGTTCCAGTTCCTGATGTACTTTAGCAAGATACTTTCCTGCCTGACGCATCAGCTCTATTTCTTCTGCTGATTTAATCGTAACCGACATTATTTACGCTCCTAAGATTGTAACGATGGCTTTGAATACTTCATCCATCGGCTGTGTTCCGTCTACAGATTTTAAAATTCCCTGATTCTTATAATAATCAATCAATGGCTGTGTCTGCTCATGATATACTTTTAATCTCTTCTGAACTGTCTCTGGCTTATCATCTTCACGCAATACGATTTCGCTGCCACAACGGTCACAGATTCCTTCTACCTTTGGTGGAATGGAAATAAGATGATAGGTTGCTCCACAATTTAAGCAGGCTCTTCTGCCGCTCATACGATTTACGATATTTTCGTCTGGAACATCTACATCAATTGCATAGTCCATCTTCTCGTTTATTTTACCAAGTGCTGCATCCAATGCTTCTGCCTGAGGAATGGTTCTTGGAAAACCGTCCAGTACGAAGCCGTTCTTGCAGTCATCCTGCTGTATTCTGTCCATTACCAGATCACAGGTTAATTCATCCGGAACTAAAGCTCCCTGGTCCATATACTGTTTTGCTTTCTTGCCTAATTCTGTTCCGTTTTTGATATTTGCACGGAAAATATCTCCTGTTGAGATGTGTGGAATAGAATATTTATCTGCAATCTGTTTTGCCTGTGTACCTTTACCAGCACCCGGCGCTCCTAACATAATAATTTTCATATAAAGAAAACCTCCTGTTTACCTTCTTCTTTGCAAGCTAATCTGCTTTTTCTTCTATAAACAACTTTAGTGCACCACAGGAGACGCTGCATTTGCAGCACCCCCTTCTGGTACACATTAGTCATTCAAAAATCCTTTATAGTAACGAACTAACATCTGGGATTCGATCTGTTTAATTGTCTCGATAACAACACCTACGATAATGATGATAGATGTTCCACCGAAAGATACGTTTGCTTTAAATACTCCATTGAAGAAGATTGGAATAACTGCAACAATGGATAAGCCTGCCGCACCGATAAAGACAATGTAATTTAAAATCCGATTCAGATAATCGCTGGTTGGTTTTCCAGGTCTGATACCCGGGATAAATCCACCCTGTCTCTTCATGTTGTTCGCAATCTCCAGCGGATTGAATGTAATGGATGTATAGAAGTATGCAAATGCAATAATCAATACAAGATATACAGCCAAACCAATGCTGTAGATTGGCTCCTGTGGGTTGCACCAGTTAGACTGGGATAATCCCTTTAAAATCTTACTGCCAATTCCTGTTCCATTGCCCTTTCCTAAGAGAGACGCAATAACAACCGGGAACTGCATTAAAGACTGTGCGAAAATAACCGGGATAACTCCACCGGTATTTACTTTCAGAGGAATATGCGTAGACTGACCGCCTACTTGTTTTCTTCCCTGAATTTTCTTCGAATATTGTACCGGAATCTTTCTCTGAGCTGCCTGAAGGACAACGACAAAGACAACGGTTACTAAAATGATTGCTGCGATAATTACTACTGCAAGAACTGCTTTTGCAGGAATCTTTCCTTTTACAAACTGCTCATACAGTGTTCCAAAATCGCTAGGAATTCGTGAAATAATGTTGATTACAAGTACGATAGAAATACCGTTTCCAACACCCTTTTCCGTAATTCTCTCACCAATCCACATAAGTACTGCAGAACCTGCTGTCAAGGTTACAATTACCTGAAGAACCGTAAGCCATCCTTTATCGGTCAGATAACCGCTTCTGGAGAATCCGATTGCCATTGCAATTGCTTCGATTAAAGCCAGAGCAACAGTCACATAACGTGTAATCTCTGCAATTTTCTTTCTTCCTTCTTCGCCGTCACGCTGCATCTCTTCCAGTTTTGGAATTGCAATCGTCAACAGCTGCATGATGATGGAAGATGTGATATATGGTGTGATATTCAATGCAAAGACGGACATCTGTAAGAATGAACCGCCTGTTACTGCATCGAAAAAGTTAAACGCATCACTACTCTGATTAGCAAACCAGTCTGCAAACACATTCCGGTCAACACCCGGAATCGGTAACTGTGAACCGATTCGGATGATAATCAGCATAAAAAAGGTAAATAAAATTCTATTTCTAATATCTTTTACTTTAAATGCGTTACGAACTGTATCAAACATTAGATCACCTCAGCTTTTCCACCAAGAGCCTCGATTTTTTCTTTTGCGCTTGCGCTGAATGCATTAGCCTGAACTGTGAGCTTCTTAGTAAGTTCGCCGTTTCCAAGGATCTTAACTCCATCTCTTGGATTCTTTACGATACCTTTTTCCAGTAAAGTTTCAACAGATACTACTGCATCGTTGTCAAATACTTCAAGAGCAGATACATTGATTCCAACGATAGTCTTGGAATTAATACATTTGAAACCTCTCTTCGGTAATCTTCTGTATAAAGGCATCTGGCCACCTTCAAAGCCTGGTCTTGGAGCTCCGGAACGAGCTTTCTGTCCCTTGTGTCCTTTACCAGCGGTCTTACCGTTTCCTGAACCGTGACCACGGCCTCTTCTGAAATTATCACTATGCTTAGAACCTAATGCCGGCTGTAAATTGGATAAATCCATTTCTGGCACCTCCTTATCTCTATAATTAGATTTCTTCTACTTTCACTAAATGTCTTACCTGCTGAATCATTCCTCTAACAGCTTTGTTATCCGGACGTTCAACTGATGCGCCAATTTTCTTAAGACCTAATGCTTCTACTGTCTTTTTATTCTTTGGCACTGCACCGATAGTAGATTTTACGAGTGTAATTTTTAAATTTGCCATTTCTTATTCCTCCTTAACCTACTACTTCTTCTACAGATAATCCACGAAGTTTTGCAACTTCTTCCGGGGATTTCAGTTTGCTTAAAGCATCGATAGTAGCAAGTACTACGTTCTGCTTATTGTTGGAACCAAGAGATTTTGTACGAATATTCTCGATTCCTGCCAGCTCACATACGTTACGAGCCGGACCGCCTGCGATAACACCGGTACCTTCTGGAGCTCTCTTTAATAAAACAGATGCACCAGTATGTTTTCCGCTGATATCATGAGTAATACTATTGTTCTCATCTAATTTTACAGTGATAAGTTTTTTCATAGCATCTTCTTTTCCTTTGCGGATTGCTTCAGGAATTTCAGTTGCTTTTCCAAGTCCTGCGCCCACATGACCATTGCCGTCACCAACAACAACAAGAGCTGTGAAACGCATGTTACGTCCACCTTTTACAACTTTCGTAACGCGCTTGATTGATACCACTTTTTCTGTTAATTCTAATTGACTAGCATCAATAATTGTACGTTTCATGTACTGTTTTCCTCCTTATTAGAATTCTAATCCAGCTTCTCTTGCTGCGTCAGCTAATGCTTTTACTTTTCCGGAATATATGAAACCGCCTCTATCAAAGACAACTGTTGTAATACCTTTTTCTAATGCTTTCTTTGCAATTGCAGTACCAACCTGTGCTGCTGCATCAACGTTATTAGTCTTCTCGCAAGCTGCTTTTACATCTTTATCCATTGTAGATGCTGCTACGAGGGTATTGCCAACTGTATCGTCAATAATCTGAGCGTACATATGATTATTACTTCTAAACACAGCTAAACGTGGTCTCTCTGCTGTTCCAGCCAGGCGATTACGCAGTCTTCTATGTTTATTTTCACGAGCTGCTGTTCTTGATTCTTTATTAACCATCTCTCGTCACTCCTTTAATTATTTCTTACCAGTTTTACCAACTTTACGTCTAATAACTTCATCAGCATATTTGATACCTTTTCCTTTGTAAGGTTCAGGTCTTCTCTTATCTCTGATTTCAGCTGCGTACTGGCCAACTTTTTCTTTATCGATACCTTTGATGATAATCTTGTTACCATCTACTGTAGACTCTAATCCTTCTGGATCTTCCATCTCTACCGGATGAGAATATCCAAGGTTTAATGTAAGTTTCTTTCCTGCTTTAGATGCTCTGTAACCTACACCATTTACTTCAAGTTCTTTGGTAAATCCATCTGTTACACCAACAACCATGTTGTGAATCAGTGTTCTTGTTAATCCGTGTAAGGATTTCATTTTCTTCAAATCATTTGGTCTTGTAACGGTTACTTCAGAACCTTCTACTTTGATTTCCATCTCGGATGGTAATACTCTGCTTAATGTTCCTTTTGGACCCTTTACAGTCACCTGATTATTTTCTGCTAATTCCACAGTAACACCTGCTGGAATTGCGATTGGCATTCTTCCAATTCGTGACATGCCCGTACCTCCTGTATAATTTGTGGTTTATTGTTACCTGCGCTATGCCTTAAGAATATACTCTTAAGGTAGTTCTGCTCGCTAACTTCGCGCTGCACCCCAAAGGGCTTGCGCTCAGTAATCTCACAGAACGGCTTTCACACTAGCCTCACTCTTCGCCTGCGGCTCGATTTCATCAAGTGTTCAATGCCTACCAAACAAATGCTAATACTTCGCCACCAACCTGAAGCTTTCTAGCCTCTTTGTCAGTGATGATTCCCTGGTTTGTGGAAAGAATTGCGATTCCAAGTCCACCAAGTACCTTAGGAAGATTATCTTTACCAGCGTATACACGAAGTCCTGGTTTAGAAATTCTCTTCAGTCCGGTAATAATCTTTTCATTCTTATCTGCACCATATTTTAAGGTTACACGAATGGTCTTAAAGATTCCATCTTCAATGATGTCATATTTTGCAATGTATCCTTCTCTTACTAAAATGTCTGCGATTGCCACTTTGATTTTAGAAGCCGGGATATCAACTGTATCATGTTTTGCAGTGTTTGCATTACGGATTCTTGTAAGCATATCTGCAATTGGATCACTTGTCATTGTCATGATGTGTCTGCCTCCTATTATTCTTCTCTTTCTTTGTTGTAGATGTTCTCCGTCAAGTTCGACCTACACCACAAGGGCTTCGGTCTCACTCAATTTAAGAGAATGGCTTTACAGCCTACCAGCTTGCTTTCTTTACGCCCGGAATCTGACCTTTGTAAGCCAGTTCACGGAAGCAAACTCTACAGATTCCATATTTTCTTAAATATGCATGTGGACGACCACAGATTCTGCAACGATTGTATTCTCTAGAAGAGAATTTCTGTTTACGCTGCTGTTTTACTTTCATAGAAGTCTTTGCCATTTAAATTCCCTCCTGTCTTATTTAGCGAATGGCATATTGAATAATGTCAATAATTCGCGTGCTTCTTCGTCTGTCTTTGCAGTTGTTACGAAAATAATATCCATTCCTCTTACTTTATCAACCTTATCGAATTCAATTTCAGGGAAAATGATCTGCTCTTTGATACCAAGAGCGTAGTTACCTCTACCGTCGAAAGCGTTCGGATTAACTCCTCTGAAGTCACGTACTCGTGGTAAAGCTAAGTTTACCAGACGGTCTACGAACTCATACATCTTCTCGCCTCTTAAAGTAACTTTACATCCGATCGGCATTCCTTCTCTTAACTTGAAGTTAGCGATGGAATTCTTTGCCTTTGTAGTAACTGGTTTCTGACCGGAAATTGTTTCCATATCTTTCATAGCTGACTCTAAGATTTTAGCGTTTTCTTTTGCTTCACCAACACCCATGTTGATAACAATCTTAGAAAGCTTTGGTACTTCCATAATGTTTTTATAGCCGAACTTTTTGGTCATTGCATCAATGATCTCGTTCTGGTACTGATCTTTAAGTCTACTCAACTTGCTGCTCCTCCTCTCTTACGATTAATCGATTACATCACCTGTAGATTTTGCATAACGTACTTTCTTATCTCCATCCATTTTGAAACCTACACGGGTAGCTTTTCCTTTGTGAAGATACATTACGTTAGAAGCATCAATAGGTCCTTCCTGATGGATGATTCCACCCTGCTGGTTAGCCATGCTTGGTTTTGCATGTTTTGTTACCATATTGATACCTTCAACAAGTAAAGTATTGTTTTTCTTATTTACAGCAATTACTTTGCCTTCTTTGTCTTTGTCTTTTCCAGCGATTACCTTTACAGTATCACCTTTTTTAATTTTCAAGCTTGCCATTTTCGGGTACCTCCTACAATACTTCCGGAGCCAGAGAAACAATTTTCATAAACTGTTTTTCACGAAGCTCTCTTGCTACTGGTCCAAAAATACGAGTTCCTCTTGGGGTTTTATCATCTTTGATAATAACTGCAGCGTTTTCATCGAATTTGATATAAGAGCCATCTTTACGACGAGCACCTTTTACTGTACGAACAACGACTGCCTTTACAACGTCACCTTTTTTAACAACGCCGCCTGGTGTTGCATCTTTAACAGTAGCTGTAATTACATCACCAATATTTGCATATCTTCTGGTTGAACCGCCCATAACACGGATGCACAGCAATTCTTTTGCTCCAGTGTTATCAGCAACCTTAAGTCTGGTTTCCTGTTGTACCATGCCGGTAGCCTCCTTCTATTATTTTGCTCTTTCCATAATCTCTACAAGTCTCCATCTCTTATCTTTAGAGAGTGGTCTTGTTTCCATTACTCTGACGGTATCACCGATTTTACACTCGTTGTTCTCATCATGAGCTTTTAATTTGTATGTCTTCTTTACGATCTTGTTATATAATGCATGTCTTACGTTATCTTTAACAGCAACAACAATGGTCTTATCCATTTTATCACTTACAACAACGCCTACACGTGTTTTTCTAAGATTTCTTTCTTCCACGACGAATCTCCTTTCATTTATGATTGCCTGTTTGCCTGCTTAAGCAGGTATGATTCTTTTGAAATTATTCAGCAACTTTTTCTTTCTGAGTAATAACGGTCTGGATTCTGGCAATATTCTTTCTAACTTCTTTGATTCTGCTCGTGTTATCCAGCTGATTTGTTGCGTTCTGGAATCTCAAATTGAAAAGTTCTTTTTTAGCTTCAACCAACTGCATTTTTAAATCAGCAGCGGACTGTGTGTTTAATTCTTCTAAATATTTACTAGTTTTCATTTGATTCACCGCCTTCTAAGTCTGCACGAGAAACCACTTTGCATTTACAAGGTAATTTGTGTGTAGCAAGACGTAATGCCTCTTTTGCAACCTCATCAGATACATCAGAGATTTCAAATAATACACGTCCTGGTTTTACTACAGCTACCCAGTACTCTAAAGTTCCTTTTCCGGAACCCATACGGGTTTCTGCTGGTTTTGCAGTTACTGGTTTGTCTGGGAAAATTTTAATCCAGACACGGCCACCACGCTTAATATATCTTGTCATAGCAATACGGGCTGCCTCAATCTGATTAGAACGAATCCAGCATGGTTCAAGTGCTACGATACCGTAGGAACCATTTGTAATTTTATTTCCTCTCATCGCTTTTCCGGCCATAGAACCACGGAACTGTTTACGATGTTTTACTCTCTTAGGCATTAACATTACTGAACTCCTCCTTCCTTATTTCCTTTTGTAGGAAGTACTTCTCCTTTATAAATCCAAACTTTAACACCAACTTTACCGTATGTGGTGTCTGCTTCAGCAAATCCATACTCGATATCTGCTCTTAATGTCTGAAGTGGAATAGTTCCTTCTGAATAAAACTCGGTACGAGCCATATCAGCTCCGCCAAGACGTCCGGATACGGATGCCTTAATACCCTTTGCTCCAGCTTTCATACATCTTCCCATACAGGATTTCATTGCTCTACGGAAGGAAACACGGTTCTCTAACTGAAGTGCAATGTTCTCAGCTACTAACTGAGCATCTTTGTCTGGTCTCTTTACTTCTTTGATATCTACAACAAGTTTCTTGTCTGTAAATTTCTGTAATTCAGCTTTTACTTTCTCGATTTCAGCTCCGCCTTTACCGATTACAACGCCCGGCTTAGCTGTGTAAAGGATAACCTTTACTCTGTCGGATGCTCTTTCGATTTCAATCTTAGAAACACCTGCAGCATATAATTTCTTTTTCAGAAATGTTCTGATGTTATAGTCTTCTACTAAGAAATCAGCAAAATCAGATTCTGCGTACCACTTGGAATCCCAGTCTTTGATAACGCCGACTCTTAAGCCATGAGGATTAACCTTCTGTCCCATGTTTGCCCTCCTATCTTTCATTCAGCACAATTGTTAAGTGGCTTGTTCTCTTCTCGATTCTGTAAGCTCTACCCTGTGCTCTTGGTCTGATTCTCTTCATTGTTGGTCCTTTGTTTGCGTAGCACTCCTCAACATAAAGGTTTTCTGTGCTCATTCCGTTATTGTTCTCTGCATTTGCAATAGCAGATTTTAATAACTTCTCTATTACGCTTGATGCGTATCTTGGATTGTAAGTTACAATCGCAAGTGCTGTCTCAACATCTTTACCGCGGATAGCATCTAATACGAAACAAGCTTTCTGAACTGACATTCTTGCATAAGACAACTTTGCGGAAGGTCTAGTATCTTTTACTGCATTTCTTTCTCTCTTAATCTGACTTCTATGTCCTTTTGCCATGAGTGAAACCTCCTTTCAAAATTCTATTTATCTAACGCCTGATTTCTTCTCGTCTTTTCCATGGCCTCTGTAAGTTCTTGTTGCTACGAACTCACCGAGTTTGTGTCCAACCATATCCTCTGTGACATATACAGGAACATGTTTTCTTCCGTCATGAACAGCAATTGTATGTCCAACGAAGGATGGGAAAATTGTGGAACGACGTGACCATGTCTTGATAACTGATTTATCATTTGCTGCGTTCATAGCATCTACTTTTTTCAGTAAGCTTTCGTCTGCAAATGGTCCTTTTTTAAGTGATCTTGCCATTTTATTTCCTCCTATCTACTATTTAATAGCTCTGCCGTCTCTTCTTCTTACGATTAACTTGTTAGAAGCTTTTTTCTTCTTACGTGTCTTAAGTCCAAGAGCAGGTTTGCCCCAAGGTGTACATGGACCTGGACGTCCAACTGGTGCCTTACCTTCTCCACCACCGTGTGGATGGTCATTCGGGTTCATAACAGAACCGCGGACTGTCGGGCGGATACCCATGTGACGTTTACGTCCTGCTTTACCGATATTTACAAGGTTGTGGTCACCGTTACCGATTACACCAATGGATGCACGGCAGTTCAGAGGAACCATTCTCATTTCTCCTGAAGGAAGACGAAGTGTTGCGTATTTTCCTTCTTTAGCCATCAACTGTGCGCTGTTACCTGCAGAACGTACTAACTGTCCGCCCTTGCCAGCGTATAACTCAATGTTGTGTACCTGGGTACCTACCGGAATGTTCTCCAGTGGTAAGCAGTTTCCAACTCTTACTTCTGCTTCTGCTCCGTTCATAACAGTCATTCCGTCTGTTAATCCTTCTGGAGCAAGGATATATGCTTTCTCGCCATCTGCATAACTGATTAAAGCGATGTTAGCTGTTCTGTTTGGATCGTACTCGATTCCGATTACAGTTGCCGGGATACCATCTTTTCTTCTCTTGAAGTCGATGATTCTGTATTTTCTTCTGTTTCCACCACCCTGGTGTCTTACTGTAATTTTACCCTGATTGTTACGACCGGAGTTCTTCTTTAAAGAAGTTGTAAGGGATTTCTCAGGAGTCTTCTTTGTGATTTCAGAGAAATCAGATCCAGTCATATTTCTTCTGGAAGGTGTATATGGGTTATATGTCTTAATTCCCATTGTTTTTCTCCTTTCAATAAATAAGTTTATTATCGCACTTTTCTGTGCCTAGCTGAGTTTCCCGGATTTTACAGTCCGGAGAAAATCTCGATATCTGCACTATCTTCTGTTAACTGAACGATAGCTTTCTTTGTTTTCGCAGTTTTTCCAACTACAGCACCACGTCTTTTGTTCTTGCCTTCCTGGTTCATTGTGTTAACCTTGGCAACCTTAGCGCCTTCGAACATTTTCTCAACTGCTTCTTTGATCATGGTTTTGTTAGCTTCCGGATGTACTAAGAAAGTATATTTCTTTTCTCCCATAGCTGCCATACTCTTCTCAGTTACTACTGGTTTGAGGATTACATCATAATACTGTACGTTTGCCATTATGCATACACCTCCTCGATTTTTTCAACAGCAGCCTTTGTTGCTACTACTGTGTCATATTTCAATACATCAAATACGTTCATTTCGCTGGTCTGTGTTGTCTTAACAGTTGCAATGTTTGCAGCGGATTTGATTACGTTTGTATCCATATCGCCTAAAATAACTAATGCTTTGTCTGCTTTCAGATTGTTCATAACCTCTGCGAATTTCTTTGTTTTGATTTCGTCTAATTTCAGCTCATCAACAACGATGAATTTATTTTCCTGAACTTTAGATGTTAAAACAGATTTTAAAGCTGCTCTCTTTTCTTTCTTGTTTAATTTGAAAGAATAGTCTCTTGGTACTGGAGCGAATACTGTACCACCGCCAGTCCACTGTGGAGATCTTGTTGAACCCTGTCTTGCATGACCAGTTCCTTTCTGTCTCCAAGGTTTTCTTCCGCCACCGGATACTTCAGAACGTGTCTTAGCTTTCTGAGTTCCCTGACGATTGTTAGCTAACTGCTGAACTACTGCCATGTGTACCAGATGTTCGTTAATTTCTACACCGAATACAGCATCGTTTAAGTCCATATTGCCAACTTCTTTGCCTTCCATATTATAAACAGATACTTTAGCCATCTGTGTGTTCCTCCTTTCTTAAATGCACTATTTTGCTGCTTTTACTGATTCTTTGATTGTTACTAAAGCTTTCTTAGGTCCTGGAACAGCACCTTTGATTAAAAGCAGGTTGTTCTCTGCGTCTACTCTTACAACTTCAAGGTTCTGAGTTGTAATCTTAACGCTTCCCATATGTCCCGGCATTCCTTTGCCCTTGAATACACGGCTAGGTGTAGAACAGGAACCATTGGAACCCTGATGACGATGGAATTTAGAACCGTGAGCCATAGGTCCTCTATGCTGACCAAGTCTCTTAATAGCGCCCTGGAATCCTTTACCTTTAGAAATTGCAGTTGCGTCTACATGATCGCCTTCTGCAAAGATATCTGCTTTGATTTCATCTGCAAGATTATAATCAGCTGCATTTTCAAGCTTGAACTCTCTTACAAATCTCTTTCCAGACACACCAGCTTTTTTGAAATGTCCCATTTCAGCTTTGTTTACGCCATGTCTGTTTCTGATTTCTTTCTTACCGTTGGCATCTTTGTTTACAACTTTTTCTTTCTTGTCAACAAAACCAACCTGTACTGCACTGTATCCGTCGTTTTCAACAGTTTTAATCTGTGTTACTACACAAGGACCAGCCTGTAATACAGTTACCGGCACTAATACGCCGTCTGCATTGAAGATTTGAGTCATTCCGACTTTTGTTGCTAAAATTGCTTTCTTCATTATCTTTCCTCCTGTTTTTTCTACAGCGGAACGGTTTCCCGTTCATCCTAGAAAGCCTTGCGGCCCCTCAGGATTTACTACTTGTTTTGACTTTATTTCATTTTGATATCGATGTAGACACCAGCCGGCATTTCTAATCTTGATAATGCATCAACTGTTTTCTGTGTCGGAGCAATGATATCAATCAGTCTCTTATGAGTTCTCTGCTCGAACTGTTCTCTGGAATCTTTGTACTTGTGTACTGCTCTAAGAATGGTAACTACCTCTTTCTTAGTTGGCAGCGGCACCGGTCCGCTCACCTGTGATCCATTTTTCTTTACAGTCTCGATGATTTTTTTTGCTGATGAATCTACTAATTCGTGATCATAAGCTTTCAATGTGATTCTCATTACTTGACTTGCCATAAAAAAAGTCGCCTCCTTTTCGCACTTTAATTCAGTACGACAAGCGGTGACTGTACACTTCTCCGTGTGTGTCATAAACTTTACACACGTTGTTTCTACCTCTGTAGACCATATTCGTGATACAGTGACTTGTCGCCAGTTTCCTAACTTGACATTCGCTCCACGGAAAACCTGCCACAGTGGGCAGCAACCTCACGCTTCTACGCTATCAATGTCACAGCAAGGATTAGTATACACGACAGGTTACGCTTTTGCAATACTTTTTTTAGAAAAATTGTATTTTTTTGTGTACAATCCATTTCCTATCTTTTTTACGGTATTTTTCACTTCTGCCTTGTTTTTTCATTATAAAAAGCTGTTTACTTGCCGGCATCCTTTTGCCATTGCAAATAAACAGCTTTTCTTTTCTATTATAATTCTATGCTCTTGTCAGCAACATCTGCAAATTCTTTCTGCATTTCCTCGCTTGGTGCTTTGGTGCAAAGACTCACAATTACGATACAGATTAAACTTAAGAAGAATCCTACCAGAAGGGAATAGATTCCGGTTCCGGTTCCAAGTGTTACCATGGCACCGTCTGCGTTTTTCATCAAAGGAATATAATCCCAGATGATAACTGCCAGACCGCCGGATATAATTCCTGCAATTGCTCCCGGTTTGTTCGTACGCTTCCAGAACAGGGATAATACTACCAGTGGTCCAAATGCGGCGCCAAAGCCTGCCCATGCATTGGATACCAGTCCCATGATGGAGTTGTTCGGATTCAGTGCAATGATATAAGCAATAATCGCAACTACCACTACGGTAATACGACTGACCATAAGAACCTTTTTATCACTTGCTTCTTTATTTACTACACCTTTGTATATATCTTCTGATACGGAAGATGCGGTTACTAAAAGCTGTGAATCTGCAGTAGACATAATTGCTGCAAGGATTCCGCACAGGAAGATTCCTGCAACAAACGGCAATGCATACTGCTTCGTAAACAAATGTGTAATCATATTAATGAATACATTTTCCGCAGAATCTGCCCCGGCGCTTCCAAGCACTTCCGGATACAGGTACGCTCTTCCAACCACACCGATGATGCAGGCAAAGGTTAAGGATAATGCTACCCAGACAATTGCAATACCTTTGGATTTATTTAATTCTTTCTGGCTCTTTACCGCCATAAATCTGGTCAGGATATGAGGCATTCCGCAATATCCCAATCCCCATGCGAGCTGTGAAATAATATCGATGGCACGATATGGCTCTCCACCATTCTGCCAGAGGCTCATATAGGAATCGCTTCCTCCTGCTACTCCGCTAGCATCTAAAAGTTCTCTTAATCCGCCATTGCCACTTACCACCGCATATGCCATCAGAGGCACTGCAAGAAGTGCAACCAGCATCAGCATTCCCTGGATAAAGTCTGTTACACATACTGCCATAAAACCTCCCATGAAGGTATACAGTAAAATAACAACTGCACCGATAGTTAAAGCTACGGTATAATCAACACCGGTTACTGCATGGAACAATTTTCCGCCTGCTGCAAATGCAGATGCAGTATATACCAGGAAGAATACGACTATTACTATAGAAGAAATACACAACAACACATTCTTCTTATCATGGAAACGATTCTGGAAATACTCCGGTAAAGTCAGGGAGTTATTGGCACGGATGGTATATCTGCGCAGTCTTCCGGAAATAAATATCCAGTTGCAGACCGTTCCAATAAACAGTCCAATAGCAATCCATGCCTGACCGGTTCCAAATGCATATACCGCACCCGGAAGTCCCATCAGAAGCCATCCGCTCATATCAGATGCCTGTGCGCTTAATGCTGCCACCCAGCCGCTTAAGCCTCTTCCTCCAAGAAAATAATCTTCTGAATTCTTTGTACTTTTCATATATTTCGCACCTATGGCAATCATCACACCCATATATACCACAAATGCCGCAAGAATCCACAGCACGTTACTGTTAAACATAAAATGTCCTCCTCTTAAATTACTTAATATTTAGAATAGCAATTGTTTGTTTTGTTGTAAAGTCTTATTTTATTTTGCCGATATTATTTATATAGTAGATTCTCATAAACAGCATATGTGAAAATGGATTTTCACAGAACTTTTCAAGGAGGAAAAGATATGAATCTCAAACTCGAAAATTCACTTGTGGTTCTTTCCCAACGGAAAAAGGAACAAGGACTTCCGCAGCGTCCCACCAAAAAAGAACGGAACCAGGAGCTGACCCGGGAGGAACGCCTGTTACAGCATTATCAGGAACAGATTTCCCAGATGCACGAAAGTAATTTCCAGCAGGAGCTTCAGGCAAAATTAGATTCCGGTCAGGAATTAACTCCGGAGGAAGAACAGTATTTAGAAAAAGTCAATCCGGATGCCCTAAAAGAACATGAAAAGCTAAAGGAAGAAGTGGCAGCTTACCGTAAACAGCTTCAAAACTGCCGTACCAAAAAGGACGTTGAGAAGCTAAAACTCTATAAAATGGGGCAGTTTATGTCTGAGGTTAAGACGGTTTCCAATGACCCCCACATTCCAAAAGCCAAGAAAAAGGCTATGTTAGAGCAGATTTTAAAGCGCACCTATGCCATTGAAAAAGAACACAATGATTATACCAAGACGCCGGAATATCAGGCAAAACCGGACAAAGAGCCTTACGAAGATGTAAGTCCAGCCGATAAGGATAAAAGTTCTGCCGATTCAACCGATGCAACGACATCCGATTCTACCGATAATGCAGAAATCTCTTCCGGTTCAGATTCTGCCGAAGAGTCTGTGGGTGCAGCGGATGATGGCTCAGATAAGCACACTGCCAATTTGGTCAAAGCAGAGCATGACGATAAGTCTGGTGAAGAACCTGTCACTGCTCAGTCTGTACGACGCGAAATTAATATCCATCTTTCCGGGCTACGCAAAAAAGCAGCTCATATTGATGCCAGCGTGTAAGGCAGATGGGGATTTCTTCTTATTTTATTGTTTACAGATATCAGGAAAACAGATAGAATGATATGATATAGGTGATTCGATGATATTTTAAGGTTTTTGAGAGAAAGATGATTTCATTCTGTCAACGACCTGAATACAATACATCTGCATTACCTTATATAATATAATGAATACAAAAGGGGGAGACATTTTATGCAATGTCAATCATGCGGAACACAATATCCAGATAACTTTAGAACCTGCCCGAACTGCGGTGCACCGGCTCCAATGCCAAACCAGCGTCCATACAACGGACAGCCAAATCCTTATAATGGACAGCCCCAATTTAATAACGCTCAGCAGAACCCTTATAATGGACAGCCTCAGTTTAACAATGCTCAGCAGAACCCTTATAATGGACAGCCTCAGTTTAACAATGCTCAGCAATATCCTTATGGCAATCCATACGCTGCACCGAATCAGGTTCCACAGGGAATGAGTAAACACGATTTCTATCATTCTCCACTCTGCAAGAAATACAGAGGAAATATTATTGCTTCTTCTGTTATCATTTATATATGTGTAGGAATTAATCTGCTTCTTATTGCTTTTTTACATAATTATACCTCACTGATTGATGCTGCAATTATGCTCGGACTCGGACTTGCTATTCATCTTGCGCAGAGCCGTGTATGCTCCATTTTACTTTGTGTCTATGGCGTCATTAATACCATTTTCGTATTCCTTTCGTCGGGAGAGTTTGGCGGATGGCTGATTCTTGTGGCAGCAATTTATGCTATTGTGGCAACTTTCCAGTATCAGGGTGCTTGGAATAAATATAGCAAGAGTGGTCAGATTCCTTATTAAAATATATCAATATAAGTGATTAAATTTAATCATACACAAATGTACTTTTTTGTGTTAGTATTACCAAAGACATTTGAAAAAGGCTATGAAAAGGAATAGTAACTGTCAGGAATTCTCTCAGAAAGCCGCCGGTTGATGCAAGACGGCAGAAGGAATACAGTGAACTCGCCTTGAAGCTGCCGGCTGAACCCTATAGTAGGTCGCGACGGACTCCCACCGTTACCCGGGAATAGCATGATAGTGCTAATGAGTGCATGTAACAACATGAAACAGAGTGGTACCGCGAAGGTTTTCTTTCGTCTCTATGATTCATCTTCGAATGATAGAGACGGAAGATTTTTTTTACGCAGGTTACGCTGCAACATAATCAGAATATTTTTTTGGAGGTTCAATATGAAAGGATACGAAAAATATCAGCGTGCATATTTTATGCCGCCTGAATGTACTTATGACTGGGTAAAGAAGGATTATATCGACAAGCCGCCTATCTGGTGCTCCGTTGATTTACGTGATGGCAACCAGGCTCTGATTGAGCCGATGAGCTTAGAGGAAAAGCTGCAGTTCTTTGA
The DNA here is from genome assembly GCF_003462605.1 of Roseburia sp. OM04-10BH. Classification (NCBI taxonomy): domain Bacteria; kingdom Bacillati; phylum Bacillota; class Clostridia; order Lachnospirales; family Lachnospiraceae; genus Roseburia; species Roseburia sp. OM04-10BH. The sequence continues at coordinate 109,201 of NZ_QTZI01000007.1, forward strand.
AATGCTGGTTAAAATTGGTTTCAAAGAAATTGAAGTTGGTTTCCCTGCTGCTTCCGAGACAGAATACAACTTTATGCGCGCCTTAATCGACCGCAATATGATTCCGGACGATGTTACCGTCCAGGTTCTGACCCAGGCAAGAGAGCATATCATCAAGAAAACCTTTGAAGCGGTAAAAGGTGCTCCGCACGCAGTCATTCATCTTTACAATTCTACCTCTGTTGCACAGCGTGAGCAGGTATTTAAAAAGAGCAAAGAGGAAGTAAAACAGATCGCCATTGACGGGGCAAAGCTTTTGAATAAACTGGCTTCTGAGACCGAAGGTAACTTCTCCTTCGAATACAGCCCGGAAAGTTTCCCGGGAACTGAAGTGGACTATGCCGTGGAAGTCTGCAACGCAGTACTTGATGTATGGCAGCCAAAGGCTTCTAATAAGGCAATCATTAATATTCCAACCACTGTTGAAAATGCAATGCCGCATGTATTTGCCACTCAGGTAGAATACATTCACAAGCATTTGAAATATCGTGATGCCGTAACACTTTCCCTGCATCCACACAATGACCGTGGCTGCGGTGTCTGTGACGCAGAGCTTGGTATTCTTGCCGGAGCCGACCGTATCGAAGGAACTCTTTTCGGTAATGGAGAGCGTACCGGTAATGTAGATATCATCACACTTGCCATGAACATGTTCTCACACGGCGTTGATCCGAAGCTTAACTTCTCCAACCTGCCTGCAATCCGCGAGAAATATGAAAACTTTACCAGAATGCACGTTTACGAACGTCAGCCATATGCCGGTGATCTGGTATTTACCGCTTTCTCCGGTTCCCATCAGGATGCCATTGCCAAAGGTATGGCATGGCGTGAAGAGAAAAAGCTCAACGAGTGGTCTGTCCCTTATCTTCCGGTTGACCCAATGGATGTGGGCAGAACTTACGATTCTGACGTTATCCGTATCAACAGCCAGTCCGGTAAAGGTGGCGTAAACTACATTTTGAAACAGAACTTTGGCATTTCTCTGCCAGAGAAAATGCGTGAGGAAGTCGGCTATCTGGTAAAACATGTTTCCGATGAAGAGCACAAAGAGCTGTCTCCACAGTGGGTATATGAAATCTTTGAAGATAAGTATGTAAAACGCCAGCCTTACTTCCAGATCGAAGAATGCCACTTCAAACAGGTGGATGGTATTATGGCAGAAGCTACGATTGTTCATGGTGGGCAGAACCGCCTGGTAAGCGCCAACGGAAATGGCCGTCTGGATGCTGTCAGCAACATTATCAAACAGTACTTCGGCATCAGCTATGAGCTGTCCATATACGAAGAACACGCTTTGAGCCATGGTTCCTCTTCCAAGGCTATGTCCTATGTAGGAATCACCTGCTATGGTCAGATGTACTGGGGTGTTGGTATCGACGACGATATCATCAAATCCTCTATCAGCGCACTGGTTGTTGCAGTAAATCAGGTTCCTTCCATAAAATCCAGTGTTGAGATTCAGGATAAGCGCTTAATGGAAATGAAGAATTACATTCAGACAAACTACCAGACCGTCACCTTAGAGGATATGGCAAAACAGTTCCACCTCTCTGAGCCGTACATTTCCAAATATATTAAGGAAAAATCCGGTCAAACATTCGTTGAACTGGTTCAGGGTGTCCGCATGAAAAAAGCAAGAACTCTTTTAAAGAACGGAAATATGACTGTTGAAAACATTGCATACTCCGTGGGTTATCAGAATGTAGAGCATTTCAACCGCCTCTTTAAAAAGAAATACGAGATGACACCGGTACAGTACCGCAATTCCTGTAGTAAATAAATCTTGATTTAAGAATTTAATTAAAGAAACACGCTTAGACCTTGTACTAAAAAAGTACTCGGACTAAGCGTTTTTTCGTAGTTTCTATCTTCCCGGCAAACTGTTATTTCCAACCGGCCATCGGGTCTGATTAACTGCCGTATCTGATTGCAGCGATATCAGTCAGCTACGATATCAGGTCGACTGCCTTACAATCAATGTCGGGATTGTAATATAAGACTGGGCATACAGATTCGGTTTTCTGATTTTCTGGAGGATGTATTTTCCCGCCTGTATTCCCATGTCATACATATCAATATTTACTACGGTCAGCTGCGGCTTCAATATCTGTGAAAATGGATAATCATCAAAAGTAATGACCCTGATATCCGAAGGTATCTCTATTCCGGCATGATGTAATGCATTGACGCAGCCATAGGCAATGTAATTGTTGGCACAGATAATGCCATCCGGTCTTACTTTATTGGAAAGAATCTCTTTGGTCATCTCATATCCACTGTCACATTGGGATTCCCCTCGCTGCACATAATCTTTCGGCACCAGCACATCATGCTCATTCAGAACCGACAACACGCCGTCCAGACGGTGCATGGAAATCTTATCCTCTTCCGTTCCACCAATAAATGCAAGGGACTGACAGCCCTGCTCCAGCAGATGTTTCGCTGCCAGCTCACCCGCCAGGCGGTTATCAATATCAATCCAGCAGAAATGGCTGGTAAAGTTAGGATTGCCAATCACTAGATGTGGAATGGATTCCTGAAAAATCATTTCATCCAGTTCTTTGGAAATTACAGCCGCATGAATGATATAGCCGTCTGCCGCCTTCTCTTCTGCTGCTTTGTGGATATAATCCCTCGCTTCTACAGATGACATATTCTTTATCACAAGGCTATAGCCCTTTTCCGTTAAGACATGCTCCATTCCGCATACCATTTCAAACATATGCGGGTTGGCAAATCCTGCATTCTTCCCCAGCGAGGTCACAAAGACAATGGTCTTTGTAGACTGTGTGACAAAATTTCTCGCCCGGAGATTCGGATGGTAATCCAGTTCCTGCATGACCTTTTTCACCCGGTCTATGGTCTCCTGAGAAATGGAATAAGAGCCGTTCATAACCTTTGAGACCGTTGCCGTAGACACTCCCGCCTGCTTTGCCACATCCTTAATCGTAACCGCCATTTTCTGTCCTTTCTGCGCCAAAATAATTTTCCGCCATCATATCTGCATGCTATTGCCCGATATCCTGTTACCATGCAATGCGTGCTATCACTCTTCCACTCTGCCTTTTATTATTACATAACCGTAGCCGTCTAATTTGCTTCCCAGCAGTCCATGCACCAACAGAATCTCACTCTGTCCACTGCCCGACTCTGCCAGAAATGCCGCAACGTCCATCGGTTCTTCATTCCTGTTTATCATAACACGAATCCGCTCTGTAGCACTATATCTTTCATAAATGTAGAGTCCGCCTTTTTCCTGGGTGTAAACCGTACGGAAATCACCTCTTCGCAGCAGTTCTTCTTTCCTGCGTAACTGAATCAGACTCCGCATAAAAGTAAAAAGAGAATCGGGCAAATTCTGTTCAAAGGATTTCTCCCGGAGTTCTTTTTCTTCCGTGGCTTTTGCTTTGCATGCCTGTTTCCATGGCATTGCCTGCCGGTAGTCCGCCTCTTCAATTCCGGTTATGCCAAGCTCATCACCATAGAAAACGGACGGCATGCCCGGAAATGTCATCTGGAAAATCAGTGCCAGCCGGTACTGCCATTCATTTTCATTGCAAAGGGAATAGAACCTGCTCACATCATGGCTGTCTAAGAGATTTAACTGTGCAAACACGGTCTGTTCCCGGTAACGCATCCGCATATTTGTAACCCGGCTGTCAAATGCTGCGCTGCTGATGCTCTCTTCTCCAAAGAAGCGTTTACAGTGTTTCCGAAAATCATAATTCATCGTTGAATCAAATATGGTTCCATCCAGCCAGTGATTGGCAGTCTCCCAGACTTCACCGATTAAGATTGCCTCCGGGTTGACTTCTTTTACTTCCCGGTAGAATCTGCGCCACAGGGCATCATTAATCTCACTTGCCACATCTAACCGCCAGCCATCTGTGTGAAATTCTTCCACCCAGTATCGCCCTACTTTGCAGATAAAATCCGCCACTTCCGGGTTTGCCGTATCAAGCTTTGGCATCATCCGCTCGTAACCGAAGCATTCGTAATTCGGATACTCCTCCGGGTCTTTGGGGCGGATAACCGGGAATTGCAATCCATAGAACCAGCCCTTTTTATCGGATGCTTCGCCTTTCTGCACCACATCCTCAAATGCCGGAAAATGCCAGCCGCAATGGTTAAATACGCCATCAATAATCACCCGGATTCCGTTGGCATGGAAGGTGTCCACCAGATCTTTAAAATCATCATTTGTTCCAAAGCATGGGTCAATGTGAAAATAATCCAGCAAATCATATTTATGATATTCGCCTGCTGCAAATATCGGATTAATGTAGATGGCATTGACGCCAAGGTTTTTCAGGTAATCCACATTTTCGGTAATGCCCTTAAGACAGCCTCCCAGCTTTCCTCTTACCACATTTCCTTCAAAGGCGGCTTCTGTTGGCTTGCCGCTGATATACGTTTTTCCTGTAGCAAAGCTGTCCGGAAAAATGTTGTAAATAACGGCATCCTTCGCCCACTCCGGCGGTCTTACAATGTCTGCTCTGTGATTAAAAGGAAGCTGGTAATATTCGGAGCGGTCATCCACCAGTTTTGCACTGAAGCAGTCTCCGTAATAATAAATTTCTTCCGTCCCACTTTCCAGCCTGAAATAATAGCACAGCCGCTTATAGGGGCGCACCAGTTTCACCTCATAATAGTCAAATAATTCACTGCCTGCCACCACATGCATTTCTGCTTCCGTGAAAATTACCGGTGTCAGGCGGCATGCCCGGTCTCCGAAATACAACCTGCAGCGTTTGATATCATCTTTGGCTGTACGGAGCCGGATTGTCACATGCTCTTCGTCTGTTCCATATGCATACTGTGACATGGGTATATGTAAAATTGCACTTTTGTTCATTCTCTGTCCAGCCTTTCTTAACCTTTTACACCTCCGGAGGTCAGTCCGGTTGTCATATTTTTCTGAAGTGCAAAGAACACAATCAGAATTGGTATCGATACCACAATGGACGCTGCCGCAAATATCGGCCAACTTCCGCTCATTTCCGTTGCCTGCAGGGAATATAAGCCTGCTGCTAACGTATAAGTATCGGAACCTGTCATAAAATTGATTGCAAAAATGTATTCATTCCATACATAGATAAGCACCATCATTGCTGTTACTGCGATGGTCGGCTTTGCAAGCGGCAGTACGATTCTCGTCACAAGCTGCACAGGCGTTGTACCGTCAATCATTGCCGCCTCTTCAATTTCTACCGGAATCGTGTCAAAATATCCTTTCATATTCCACAGGGCAAATACTGCCATAGTTCCCGTGTATACAATAATCAGACCTGTTCTGGTATTAATCAGTCCCATGGGTGACAGCAGCTTATACAGCGCTGTCATGGAAAGCAGGGATGGAAATGCATAGAGCAGTATCAATGTCCGAAGGATTGCTTTTCTGCCCGGAAATTCCTTTCTGGAGAAAACATATGCCGCCGGAATTCCTGTTCCAAGGGAAATGCCAAGGGTTACTACTGCTAATATCAGACTGTTTTTCAGCCACAGCATAATCGGTTTTTCCGTAAATACTGCTTTATAATTTGCCAGGGTGAAATGCTTCGGAAGGAAAGAAAAATTTGTACTCAATAAGCTGTTATCCGCATTTAGGGACACGGAAAATGCATACAATACCGGCACCAATACCACAAAGCAAAGCAGGATAAGAAAGATATTTGCAAAGACGAGTCCAATATTTTCTCTGGTTCGTTTCTTCATGTTAGTCCGTCTCCTCCTTTGGCTTCATATTGGTCAGCACAGAAAATACAATCAGAATGACAAATATTATCATGGAAATTGCAGAACTGTAGCCGTAATTGTTCGTTATAAATGCCTTTTCATAGGCATAGGTCAGGATTGTCTGCAGATTCGACCCGGTCTTGGCACCCACCTGCTGCGTCAGCAGGAACAGGATATCAAACTGCTTAAAGGTGGTGAATGTTGTAATTACGACCGATGGTGCAATGATTGGCTTGATCATCGGAATCGTAATATACCACATTTTCTGTAACCAGGTTGCTCCGTCCAAAACAGCACTTTCGTAAAAGCTCTTTTCAATACTCTGCAATGCACCGTCCATAATCGTTATCATAAATGGAAGTGCCAGCCAGAGGTTTACGGTGGTACAGCATAAAAATGCCATACCATCGCTGCCCAGCCATTTTACCGGCCCGATGTTGTACTTTGCCAGCCACTGATTGAGCAAGCCAAACTGGGAGTTAAACATTCCTGTTTTCCACAGAAGAATGGATACATAGCCCGGCATTGCCCAGGGGAAAATCAGCAGCGTCTTATATAGATTTCTCAGGCGGAGCCGCTTTAGGTTCAGCAGATTTGCCAGCAAGAATGCTATGATAAGCTGCAACACCATGTTTATAATTGTCCATAAAATCGTTACCAGAAATGCCTGTATAAAGCCATTATCCAGCACCAGCAGGGCATCCTTATAATTTTTCAGTCCAATCAGTTCATAATTATTCCAGTGATACACATTCATATTGGTCAGTGAAATGTACCCGGTATACAGGATTGGAAAGATTACGATGAGCAAAATCAGTATCAGGGATGGTGCTGACCAGGAATAGGCAAACAGGATTTCTTTTTTCTTATTTTTCTTCAATTTGTTACCTCATACTTTCAATCAACTGCAATGCCTCCTGCTGCGCCGCCTCTGCACTTTCCGTCACATCTTTTCCACTCATGTTGACATCGGTTAAAAGATTACCAACCACCGTCCACATTACATCCATTTCCGGAATATTCGGCATCGGTACTGCATGTTCTGCGGTATCGTGCATTGCCATAACCACTTCATCTGATGTGATTTCATCCATTTCATAGCAGCTTTCCATCGCCGGTGCACAGCCGCTTGCTTTTGCAAGATCCACCTCTACTTCCGGATCCATCAGGGCACGAAGTACTTTTTCTACCGCATCCTTCTTATTTTCTGCAGCATTTTTCAGTACATGAATTCCCTGCACTCCCATATATGGAGAAATCGGATTTCCGGTCCCGTCAATTACCGGCATTGCTGCCACGCCAACGTCCATTCCGCTTTCTCTTACGGTTGGCACCAGCCAAGGCCCTGCAATGGTAGAATGTGCCATACCTTCTTTAAACAGGGTATTTACCGTTGCATACTCCGTCTCGCCCGGCATCAAATCCACAAATTTCTTGTGATATTCCAGGGCTGCAATGGTTTCTTTGGAATCCAGCCCCGGTGTACCGTCGGCTGAAAGAATCGTACCGTTAAAGCCATTGATCCAGCCTGCTGCATAGTATGGCGTACTGTGCTGTTCCACAAAGCCATAATGTCCGCCGGCAGTGTTATTCTGCATATACTGATACAGTTCTTCCGTAGTCTGCGGCACTTCATCATCCTTCATATAAAGCCGGTTATACATGAATAACAAAGTCTCGTAATAGACAGGAAGCTGATAGATTTCTCCCTTGTAGGTTGCTGCCTCTAAGGTATTATCCATATATACATCCAGCTCCTCTTCCGGGATAATGTCTGTAATCGGTGCAAGAATGTCCATCTCTGCATATACTCCAATTTTATCATGGGCAAAGAAATACATATCCGGTGCTGCTTTCGGGTCACTTCCCACCATCTTAAGGCTTTCTGTCAAATCACTTTTCTTCTCCAGCACAACATGTACATCCGGTTCCAGTTCCTCCAGTTTCTTCTGAAGGACTTCCGCCACTGCATCTTCTTTATCATGCCAGATTGTTATGGTAGTCTTATCCGTCTCTGACACGCTGTTTCCACCACAGCCGCTTAACAATCCTGCTGCCATGGTAAGTGTAAGTGCCATTGACATCAATTTACTTCTAACTCTTCTTCTCACTTCTGTCCTCCTGTCTTTTACTTGTGACTTTTTCTTGGTTCTTATTTGTTTAATCTTTATTTATTTTTTGCATTTTTCTTTGCTACAACTATTATAATCACAACTGCTGCTGCAATAACTACAATACCGATTACGATTGGAGCAGTATTGTTGCTTCCTGCTTCTGCTGTTTCTGCCGGAGCTTCGGTTGCCGGTTCTGCTGCCGCATCTACCTGTGGCTCTTCATAGCTTACTTCAAAGTTATCGGCATCTTTTACCACAAGCCAGATATCCTTTCCTGTATCCACAGAAATATCACTGGTCTGAACACTTCCTTCATTTCCATTGACAATAATGGAATTTACCCAGCCCGGTACTTCTTTTATGAGCCATCCATTTTCGCCTTCTTCTAAGGCTTCGCCCGGCCAGGATGCAAATGCATTGGTTCCGTCCGGTGCCGACCATGCCCAAAGGCAAGGTGCATCCCAGTCAGACGGTGTGATTACATGTACGGTTATATTTGCCACCTCTGCTTTATCCGGGTCTGTATAACTAAAATCTGCTTTTCCGTCTGCATCTACTGTAACCCAGACTTCTGCGGCATCAATAGAAATGTCATCGGTCTGAACACTTCCTTCGTTGGCATTGATAATGATAGAATTTACCCAGATTGGAGCTTTGGCGGTATACCAGCCGTTGTCATCCTGCTTCATTTCCATGCCCGGCCATGCTTCAAATGCGTTAGTTCCATCCGGTGCTGACCATGCCCAGAGGCAAGGATTTTCCCAGCCTGCATCTACTTTTGCATGGACTGCAAATTTCTCCACATATTCCGGCGTCTCACCGGTGGTCTGCTTGTCATAGGTTACTTCTGCATTATCTGCATCTGTTACGGTAATCCAGCAGTCCTTTTCTCCATCCAGCACCTGCTCCGCAGTCTGGACATTTCCGTCATTGGCATTTACAATCACATGATTTACCCAGGTTGGAACCCAGATATAATACCAGCCTTCATTTGCGCTGTCTGCTTCCATCTCTTCGCCCGGCCACGCCTCAAATGCATTATTTCCATCATCATCCCATGCCCAGACACATGGATTTTCCCAGTCCTGTGGCACCTGTACATATACTGCTTTCTTTGCATCCGTTGCTTCGTCTGCTTTTATTGTCTGCGGTATCATGGCTATCGTCAATACTGCCATAAAGCAAAATGCGATTATTTTTTTCATCACTTTACTCATAAACATTCCTCCTATACATCCTTCATCAGTATCTTCCAAAACAATCTGCGCGCTTTTTGTTTGATAAGCTGATTATATTTCACCCAAAATTGTCGGTCAATTCTTATTTAGGTAATCGTTTTCCCTTATTTTATGGTTATTTTTACTAATTTGTTTTGGATTTTTTGTAGATGTTTCACAGTGATTTCTTATCAATGTGCACAAAGAGGAAATTTTTGTGAATTATTAACGAAACAGTTTCCCTGTGGTTTCCTTACCAGATACCAGGAAATGTAAGAAATACGCTTTGCGAATTTCTCGCAAAAAAGGTATATCGGCAGCAGCCGATATACCTTTCTTATTTATAATAACTTATGCCATACAATACCAGAAATTGCAGCGGATATGCCGCATAAAACAGCCATTTAAAACTTTTTCCACGCTTTCCGTTGCAGGATATCTCCCTGGCACATAACATATAGGCGAGTCCGGAAAGAACTCGCCTATATGGTCAATCAGCATCAGGATTAATGCTATGATTTTGATTGTGAATATGTTCATTTTTCATCCTCTGATATACCGATTTTACCGTCGATATAAATATTGCTCATGCCTCTCGTGCTTTTCTCCCGTATTTTTTGCTCATTCTTATATCTCGAAATGACTTTCTCCCTTTACTGCTAATAGGTGACTGTACTGCTATATGTTGTTATTGTTTCACCATTCACAGTATAAACTGCACGTACACGATAATTTCCTCTCGTGCCAGCGACGTAATTCTTAGACAAAATCAAATTATAGCCTGTTGTAGAATCAAACCAGCTTGTTACATCTGACCATCTTGTACCGGACTGTCTCTGTAGTGTCATAGTAGTTGATATGGATGCTTTTACTTTTGCATTAACCTCTGCACGTGCCGCAAATGTAGAACCATTCAGCCTTAGCCCTGTACTATAGGCTGCAATATTGGCATATCTTGCTTCTACTATTCTGTCCACACAACTATCAACACCTGCACCATACACTACTGCAGTGCCATTTGTCATACATATACAAAGACATAACGTGCAAAAAATACCCAGGATTTTCTTTTTTAATGTTTTTCTTTCCATTACAAAACCTCCTTTCCACCTGCTCTACTTATGTAACAAACGAAAACGAGGTTTTATGACAATTTTTTCCAATTTTTTAATATTATTTTATTTCACTTACTATTTTATTGTTTCTGCCATCCTGATTAATTCTTCTTTTGTTAAAACTCCTGTAATCATATAGAGATAATTTCCATCTTCCCAAACGAAATTCCCTCTTCCTTCATCCAATGTATCATCCGGAATAAAATATCCTTTAAGATTCTCAATCATAACTTCCTGCTGTTCACTTCCATTAGAACTGATTCCCAAATTGTTTACTGCATCATTGTTCATCTGCCGATACAGCATGCCTTGTTCCTTATCGTTTGTATAACATTGTTCATATATTCCCCATTCTTCTTCATGAACCTCGTTCTCCAGTGTATACCCTTCCGGCACCCACTGCGGTTTCTTGCAGACAAATTCAAAATCTTCCTCTGAATCCGGTTCAGCACCAATCTCCATTGTGTTCTTCTCGTTGTCCTCTATTGCCACCATTTCCAGATTCTCCGGTTCGCCCAGATTCAGTTGCACATGGTCGGTATACCCGGTCAGAATATATTTTCCGAGCAGACTCTGGAAAAAGCCTCTGCCCATTACGGTTGTTCCGAGAATCAATATAAGTACTGCCACAACCATAATGACACGCCGTCTGCCATGCACCGGATAAAGTGCCGGTATCGTGCGTTTTCCCATGCCCGGTTGCAGCAGCACTTTTATTTTCTTTCGAAATGTCCTTGAAAAGCGATGCTTTGGTGCAGCCATTGCGTGCTTATAATCTGCCTCACACGCCGATGTGATGGCATCCTTCAGTTCCTGTTCTGTCATAATGAATTCCCCTTCTCTAACTTTTCCTGCAGTTTCTTCCTTGCCCTGCTGGAAATGTGTCTTGCATTGTCAACTGTTGTGTCAAGAGCAGTTGCAATTTCTTCATAGCTCAATTCATTATAATATCGTAAATATAATACGTCCTTATATGGATATTTCATTCTGCCGATAAGTTCCGACATGCTGCTGCCATCCGGAAGTTCAAAGATTTCTCCGTCCCCCTGAGACTCCTGCAGCAGATTTTCAATCGTATCCTCATCCATTTTGCTTTCGCGGTTCCGCCTACGATATACATTAATTGCTCTGCTCCTAACTATAGTAACAATATAGTTCCACGCTTCATGACAGTTTTCACGAGAAATTTTATCTAAATTATTTATAATTGCAATATAGCTTTCCTGCACAGCATCTTCCGCATCTGCAGAATTCTTTAAAATTCCATATGCCACATGGTACATTGCAGAGTCAAACTGCTCACTCAACTTTCTGCAAAATTCCCTGTCCTCTTCATTTTCGATTAGTTCAAGTAACTGAAACATAACACGCTCCCATTTCCTCTGCTGTTCTTTTCCGACGCTTATGCCGTTTTCTTTGTTAAAAGTTCATGCATGATTATCATTACAACCAGTATTGCAAATAAATAAAACGGCAGCAGCGCCACCGAAATTCCACGGGCAATCATCCCAAACAGCGGCGGCATAAGCATGGTTCCGATATAAGCAAATGCCATCTGCACACCTATAATTGCCTGGGATTTGTCTGCCCCAAAATGAGCCGGAGTAGAATGAATGACGCATGGATAAATCGGTGCACATCCCAATCCGATAAGAACCAATCCTGCCATTGCCAGTATATTGCTTCCCGGCAATATCATTGCCACGATTCCAGCTACGATGATTCCCTGCCCCAGTCGTATCATCTGTATGTCATTTAATTTCATTGTGATAAAGCCACTTATGGCGCGTCCAACCGTTATTCCAATATAAAAGAGGCTTGCAAAGATTGCTGCCATTTCGCTTGACACGCCTTTATGTAAAGTCAGATAACTGCTTGCCCATAATCCGGCGGTCTGCTCCAGTGCGCAGTAACAGAAGAAACAGAGCATTACTTCCCTGGCTCCGCTAATCTTTAGTATTTCGCGAACCGATAAAACCTTCTTTCCGTTTTCTGCCGGGTCTGTCTGTAGTTCTTCCACCTCAGTCTCTTCTGTCCTTCCTTTCCACAACGGAAGGTTAAATATTAAAACAGAAGTTAATATCACCTGTATAATACCAATATATCGATAGCCCATATTCCATCCCTGTCCCATGGAAAGTGCAATTCCCATGATGTAAGGACCTGCCGTTGCTCCAACACCCCACATGCAATGGAGCCAGCTCATATGGCGGCTTTCATAATGTAATGCCACATAATTGTTTAAAGACGCATCTACACTCCCTGCGCCAAGACCGTAGGGAATTGCCCACAGGCACAATGCCCAGAAGGAGTGGGAAAAAGAAAATCCAAACAAAGCCACCGCCGTTGCAGCTACGCTGATTGCAGTTACTTTTCCGGTTCCAAGCTTCTTCGTAAGTCTGTCACTTTGCAGACTGGATACAATTGTTCCGGCGGATATAATCATAGAAATAATTCCGGCATAGGAAATTGGCACATCAAATTGTATATACATGGTTGGCCACGCAGATCCCAGTAGGGAATCCGGCAGTCCCAGACTGATAAACGCAAGATAAATAATTGCCAACAGTAATTGCGTCATAGCTGTTACTCCTCCTTGCAGATATTAACCCATTCTGAATATCCGGAGCACTGCTCCAGTTCCGGGATTGTCAGCTCAATGGCACTGTTTCCACTGCCACATGCCGGAAATACTGTTTCAAATTTTTTCAGGCTTTCATCGAGATATACTTTTATACCCTCTTTGATTCCAAAAGGGCAGACTCCGCCAACGGCGTGTCCGATATATTCTTCCACTGCCGCTGCCGGTATCATTTTTGCTTTGGTTCCGAAGGTTGTCTTATATTTGTGGTTGTCGATTCTTGCATCTCCTGCAGCTACAATCAGAATCGGCTGTTCTCCCACCAGAAAAGAAAGCGTCTTTGCAATACGCTCCGGCTCACAATGAAGCGCTTCTGCTGCCAGTTCCACTGTCGCACTGGATTCTGCCAGCTCCATAATCCGCTCCTCCATTCCAAATTCTTTTAAATATGCTCGCGCGCGTTCGATTGACATAGTTACGCTTCCTTTCATCATTTCTAATAGCTGATTTTATCAAGAATTCCAGACAGATATGCAATGGCAACACCATAGTTGCTCATTGGAACTTTCTGTTCTTTTGCACGTTCAATTCTCGTCATGACATATTTTTTATTAAACATACAGGCTCCGCACTGAATTATTAAATCATAATTAGATAAGTCTTTTGGGAAATCTGTTCCGCTGACGATATCCACTGTCAGTCCTGCTCCGATACGTTTTCTCAGCATATTCGGAATTTTCTCCCTGCCGATATCCTCTTTCAGTGGTGCATGGGTGCAGCATTCTGCAATCAGTACCTTTGATTCTTCCGTAAGACTGCTAATGGCTGCTGCGCTCTCTTTGTAGTAAGCGAAATCTCCCTTGTACTCTGCAAACAATACGGAAAATGAGGTCAGAAGACTTTCCTGCGGCTTCTTATCATATACTGTGCGGAAAACCTGGGAGTCAGTAATAATAAGCTTCGGTGGTCGCGCCAGCGCCGCCAGCGTATCCTCTAACTTATCCGTTGTGCAGCTCATTACCAGACATTTATGATCCAGCAAATCACGGATGGTCTGTACCTGTGGCAGAATCAGTCTGCCCTTTGGTGCCTGGATATCCTGCGGCATAACAAGAAGGACCAAATCTCCTTCTTCTACCAGTGCTCCGGTTATGGTTTCTTCACCATAATCATCCGGCACAAGTCTTATTAATTCTTCTTTAAATTTTTCTATATCTTCCTTGCTTTTCGAGCTGATAACAAGAATTTCCTGTTTTGTCTCTTCCTTAAGCTGTGCAGCTATAGCATCTGAACCGGTCAGAGTATCCGCCTTGCTCAATACACACAAAATCGGCGTATGTTTCTCTTTAAAATAACGGAACCATTCTAACTCTGCGCTATATTCTTCTCCTGAAAACAGCAATACTGCAATATCCGTTTTTTCTGCAGCTTTTTCCGTCTTCTCCACACGCATTTTTCCTAACTCACCCACATCATCAACCCCGGCTGTATCAATAAATACGCAGGGGCCGATGCCATGTACCTCCATCGCTTTGTAGACGGGATCCGTTGTCGTTCCCGCCACATCCGATACAATTGCTACCTGTTGTCCGGTAAATGCATTAATCAGAGAAGATTTTCCGCTGTTTCTTTTGCCATAAAAACCGATATGTATCCGGTTTGCACTTGGTGTTTCATTCAATGACATCGCTAAAGACCTCCTAGAATCTGAAATCGCGCTGTCCTTCCTCAATTTCTTTCAGATGACGTTTTGCAATTTCTCTTGTTTTTTCATTTGGTACTTTCTCTATCTCCTTAGCAATCAACGCTTCTCCGATTTTTCTGGTATCTTCAGAAGCATAATCAATCAAATATTCCTTCAATGTCATCAGCGCATTCGGATGACAGCAATTTAAAATCTGCTGGTTCTTACAAAGACTCATAAAACGGTCTCCTGTTCTGCCTTCCCGGTAACATGCCGTACAGAAACTTGGAATGTAACCCATATCCATCAGCCAGTGCACTACCTCATCCAGCGTTCTGGTATCACTGACATCAAACTGTTCGGAACGTTCGTCTTCCGGCTCCGGATGGTCATATCCACCAACGGAAGTCTTGGAACCACCACTAATCTGGGATACGCCAAGGCGGATAACTTTCTCACGTACCGCCTGGCTCTCTCTGGTAGAAATAATCATTCCGGTATATGGAACTGCCACACGGATACATGCACAGATTTTTGCAAAAATATCATCACTGATTCCATTATCGAATACATCCGGGTCAATGTCATCTGCACGTTTGATTCGTGGCACGCTGATGGTATGTGGTCCTACTCCATGCACTGCCTCCAAATGTTCTGCATGCATCAGAAGTCCTGCAAATTCATATTTGTAAAGTTCCAATCCAAAAAGTACGCCTAAGCCAACATCATCGATGCCACCTTCCATGGCACGGTCCATGGCTTCGGTATGATATGCATAATCATGCTTTGGTCCGGTTGGATGTAATTTTTCATAGCTTTCTTTATGATAAGTTTCCTGAAAAAGGATGTAAGTTCCGATTCCGGCCTCTTTTAATTTCCGGTAATTTTCTACGGTTGTTGCAGCAATATTTACATTAACACGACGAATTGCGCCGTTTTTGTGCTTAATGCTGTAAATGGTCTTAATACACTCTAAGATATATTCGATTGGATTATTCACCGGGTCTTCGCCTGCTTCAATTGCCAGACGCTTGTGTCCCATATCCTGTAATGCCGTTACTTCCTGACGCACTTCATCCTGTGTCAGCTTCTTACGGGCAATATGCTTATTTTTTCCATGGTACGGGCAATACACACATCCATTGATACAGTAGTTGGACAAATACAATGGTGCAAACATTACAATACGATTTCCATAGAAATCTTTTTTAATCTGTTCTGCAAGGTCATATACTTCCTGGATTTTCTCTTCGTTCTCGCAGGCCAGCAATACTGATGCTTCTCTGTGAGTAAGCCCTTTCCGTAATTTTGCCTTTGCAATGATTTCGTCAATAAGGGCAAGATTGTCCTTATTTGCCTCGGCATATGCCAGAGTCTCTTCAATCTCTTCGTGGCAGATAAATTCTTCTGCTTTTAATGATGCTTTGTTATACATAATGTTTCCTTTCTTCCGGGTCAGAAGCTCTTCCCCGTTGGTTATTATATGGTGATTTAAGAAATACCTCTTGTATTTCCTTTATTTATATAAATGGTGAATCTCCTCTTGAGACCACCAGTTTATATCCAATGGATTCCATACGGTTGCCAAGACATCCACGGCATTCCGCTGCCTCTTCCCCGGTACAGATTTTATTATCGTAAAGGGCATACTTCTTCCGCACCTTTACCGGTGACAGATTCGGCATTACCACATTTCCTCCTGCTAAGATGCCAAGCTCCCTGCCCCTTGAATGGATAGTTCCCAATGCTGTAGTTGCCGGAAGCAATACCTTCGGCAGCATCAGGCGGATAATTGCCAGTAAAAACAGCGTCATCTCAAGACTTCCCGGCTCCATCTCTCCAAACGGCGTATCCTTTTGCGGAATAAACGGGCCGATTCCTACCATATGCGGATTGAATGCTTTCATAAAGACAAGGTCTTCCACCAGATTATCTATGGTCTGATAAGGAGAACCTACCATAATGCCACACCCCACCTGATAACCGATTTCCTTTAAGGTATACAGGCACTGCTTGCGGTTTTTAAGAGACATTTCTGCCGGATGAAGCTTCCCATAATGGACTTCATTCGCGGTCTCATGACGCAATAAATAGCGGTCTGCTCCTGCCGTGTAAAGTCTTTCATAGCTTTCCCGGCTCCGCTCTCCTAAGGACAATGTAATGGCACAGTCCGGGTAAGCAGCTTTTATCTTATGAAGTAAATCTTCCAGTAAATCATCTGTGTAGTAGCCGTCTTCGCCACCCTGCAGGACAAAGGTACGAAACCCTAATGCATAACCATTTTCACAGCAGGATAGGATTTCTTCTTCACTCAGGCGGTAACGTTCTGCATTCTGATTGCTTCTTCGGATGCCGCAATAGATGCAGTCATTCTTACAGTAATTGGATATTTCAATCAGTCCTCTGGTATAGACTTCATTTCCAAATGTCTCTTTCTGTCTTTTTCTCGCCAGTTCAAAGCCGTACTCTGCAATTTCTTTATCGGTATGCAGTTCTAATAATTCTTTATATTCTGCCTCTGTAAGCTGTGTATCCTGATACAGCTTATTAAATAACTCTTTTCCTCTATTCTTCATGTCTGGTCACCACACTGGAATATGCTGTTTTTACACTGATTCCCGGTAATTTTCCGATCTTACCGGTCAGTGCACTGATGGTATCCTGCGGCGCATCGATTGCTATACTTACGATATTTATGCCTCTCTCCCGGTATGGAATTCCCATTCTTCCGATAATATAAGCTGCATATTCATGTAAAATTTCATTTAATGCTCCGACGGATTCGTCCTTTTCTATTACAATGCCGATTACAGCCACTCTGGTATCTGCTGCCATTTCTTCGTCCCTCTTGTTTTTCTGAATCAATACAATTTCAACGCTTATTTTACGTTTTTAGTATAAGAGATTTATTTTTGGATTACAATTGTTAAGCCCTGGTTTTATGAGTATTTATTGTTTTTTTTTACATACTTATAGTCATTAGGCAATACATAGCCATCTTTCGCCTTATAAAGTCGAAAAATCAAGAGACGGAATAAAACTATTCCATCCCTTGATTTATATTATTTTCACAATATTTTTTATTCTTTCCAATCTGCACAGCCCATGTAGTAATTGTAATACACTCGCAAATCTTCTTTTTCAGATTTATCAGTATAATCCTTGTATATACACTTACTTTCCGAATGCATACTAGAACTCTCCAATTTATTTTCTAAATCCCAATTATATATGCTTGCTTCATTCCCACCCAAGACACCTGCTTCATTTATACTCTGTAATTTAGGCAATGCACTACCATGAGTTGTACTCTTATTTCCAGCATATCCAAATTTTTGTTTTACTGCTATACTTCGTCTATAATAATAATCGTAATTATAAAATTTATGATGAGGATTTCCAAACTTGGTTTCTGTAATGGCTGCATACTGCATGTCATATCCTCCACCATTTACATAAATTTGCGCATAATAGATACCCCTATTAGCATTATGATTTCGAATATCTACATGTACGATAAATGTATCTCCATCAACTCTAGTAGCTTCATACCATGCTATATCTGACTGATCTGCTTTTGTCCATACCGGAGTTATAATGGATGTCACAAAACTTGGCACTTGGTCAATCAAAATGTCAAACGTTCCTGTCACGATATCTTTATTCTGAATTAATACATTAAAGGATATCTGTGGGCGTACAATTTCAAAAGTTGTTGTAACGGCACCCTTATAGTCACCTATACCAGTAATCGTTACATATGCTGTTCCAACTGCCATATTATTACGATAAGATAGTTTATAGTCTACATTTTCCTCTAACTTCTTTCTGCCATCCTTTACAACAACTGGTGGTGTCTGTAGATTTCCATTGTAATTTAAGGATGCAACCGTAAGAACCGTACAGTTGTCAATGCTCTTTTCTTTAATTGCAAACGTTACAACTTTCTCACCAGAATATACTCCCATACCGGAAATGATTACCCTGGCAGTTCCCACATTTCTATTGTTACTGTAGCTTACCGTATAATCAACATCTTCTGTTAATACCTTGTTTCCCATCTTAACGACCGGAACCGGCTTATAAGTCTGTCCGGTATACTGCTCTGAAGCAGGGATTCCGGTAACTGTTGCTTTGGATAAGCTGTTGCTGATTTTGAATTTCTTAACAATTGTTCCGGTATAATACTGGGTCAGCGGACGCACAGTAATGGATGCATCGCCTGCCAGCTCATTATTTGCATACGTTGTTTCATAATCTTCATTCAGCGTTAAGGTATTGCCACCACATGCCACATGAATGGATGGGCATACCGGATTTCCGGTATAAAGCTGTTCTGGAACACTGTCAATAATCGCATCTTCCAGACTGGCAACAATATTGAAGTAAACGCGCTTGGTCTCATCATAGTTGCCAAGTCCTTTAATTACTACCCATGACTCTCCTGCCCTTAAGTTGTTGCCATTGACAACCTGATAATCCTTCCCTTCTACCAAAAGCTTTCCGTTGTCATAAATCGTCAGTGCCGGGCGGATGTAATTGCCGGTATACTTCTGATCTGGGATTGCTTCTGCCACAGCATTTCCAATATCATGTTTGGTAATCTTATAGTATACTGTAATGCTGTCTTTGTAGTTACCGCTTTCGGTTGCAGTTACCGTTGCACTTGCGGTTCCGATTGCAGTGTTGTTCTCATAGGTTACTTCATACTGGGAAGAATCAATGGTTAATCCGGTAGAAGTATCTTTTAAAGTAAGTACCGGTTTAATCTCGCTTCCGGTATAATCTACGTTATCGGTTCCGGTAATCTCAATATCTGCAGAAGTAAGTGACTTTCTTGCAATCTGATATGGATATACAGCTGTTCCTACATATCCGGTCTGGTCATTTTCCGTACCAACGATTCCAACATATACTGTTCCAGCATGAATCAGGTCAATGGCACTTGCTTCCGTCGTACAATCTTTATCAATATAGTATTTTACGATGTAATCTTCGTTTTCTGTCAGATAGCTTCCGGTCTTATTGAACTTCACCTGAATGTTCTTCGGCTTGGTATCAAGACCGTTATATACAGTATCGGAAATTCCGGTTACCGTTAAAGTATCATTGGAAAGTAAGGTACCGATGGTAAACTTCTCAATTCGTGTTCCACTGTAGTTACCCTGTCCGGTTACTTTAATCCATGCGGTTCCCACCTGACTGTTATTGGTAGAATATTCATAAGTAAAGTCTGTTCCATTTACCAGTGCTACAATTCCATTTTCCGAATTATCTTTCAGGCTGATATTCGGTGTATAAGTAGTACCCTGAATATAAGGATAGTTCCGGTTTGCCGGGTCAAATCCTGTATCAGAAGCATCGGATAACGCCGCACTGATATTTTCAGAAGAAAGATCCCTTGCCAGAATAGAGAACGGAATTGTCTTGCTTCCGGTATAGTTGGTGGTATCCTTCGGAGTAATCTGAACAAACGGTCCGGAAGTTCCATTTGCATCTTTTACAGCTTCATTATTAAAGTAAGCTGCCGTATAATCCACATTGCGAACCAGCGGTTCTGCACTGGTGGATGTCATGTAAACATTTAATTCCGGTTCATACTTGGTTTTTAACGGTACATACTGTGGATCTTCTATTTTAGAGTATACTAAATCTTCAACATTTTTCTTTAAAATGTTAAACTCTACAGTTGCAGCTCCGGTACAGCTTGCCACACCGTGGATTGCTGCATATGGCGCATTTACCCCGCCAGCGTTCGCTGCATTGATATTATTGCGATACTCATCCACCACATAATCCGTGTCTAACGTAAGGGTCTGTTCTTTGTTATTTTCATCATTAAATGTTAATTTAATTTCAGGTTCCTGCGCCTCGCCATTGTAGGTTACGTCAGCAATTGTCTTGCTTACCGTAGACAAATCACGTTTTGTAATGGTAAATGTCTTAGTCAGTGTTCCCTTGTAATTGCCCTTACCGATTACGGTAATGGTCTCGGTTGCACCTGCCGGTGCACTGGATGGATTATCTGCATCCGTCTGGTAATACACGCTATAGTTTGCCGGGTCAATTACTTCTGAACCGCCAATCTTCTTAATGACCAGAGAATCCGGTTTAATCAGCTTACCGGTATAAACATAGCTGTCCGCAATTCCGGTAATTTCATAATCTTCCATATGAATGGAATCAATGGTAAATGCTTTCGCCTTGGTGGTTCCCATCAGTTTACCGTTTGCTGTTGCCTGAATGACTACACATGGTCCGTTCTCGCCATTTGCTGCTGCAACTGCAGTATTCTTACGATAAGTTACCGTATAATCTTTTCCTTCTTCCAAGGTATCAAAGGTAGAACCGGTTAATGCATATTTCACAACCGGAACCGGTCTGATTTCCTGTCCGGTATAGGAGAATACATCTCCACCTAAGTCAATGCTTAAATCGTCACTGCCCAGATTGTATTTAATCGCAAACTTCGCTGATTTTTCACCACTGAAATAAGTTCCGGTTCCCTCAATCGTTACGGTCGGGTCAGACAGTGAAACAGATTTACCGTTTACAATGCTCTTAATGTTGTAGTCTGTTCCAAGTGCCAAAGTCTTGCCATCACATACTACAGTCATATTTTCAATTGGCTGTGTGGTTGTATTGTATTCGCTTCCAGTATATTTCTGTGCCGGAATCGTAATCTCAGCATCTTCAATTTTACCGGTAATTGCAAAATTCGCAACATAGCTGCCCACCCAGTGATTCTTCTCAATTCCGGTAATGAGTACACTGGCCTGCCCTGGAACAGTATTATTTCTATAAGACACGCTGTAATGTGTTCCCTCTATCAGACGTTCCTGGGTATCGCTGCCTTTTACATACACGGTAACGGTAGGTTTCATTCCGCCGGATGCTGCCTGTGCCTTATCATACTCAATGGTATCATAGCTTAACTTCACTTCAATCTGGTCAGCAGAATTATTCATATCTCCATCATAGTAGAAGTAACTATTCTTGGTTCCCTTAAAGTTACCGGTTCCTTCAATGGTAATATCCTGCTGCCCTACTTTAAATTTATCTACCTGGGTCGGAGTATAGGTATAATCTATGCCAGGCTGCAGTGTATATGAATATTCTCCAATTCCGGACTCATTCGGAAAACTCTGTGTTACTGTGAAATCCGGAATATTCTTTTTAAAAATGTAACTCATTCCCTGCAAAGATACGCCTACACCATCAATACTCTTCCGCTGAATAATAAACTGATTAGAGCCTGCAATCTTATCTGCAGTATAATCTGCACTTTCCAGCACACCGGTGTAATTTCCGATACCCTGGATTCTTACATAAGTTGTTCCTGCATTGGTCTTCTCGGCTGCTGTTGCAACATTCTGGAAATCTGCATCAGAATATACTTCAAACTGATAATCCTTATTCGTTGACAATAAGCTGGAAGAATCTCCATAGCTTACTTTTACGGAAGGAGTCAGTACTTTATTTGCATAAACCGGACTACTTACGTCTACCCGGAGTTTGCTCAACTCGTTGATATCCTTCTGATTAATGGTATAACTTACGGTTGTTGTTCCTGTATAGTTGCTGTTTTCTGCCGCTTTTAAGGTCAGAGTTGCAATTCCCGCATTGATTGCATTTTCACTGCTTTCAATACTGTATTCCTTATCGGTCAGAATATAGCCATTGGTGGTAGGGTACTGTAATACAACACCATCTCCGTCTGCGGTAGTAGAAATTACAACTTTCTGTTCAATTCCATTATATGTATAAGTTCCATTTACCCTTGCATTCAGTTCAGATATATCTTTCTTTGCAATGACTGCATATCCGGAAATATCTCCATAATACTGACCCTTGCCGGATACTACGAAGTAAATCGTCCCCGCATTGATAAATGCCTCATTTGTCTCAGAGCTTACAACATTCTTATGTGCTGCATCACTATAGAAGGAAATGCTATAGGACGACGGATCCGGAATTGCATCCATCATTTTTGTCTCAATTGCCTGAATCATTTCATCCTTATGGGAATTGTGGTTATAGGTTCCACCGGAAATATTAAATGCCGGCACAACGGTCGCAATATTTGCTCCAATAAAGAATGTGGTTGTTGCGGTTCCGGTATAATTCTTACCGTCTACCGCTTTGATTCTGACATATACTTTTCCGGAATTCTTATGTTCTGAAACCTGTTTACATAATTCATCGTCATAATATCCTTCGACTTCATAATCCACACCTGCAACCAGTACACGGTTTCCATCAGATACACTGATACCCGGCTCCACTGCTTCTCCGGTATAACCGCAGTTGCTTGCAGTTACGGTCAGCGTGCTCATGTTCTTTGGTGTGATTTTATAAGAAGTACGGATACTTCCGCCTAAATTAGCATAAGTTCCAAGACCGCTGATTAATACATAATAAGTACCTGCGTCCACCGGCTCTGCAATGACCTTCTTGTATGCAGAATCCGTAAAATAAGTAACCTTAAAGTCTTCGCCCTGTACCAGGCCTTTGGCACCGTTATTATCAGTAATACGGATTGCCGGTACCTGCATGCTGCCATTGTATTCAAAGGTAACCTGTGTCGGATCATAGTTTGCAGAACCTGCAACGATATTACACTCGCATTCATTTAACTTTCTTGGCACAATACTGAAAGTTCCACGGTTCACGCCACCCTCTGCCAGTGCATAATCTCCAGTCAGTCTGATATAAGCCTTTGCATTGTTGGTTCCAATTTCGATGTTATCTTCACAGGAAACCACTTCTACATACTGGCTGTCCAAGGTGACATTTTTACTACCTTCGGTATAATAAACGGTAATATTTGCAGGATCCGGCACAACAGCACTACCGGTATAAGTCTGGTCTGTAATTACAATATCTGTCGGGCTGATGTTCTTTGGCTTAATCATATAAGTATATACTCTTTCGCCTCCGGCATAGTTACTGCCATCCAGACCGGTTATCTTAAGATAATAGGTTGCTGCATGAATCAGTTCCTGTACGCCCGTAGTCTCTTCCTTATCGTCTGCCGGCTTGGTACATTCCGGGTCACGATAAACAGCATAGTCAAAATCCGTTCCTTTTTTCAAAGCATTCCCCTCATCATCGGTTGCTGTCAGGGATAATACTTTGCTCTTGCCGTCAAAGAAGCTGGAATAACTGGTATCTTTATTAATGACACCTGCTTCTGTTCCGTTGATTGCCAGCTTAAAGGTACATTTATCTAAAGATTTTGCTACAATATCAAAATAAATCGGCTCTGCCTTGGTTCCAAGGTCTCCTTCGTAGTAATCCAGTCCGGTTACCTTCACATAATATCTTCCAATAGAAGTCGGTTCAGGTACAGTCTTGGTATACTCCGCATCTTTATAATAAGTAATCTTATATCTGGAATCACTGATGACATCACCGGATGTATTGGAGACGGTAATGTTTGGCACATTTTTCTTGCCATTGTATTCCAGTTCATTTTTATCCAATACTGCTTTGCCAAGCTTGTCATAGATCTCAAAGTTGATAAATGCGTTTCCGGTTAAATTTCCGGTTCCGGTAATAATCAGGTTATTGGTTCCGGTCTGTCCTGCAGTAGTTTCATTTCGGTATGCCACGTTGTAGTTGCCGGCAGGAATCTCAACGCCATTCAACTTCACTACTACCTCATTGGTCATATCCGGTTTACTATTCTTTACATAATAATATTTATCACTCTTTAAGGAAACACTGATGCCTGCTGCACTTAAATCTGCCTTGCCAATCAGGAAATTAAAGGTCTTGCTGCCCCGGTACAGAGAAGAAGAATTCGCTGTTACTGTCATCTTCGCTGTTCCGGCATTGGTATTATCTGCCCAGCTTGTGGTATAGTCAGACGCCTGGATTCCTGCGGAATTCTGACTGTCTACCAGTGTAAATTCCGGTCTCTGTGCGGTTCCGGTATAAGTAGAATCGCTCAGTCCATTGGAAACAGTTACAGAATCTGCTCCAATATTATAGTAAATATTGTAACGGTTCTCTGTAATTGTTCCAGAAAATGTATAGTTACTGCTGCTCTTTAATACAATTTTAAAGGAATGTGTTCCTACTGTGGTATTGCTTCCGGATGTATATTCTACGTTATAATCATCTGCTGAAAGGTTTACCATGGTAGAAGTACCGCTTATGATACCATACACCCCTGTAATCGTCGGTAATACATCACTTCCTGTATAATATACATATCCGTCTTCACCGGTTCCTTCCACCCCTTTATAATTAACACCGATATAGCTTAACTTCTGCTGTGCAATCGTAAAGCTCTTGGTGGTCTGCCATCTGTGGCTGTCTCCGATACCAACGATATCAATATATGCTGTTCCTGCGCTGGTATTATTACGGTAATAAACGGAGTAATCCTCTTTTTCTTTCAAAGTTTCTCCAGCAATCTGGACCGTAACTGCCGGCTTAACCTCCTGTCCGGTATAAGTATAGGTATCATTTCCGGTTGCAGTTGCACCATTTGCATCCGCTCCTAATGTAATGCTTCCATTGCCTGGAAATGCATCCGCCGCCTCTGCCGGTATTGCCGGAAGAACGCCTGCAATCATACAAACACTTAAAACTAATACCAGTATTCTTTTTCCAACATCCTTGTACTTACGCATAGAACCTCTCCTTGTTGCTTGTTGTTTCCTCATCTTTTTATCTTTACTATATTCCTTTTGCTTTTCAGATTCAAGAGTAACCCTTTTTTCTAAAAAAGCGCAGAAAAAGACACTTCTAAACCTTTTATCGACCGGAAGTTACTTTTTCTTTATATTTTCCAGCGGATTTTTTCATTTTTTAGAAAATCTTTTTCAGAAAATTAACACTTGACATTTTATACTACCACTGTTACCATTACAAACTGAAAACAAAACATTGCTTTGCTAGGGGCGCCTTTGGCTGAGAAACGTATCTGCGTTGACCCTTATTACTTGAACCGGATAATACCGGCGTAAGGAAGCACATAGTTCAACCTCCTGGCAGAGTATCATCTTTAAGGAGGATTTTTTATGTCAATTTTTGCAACATACGACGGCTCATCTTACCAGCTTACCACCGCAGGTTTTACAGCCCTCGTTATCATCATGATTGCCATTCTTCTGATTGGCTGTGCTATCTTCGGTGGAAAGAAGAAATTCAGTGCAAAGCAGCTTGCATTTTCAGCTATGGCAATTGCCCTTGCCATGGTAACTTCCATGATTAAACTTTTCGATATGCCAATGGGCGGTTCCGTTACTTTACTGAGCATGTTATTCATCGTTCTGATTGGTTACTGGTACGGTCTGGGTGCCGGCTTAACCGCAGCTTTTGCTTACGGAATTCTGCAGTTAGTCGTTGACCCTTACATCATCAGTGTTCCACAGATGTTAGTGGACTACCTCTTCGCCTTTGGTGCATTAGGCCTTTCCGGACTTTTCAGCAAATCCAAACATGGACTTATCAAAGGTTATATCGCTGGTGTATTAGGTCGATACTTCTTCGCATTCCTTTCCGGCTGGATTTTCTTCGGCATGTATGCTCCGGAAGAATTCCCGAATGCAGTGGTATACTCTCTTGCTTACAACGGTGCATACCTTGGTGCAGAAGCACTTATTACATTAATCATTATCTGTCTGCCACCAGTCCAGAAGGCATTGAATGCCGTTAAGAATATGGCAAATTCATAATATGATTCTGTCCAAAAAGAGCGTCTTTTCTAATTAGGAAAGAACGCTCTTTTTGATTACGCGAGTAGCGAGAAAAATCGCATGCTTGCATGCAGATTTGACGAGCACCGCGATAACTCGAGAAACTCGCAAAGCGTGTTTCTCGTAGTTGCATTTCTGTATTTTCTTAATTTGTCATTAATTACATCTGAATCCAGCCAAAAGCATTTGCTATGGAACTGATTAAAATAATCGCTGCAAAGATCGGACAAAGGTATTTTATCATCACTGTAAATATCTTTTTCCTGCGGAACGGGCTGCCGCCCCGGGTTACTTCTTCTTCAATCCGCTGCACTCCCACCACTCTTGATACCAGAAGGCAGGTTGCAATAGCCGCAATCGGCATCATCACGGAGTTCGTCAGGAAATCAAAGAAATCAAGAATCTGCATTCCGATAATTTTTACGTTCGCCAATGGTCCATATCCCAGTGTGGAAAGACTTCCCAGAAGAAGCATTACAATGCCGACAATTACCGTTGCTTTCCGTCTTTCCCAGCCCAGTTCATCTTCAAAAGTCGATACTGCACTTTCCGTTAATGCAATAGAACTTGTTATTGCTGCAAACAGCACCAGTACAAAAAACAAAATTCCGACTCCGGTTCCAAGTCCCATGCTGTCAAATACTTTTGGAATCGTAATAAACATCAATGATGGCCCCGCCTGCAGTGTTTCCGGATTTCCACCGGAAAATGCAAAGACTGCCGGAATAATCATCAGCCCTGCCATCATGGCAATCGCTGTATCGAAGATTTCCACGTTCTTCGTGGACTCCTCAATAGAAACTTCCTTCTTCATATAAGAACCAAAAGTAATGAGAATTCCCATGGCAATGGACAGGGAATAAAACATCTGTCCCATGGCTGTTACTACCGTCATCCATGAAAAATTTTCAAGATTTGGAATCAGAAAATATTTAACTCCTTTTAATGCTCCCGGTCTGCTTACGGAATAAACCGTTATTAATATAGAAAGAACAACCAGCACCGGCATCATAAATCTGGATACCCGCTCAATACCATTCCGGACGCCGGCAAAGATAATCCCCAACGTAAATACCGCAAAAAAAGCAAAGCAGATTTCTGTGGAAAGCCCGCTGGAAATGAAATTGGAAAAATATCCATCCGATGCAAGTTTACTGCCATTTCCCCTGATATATTCCACCAGATATTTCATTACCCAGCCGCCAATTACAGAATAATATGGCACGATTAAAACCGGAATAATCGCATTTATCCAGCCACCGAAAGAGAGCCAGCGGGATTTTCCAAAGGTATGATATGCTCCCACCGGGCTCTTCTTCGTCATTCTTCCGATAGAAGTCTCCGCCATAATCATCGTATATCCAAAAGTCAGTGCAAGTATAATATAAATCAGCAGAAAGATTCCTCCCCCATACTTTGCCGCAAGATATGGGAATCTCCATATGTTTCCCAGTCCAACAGAAGCGCCTGCTGCTGATAATACAAACCCTATCTTCCCCGAAAATGTACTTCTTTTCTCATTCTGTGTCTTCATTTTGTTTTTTCTCCTAAACTCATAATTTCCATGACGCAAAGTTATAGAAATCATAACACAGTCTCATAGTTCCTGCAATATTCTTTCCTTTTTATCATGCTACCCCTTATTTCCCCCTATATTTCTGCATTATATATCCATATATTTCATTTGTTTTTACAGTGCATTTCCATGTTTTTTCTTTGTTTTTGCACAATTTGTGTTTTTTCACAAATTTTTCACAATTTTATTAGCACTCACCTCTTGACAGTGCTAATAATTGGTGCTATAACGTAGTCAGAACAAAGGAGAGGAACAAAAAAAAGAGTTCCTAAAACATCCCGGTTCCAAAGAAACAAGGTAAACAAGCATAAAATGATTTATTAAAAAAGGAGAGATGACTTATGTTGATGCCTAGTATTTTTGGAGAGAATTTATTTGATGACTTCTTTGAGGATTTTCCATGGATGGACGATAACATGGATATGAAAAAGACTGAGAAAAAACTTTACGGTCGTAGAGCCGCACGTCTGATGAAGACAGATATAAAGGAGCAGGACAATGGTTACGAACTGGTCATTGATTTACCTGGATTTAAGAAAGACGAAGTAAGTGCTTCCTTAGAGAACGGTTACCTGACCATCAGTGCCGCCAAAGGCTTGGATGAGGAAGATAAAGATAAGAAATCCGGCAAGTACATCCGTAAGGAACGTTATTCCGGAGCCTGCAGCCGAAGCTTTTATGTTGGCGATGCCGTTACCGAAGAAGATATCAAGGGCGAATTTAAACACGGTATCTTAAAACTCTTCGTTCCGAAGAAAGAAGCAAAACCTGCAGTAGAAGACCACAAATATATTGCAATTGAAGGATAATTTCAGACATTGTATTTCAGATATCTGATGATGTAAAAGAAAGGAAGCATGTTATTATGTCAGATAAAAATCCAAAACATCCATTAAAGAAGAAGAAAGTAAAAGCTAAAATTAATGTAGCCGACCATGAGGCTGTTGAAGAAGCCAGAGAAGCTCACAGAAATAAAAAACATTATTATTAATTACAACAATTATTTTCAGGAGGAATGACTTATGTTAGTACCAAGTATTTTTTCAAACAACTTTGTAGATGATATATTTGATGATGTATTTCCATTTGGAGCTTACAATGCTCCTGCAACAGACAACCGTGCTGCCATGAACACTGACGTTAAGGAATTTGACGACAGATATGAACTGGAATTTGAACTTCCAGGTTTTAAGAAAGAAGATATCCAGGCTGAGCTGAAAGACGGATACCTCATCGTCAATGCCAAACACCAGGACAATAAGGACGAAAAAGACAAAGATGGCAAATATATCCGTAAAGAACGTTACTATGGCTCTTACCAGCGTAGTTTCTATGTCGGAGATGGCGTTACTCAGGATGACATCAAAGGTGGTTTTGAAAATGGTATCCTGACTCTGACCGTTCCGAAGAAAGAAGTAAAACCTGCTGTGGAAGAAAAGAAATATATTTCCATTGAGGGATAATACCAGGATAATTAAAAGGAAAAAGGGGCGGTGTGAGTATTCACACCGCCTCTCCTTTTTATGTGAGAAACACGCTTTGCGTGTTTCTCGTAGTTTAGCTGACATTACTTTATCGTCGATGCCCGCTGTCTGATATTCTTATTAAAATTAATCACATTGTGATTATATTCTTCATCCATCAACTCGGAATGAATCATAAAATCTGCAGTTGCCTTATTATTTGCAATCGGGATGTCATATACCTGTGCAATACGAAGCAGCGCTTTTACATCCGGGTCATGAGGTGCTGCAGTAAGCGGATCTGAAAAGAAAATCACGAAATCTACTTTTCCCTCTACTATCTTAGCACCAATCTGCTGGTCTCCGCCCAGCGGACCGCTGTTATAGCCTTTTACCGGCAGTCCCGTCTGGTCTGTAATCATTTTTGCCGTTGTTCCGGTTCCACAAAGGAAATGCTTCTTTAAAATTTCTGCATTGTCTTTGCACCACTGGATCAGTTCTGCTTTCTTTCCATCATGGGCAATCAATGCAATATTTTTCTGTTTTCCGATTGTCAAAGTAAGAAAATCCGGTTCCATACTCATATTGTGTCTTCTCCTTTATTGTATTATTTTCCAACCATTTCATTTATCAAGTGAAAATCAACTCCTGATAAACAATTGCAGCTCGCCAATCACGCTTATATGTTGACTTGCTTACGCTCATTATAACATGATAGGATGATTCCAGACAATGTTTGGGGTAGAAATCTTCATATAAAAAACGAGCACACCTAACAGTGTACTCGTTTTTTTCGTCGATGCGACAGGATTTGAACCTGCGACCTCTGCGTCCCGAACGCAGCGCTCTACCAAGCTGAGCCACGCATCGTTATTTAATTCTTTCACACGCTCAACTATATTAGCATATATCACATTTTTTGTCCAGTAATATTTTTATTTTCTTTTCTACTTAATCGTTTTATGTTATACTTAAGTCAATCATAAGAACGGCTTTTACAATGCCGAAGCAACTTTTTTTACCAGAGAAAGGCACATTATGGAGAACAACCAGAGACCAACAATTGCAATTATGTTAGGTGACACCCAGTCCAGCTACTCAGAAGACTTACTTCGAGGCTTCTATACCTGTGCCAGAGAAGAAGATATCAATATTATTTTTCTGATGGGACCTCAGATGCCACAATATTGTAAAGATATTTTATCCTGCAGTTTTGATGGAGACTATAATTATCAGTTTGATACGATTTATGATTATGTGCATTTTACCAGACCGGATGCACTCATTATTACCTATGGTTCTCTTTCTATTTTTAAAAGTAACCAGGTAAAGACAGACTTTCTTTCCCATTATAAAGATATTCCATTTCTGATGTTAGAGGACACACCGGACGATCCTGACATTCCATATCTGATTGCTGACAACTACAACGGTATGCGGCAATGTATCGAGCATCTTGTGAATGTCCATGGCTATCGTAAGATTGCTTTTGTAGCAGGACCAGCTAACAACAAAGACTCCAATGAACGGTTGAAAGCCTACCGCGATGTTATGGTGGAACATCAGCTTCCGGTCACGGATGATATGGTCGTCTATGGCAACTACTCAGAGCTTGTCACCGAGCAGGTGGAATATATCCTAGACCACAACCCGGAATTAGAGGCAATTGCTTTTGCAAATGATAATATGGCAAAGGCAGGATACCGCGTCTGTGCTGCAAGAGACCTTTTGGTGGGACATGACATTGCCATTACCGGTTTTGACGACATTGACCACGCAAAAACCATGGAGCCACCACTGACCAGTGTTTCCCACAGCAGCTTCCAGTTCAGCTACCAGGCATTACAGAATGCGCTTATGCTCTGTCAGGGAAAGAAGCCACAATCCTGCCGGATGTCAGCCATTTTTCACCAGAGAAGCTCCTGCGGCTGCCAGCTGCACACCGGCTTTACCACACTGCGTCATATCAGCATGGAGCAACTGCACGATTTTATACACCAGCAGGTCGATGCTATGGCTGAGGAATTATTCTCTTCCATTTCATACGAAAAAGATCGTAATTACTATACCGAAGTTCTACATGCATATTTTGAAAATATATATGAAGAAATCTTTATCCGGAAGGGAACTGACTTCTCCAACGAGCCTCTGATTCGTTATCTGAGAAAGCTTACTGCATATCCCCATATTTCCGGAGAAATGCTCCTAGAGCAACTTACTTCATTACTCCGTACACTGATTAACTTCTCGGAGGAAGAACTGCTGCAGACACAGCTTTCCGGCATTTTATCCTTTACCCAGCAATACGTTCATTCTGCGGATGTCTTCCAGCTAGAAAAAGAAATCATGGATTCTAACCGGAAAGCCTGGTTTGTACCTTCCTTTACAAGAGATTTGATTAACTCCGGTGCCAATTTCAAAGAAACGATTACACATATCATGGAGCGGCTGCATCTGATGAATGTCAAAAGTTCCTTCTTTTTCTTCTTTGACAAACCGGTCATTCATCAGGAAAATGAGCTTGCAGAGTATCCGGACGAAATCTATCTGGCAGCATATTACCATGATGAAAAATCAGTCTACCATGAACCGGGCAAACGTCCAAAAGTAACGACTGCCAATGGATTTTCCAGTTTTCTTCCAAAGGAACACAGCCACTGCTATACATCATTTATCCTCTTTTCCGGAGATGAACAGTTCGGTCTGCTGCTTTGCGAAGTGGAACAGAAAGATATTTCCTTTATGCAGATTTGCAGCCTCCAGATTGGTGCACTCCTGCATTTTATCCAGTTAAATGCCAGCGAACGCCAGATTCAGAAAGAATTGCAGGATTCCATGAAAGTCATTCAGGAGCAGAACAGCATCTTAAGTTATATCTCTGAATATGACGATTTAAGCCAGCTTTTGAACCGCCGTGGATTTATGGAACGGGCATCCCATGCAATTGAATCCAATTCCGGCAAAAAAGCTTATCTTCTTTTTGGTGACTTGGATCACTTAAAGGAAATCAACGACTGCTTCTCCCATCTTGCCGGGGATTTTGCGTTACGCACAGTATCCGAGCGGTTGCGAAAATGCCTGCCAAAGGATGCCATTACTGCAAGACTGGGCGGTGACGAATTTGTTTCCTTTATTTTAACCGATATACCGGATTTCAAGGAGCAGCTTTTAAAGAATCTGAAAGCAGAGAGCGATGCTTTTAATGCCGTATGCGATAAACCTTTTTATGTAGAAATCTCTGTCGGCATCTACGACTTCTACTGTAATCCGCAGATGGACTTAACAGACATTCTCAAGCACTCTGATGCAATCCTCTACGAGGAGAAAGCAAAACGTCGCAGCAGCATCAAGAAAGT
This sequence comes from Roseburia sp. OM04-10BH, assembly GCF_003462605.1. Taxonomy (NCBI): domain Bacteria; kingdom Bacillati; phylum Bacillota; class Clostridia; order Lachnospirales; family Lachnospiraceae; genus Roseburia; species Roseburia sp. OM04-10BH. The sequence goes on from NZ_QTZI01000007.1 coordinate 141,793, forward strand.
CTGATTTCGTATCATCCTTCCGAAGGAAAGAATATATATGACATATATAAATGCCGGATGGTAAACCACCCGGCATTCTTTCATTATTCGTCCATTCCCCATTTGTCTTTCATGTACTCTTTTCCGAATCCAGAGCCAATATTTTCATTGATTCTGCGTCCGAAACAGGCATAAAATCCAATAACGGCTGCAAATATAATAATTCCAATTAAAATAACCATAGCAAACACCCTCCCTGCGTCACTTTGTTTTTCAAAGTATAACACAAGTATTTTGTAATGTCACTTGTCTTTTTCAGAATGCCACGAGTCTTCCTTCATAAGAAGACAGTTCTATATTTTTTTCCTGCAGCTCCTGTATTTCTGCCGAAGTAAGTTCCACTTTGTCAGGGCCTGTATTCAGCACTACCAGCACCCGGTCTTCTTCATAGCAGCGGGAAAATGCATAAACACCGGTAACATCATTACAATAGATGGTGCGATAATTTCCCCTGCGTAATGCCGGATGCTCTCTCCGAAGTGCTATCCACTCCTTGAATTTTCCGATTAAATTATCCTGATACGGCAATAAAGACTGTGGTTCAGTTTCATCTGATTGTCCGGATGCTCTCTGCCAGTCCATGGCTGCCCTGTATTCTGATTCTTCCGTACCATCAATATATACCTCATCCCCATAAAATACCGATGGCACGCCCACTCCCATAAAGAGATAGAAAAATGCCAGCTCCATTCTCTTTCTATTTCCATTGCAATAGCTTAAAAATCTCGGAATATCATGGGAATCCAGAAAATTCATCTGTGCCAGGCTCACCTGCCATGGGTAGCGGTAAATCATCTGCTGCATCTGGGCATCAAATTCACTGACCGAAAGTTCTCCCTTTCCAAAAAAATCCCGGCACAGATAAGAAAAAGTATAATTCATCGTAGAATCAAACTGGTCTCCCTGAAGCCAGATGCCTGCTTCTTCCCAGATTTCGCCTATTAGAAATATATCCTCTTTTACCGCTCTCACCGCATGGCGGAAGGCTCTCCAGAATTCATGATTGATTTCATTTGCCACATCCAAGCGCCAGCCGTCAATATCTGCTTCCCGAATCCAGTAAGTTCCAACATTGCAAAGGTACTCCACCACTTCAGGATTTCCGGTATTAAGCTTTGGCATTTCCTTTACATAGGCAAACGCCTCATAATTCGGCGGATCAGCGTACTGTATCGTTTCCGGCAGGTGATAAAACCAGTTATAATATCTTGATGCTTTTCCCTTCTGCCGCACATCCCGAAATGCAAAGAAATCTGCTCCACAATGATTAAATACACCATCTAAAATAACCCGGATTCCTCTCTTGTGGCACTGCTGCACCAGTTCTTTTAAATCCGCTTTATTTCCAAGACAGGGGTCGATTTCAAAATAGTCAATGGTATCATATTTATGATAAGACGCTGCTTCAAAAATCGGATTCAGATAAATGCAGTTAATTCCAAGCTTTTCGATATAGTCAAGGTTTTCACAAATTCCTTTCAGTGTACCACCCAGATGATTCTTACAAATCCGGTCCGGTAAAATTTTTCCATTGCTGTCGCTTTTTTCATCCGGCAAAAGCATATGCCTTGTTGCTTTTTCCGTCAGTTCCCGTCTGTCATTTGCAAAACTGTCCGGGAAAATATGATACATAACAATGTCTTCTGCCCACTCCGGGATATCTAAAATATCCTCTCTTCTAATATATGGAAACTGAAAATATTCTGCCCTGCCACAGGACAGTTTCTCTGCAAATCCTCTTCCATAATAATAAAGGCTTTCTATATCGTCCTCTAACCGGAAATAATAGCATACCCTGGTATATGGAGACGTAATCTTAACTTCATAATAATCATAAAGCATATCGGATGCCACATGTTCCATTTCACTTTGTTTCACCGGAAGTGGCTCTTCCATTGCCACCCGGTCTCCCCAAAGCAGCACGCACCGTTTTAAATCGCCCTTTTTACAACGGATTCTTATTACCAGCCGGTCTTCTTTTTCTGCAAAAGCAAATTGTGACAGTGGAATATGCAAAATTGCTTCTTTTTCCATTTTATTTCTATCCTTTCACACCACCTGCAGTAAGACCGGATACCATATACTTTTGTATACAGAAGAAAATAATCAGCACCGGAACAGATACCAGGATAGCGGCTGCGGAGAACATTCCCCAGCTTCTGGTGTAATCGTTGGACTGTAACTGATATAATCCACCTGCCAGTGTATAACTGTTTTCATTCAGTAGAAATGTTGTGGAAAACAGATATTCATTCCATACAAAAATAAGTACCATCACAGAAGTTACAATGATTGCCGGACGAGCCAGCGGCATTACTACCTTCCACAGCAGCTGGAAATCCGATGCACCGTCAATTTTCGATGCTTCTTCGATTTCTATCGGAATGGTATCAAAATACCCCTTCATATTCCAGATAGAGAAAATGCACATGCTTCCCGCATAAATAATCACCAGTCCCAGTTTCGTATCCAGCATATTCATCTGTTTTAAAAGACGGAATAATGCAAACATGGACAAAATCTGCGGGAATGCATTTAAGAGAAGCAGTAATTTTAAAATGCCATTTCTTCCCTTAAAACGGTATCTTGAAAATGCATAAGATGACACCATGGCAAATCCGATAGCAATGACCATTGTAAAGAAGCTTAATACGGCAGAGTTATAAAACCACCGCAAAAACGGCTTCTGCGTCAGTATATTTTTATAATTATCCAGTGTAAATTCCTTTGGAAACAAAGATAATCCGGAGGACAATGCTCCACTTCCCCTTTCAAAGGAAAGATTCAACGCATATAAAATCGGTACCAGTGCCAGCAGACACAGTATAATATAAAAAATATGTAATCCGCTAAGCTGTAAAATCTGTTTTCTCTTTTTCTTAGTCATAATTTTCCTCCTTTACCCCTCGATTGGTAAACAGCGAAAATACCATGATGAGGAAAAAGATAATAATGGATACCGCAGAGGACAGCCCATAGTTATTTGAAACAAACGCATTCTGCTGTGCATAAGTAATTACGGTCTGTAAGGTTGCCCCTGAATATGCTCCCTTCTGCATCGTAAGAAGATATACGATATCAAACTGCTTAAATGTGGTAAATGTCGTCATAATAACCGCCGGTGCAATAATTCCTTTCATTGCCGGAACGGTAATATGGATGTTCTTTGACCAGAAACCTGCTCCATCCAGTTCTGCGCTTTCATAATAGCTGCGGTCAATGCTGGACAGTGCACCGTCTATCATCATAATCATAAACGGCAATGCCATCCACAGGTTTAAGGTCATGCAGGAGAGAAATGCCGGCACATTGGTGGAAAGGAAATTTACCTTTCCAAAGCCAAGTGCCACCAGAATCTTATTCAGAAGACCAAACTCTGTGTTATAAATGCCTACCCTCCACAAAAGTATGGACACATATGCAGGCATCGCCCACGGGAACATCAAAAGAGTCTTGTATACACGTTTTCCCTTTAAATCTTCTCTTTGAAATCCCAATGCAATAAAATATGCCACAACTACCTGTATCACCATATTTAATGTGGTCCAAAGTAATGTTGTAAACAGTGCTCCAAGGAAACCGGAGTCTGCCTTTAATAATGCCCTGCTATAGTTGGATAGTCCGATAAATTCATAATTTGACCAGTGAAAAAGATTCATATTGGTCAGTGATATATAGCCCGTATAAATAATCGGGAATACAATAACCATTCCAATCAATATCAGTGCCGGCATACTGTAAAGCCATGGTGTTAATTTCCGTTTGTTCTTCATATACACACTTCTCTTCCTAATTTTCCTCTTTATTGCTTCTAAACAAACTCCTGCTTACTGCATATCTGCAATGGCATCCAATGCCTCCTGCTGATAAGTCTCTGCTGCAGTGTCAATATCCTCCCCGGATTTGTTGACTGCTGCCAAAAATTCTTCTGTTGGTCCCCACATAACGCTCATCTGTGGAATGTTTGGCATAGGCTGTGCAGTTTCTGCAGTTGCTTTCATTGCCATAATCATCTCATTTGCAGCAACATCTGCGTCATCATATGCTTTGCTGTTTGCCGGTGCACAGTTTGATTTATTCGCCAATGCAATACCTACTTCCGGGCTTGCAATTGTCTCTAATACTTTTGCAATTGCTTCTTTCTTATTTTCTGCTGCATATTTTAAGACACCAATGCTCTGTACACCTGAATATGGTGCCAGTCCGTTTCCATTCGGGAGTTTAAAATCCGCTAAGGATTTAATACCAAGGTCAATGCCCGCTGCCTTGATTCCGGATACCAGCCATGGTCCACCAATAATTGCTGCTGCCTGGCCTTCATTGAATAATGCAGTTACTGTGTTGTAATCTCCATCTGCCTCCAATGCTGCAAATTTCTGATTGTATGCGATAGCATCCTTGGTTTCCTGTGTATTTAATCCCGGATTTGCATCTTTATCAATAATATATCCACCAAAACCATTGATTACCGGTGCCACATTGTATGCGGTAGAATGCTGATTTACCAGCGCATAAGTTCCTGCATCCACATCGGTATGTGCTACCATATAATCATACAGTTCATCTGTTGTTTCCGGCACATCGCCTTCCCATTTTGCCTTATTATACATAAAGAGCAATGTCTCATAATAAACCGGCATCAGGTACTGGGTATCCTTATAATTACCTGCTTCTACGGTCATCGGTAATAAATCCGCCATTACATCCTCACTGATAACATCCGTAATCGGAGCTAAAATCCCCATTTCTGCAAATGTTCCCAATGAATCATGTGCATAAAGATACATATCCGGTCCGTTGGATTCATCATTTCCATATAACTGAAGCTGGTCGGTCAGACCGCTCTTCTTTTCAAAGGTAACCTTGATATTATCCTCTGCCAGTTTCTCATTCGCACAATCCGCAATGGTCTGCATGATATTCTCATCCCCATCATGCCAGATTTTTACCTCTGTCATTTCATCCTCTGCATCATTTCCAAGTACTTCTGTAGTCTTTCCTTCGTCATTTCCTGTTTCTTTTCCACAACCGGATAATGCGCCGATTGTCATTGCGGTACAGAGCAACAGACTCAACACCCTTTTCTTCATAAAAATACCTCCGTTTTCCGGTTTCTTTAGGAAACCGTTTTCTTTATTTTCTTTTTTTCATGCAATTGGTTCCTCTTGCTAAGTCTATATTTATCACTTTTTTCCTTTGTTTACAATGTTTATTTGTCAAAAACGATTGACTTTGTTAGGAAACCGCTATACTATATTTGTAAATTTATACATTTTTTCAGGAGGTATTTTATGTCTGTTACCATCAATGATGTTGCCAATGAAGCCGGTGTTTCCAAATCCACTGTTTCTAAAGTTTTAAATCACTGGACCACCATATCCCCAGCCACTGTGGAAAAGGTTCATGCAGCAATTGAAAAGCTTCATTATACCCCTAACTCCCGGGCTGTAAGCTTTGCAAAAGGTGCTACTTCCAATATTGTCTATCTTACCAATCTGGAGAAAGATACTGCTTATCGGAATCCGCATATGTTTGACATTATGTGCGGCGTACACCATACCTTGTCCGAAAACAACTATTCCCTGACGCTTGTCAACACTTCTGAAGAACGCTATCCCGGAGAAAAAGTCAACGAAGTTATCACAAGCGGTTCCTCCGATGGTCTTATCATCCACGGCTCTGCCATTAATAAAGAAATTGCAAATCTTATTCTGGATGCAGGCTTTCCACACATTATCATTGGGCATCCGAGTTTTGAAAGCCGCTTGTGCTGGGTAGATACCAACCACGCCCTTGCCGGTGAATATGCCGCTGCCCACATGATAGCCTGTGGTTATACAGATGTCGCCTTTATCGGAGAGCGCAAAACTGATTATATTTCCGCCCAGCGTCAAAAAGGATTTATGGCAGGCATGTTAGACAGAGGCTTTCACATTCCGGCTGCCCGTATCGGAAATACCGATTCCAGCTGCCAGCACGCTTATTCTGTTACTTCTGATATGCTGACACAGCCTGTACCGCCTCGCGCTATTGTATGTGAAAATAACACCCTCGCATTAGGTGTCATCCAGGCAGTCAAAGACCGGCAGCTTTCCATCCCGGATGACGTTGCCATACTTACCTTTGACGTCTACCCATATTCCAGCATCATCGACCCACATCTTACCATTGTAGACATCAATGTCTATGATACCGGTGTGCAGGCAGGCTCCATGATGATCCGTAAGCTTCAGAACCCGGAACTTCTTATCCAAAGCTATACAACGCTTCCTGTTATCATCCAGGGAGAAAGCACCAGACCACTGACATAAAAAATACCCCTGTCAATCTGACAGGGGCTTGTTCCCTTTTGCGCTCATTATATGATAATTAATGATAAGCCAATCAGCTTATCATTAACTTTCATTGCTCACTATTTCATTTTCATAATGATATCTCTTGCAACGGCTTCTTCCACCGGTGTGGCAAATACGCCTTCCTCAAACTCTACGATTCCACCGATTCCTTTCTCTACAACGAAACGGAGTTTTCCGTCCCGGACTTTCTTATCCGTATATAATTTCTTAACCAGGGCTTCCCGGTCAATGTATTCCGGAATCTCTACCGGCAGCTTCGCTTTCTCTAACAGATTCTTTACTGCTGTTTTTTCTTCTTCTGTCATGTAACCAAGTCGGTGTGCCAGTTCTGTCATAGCTACCATTCCAATGGAAAGTGCTTCTCCATGAAGCAGTCTGTAGTCACTGACTGTCTCAATGGCACGTCCTACCGTATGTCCCAGATTCAAGATTTCTCTTAAGCCCTGCTCCTTTTCATCCTTCATTACCACAGCATATTTAATCTGGCAGTTCTTCTTTGCGATGTATTCACAGGCTTCTCTGTCTCCCGCAAAAATATCTTCCATATGTTTTTCCAGGAATTCAAACATTTCCTTATCTGCCATACAGGCATGCTTGATTGTCTCTGCCATACCACTGGATAACTGTCGCTGTGGCAGTGTTTTCCATGCTGCAATGTCAAGATATACTTTCTCCGGCTGGTTAAAAAGTCCAATCAGATTCGTTGCCAGTGGTGTGTCTACTGCGGTTTTTCCACCAACAGATGCATCTGCCGCCGCCAAAAGTGTCGTAGCATAGTTAATGAATGGCACTCCTCTGCCATAGGTTCCTGCCAGAAATCCAGACAAATCGGTTACCACACCACCACCAACGGCGATGATGCAGCAGTCTCTCCGGAAACCTGCCTCTAACATGGCATCTTCTACTTCTTCTTTCGTCTTTCTGGTCTTGCTGGTCTCTCCTGCCGCAAAGACAAATTCTTTTGCCTGATATCCTGCTTCCTGCAACAATGTTACAATGTGGTCTGCATAAAGTTCCTTTACAGTACTATCAGTAATTACTGCAAATTTCTTAATCTTTCCAACCAGACCGTTTTTTAAATCTTCTATTAACCGGTTCTCAAGCTGGTAGCCAATCTCGATTTCGTAACTGTCATCAACTACCTTCTTTAATTCTACCTGAAATACGCTCATGTTTTCTCCGTTCTATTCTGTGTCTTGTAAATCTGCGTCTGTCTCAGATTTTTATTTCGTTTATTATACTATTTTGCTCTTTTCTCTGCAACCACCGAAACTCTAATCGAAAGAAATTCCCAGTTTGCGAAATATCCTATTTCATGCCAGATGTTCCTCTATGTATGTAATATATGGCTTCTTATTTACCTTATCCTGATTTGCCACATACCAGTCATAAGCTTCTTTTAACCCATCCGCCAATGGCTTTGTTTCTTTCATAAGTGCAAGCTGTTTCGCAACGTCCAGTGCATATTCATAATTATAAAAGCTGAAATAATTACGCTGCTCTTCCTCCGCTGTAACTTCCACAAACTCTGCCTGCTTTCCTGCCGCCTGATAGCACAGAGTTACCCAGTCACGAATGGATATGCTTTCTTTATTTCCAACATTGAAAATATGCTGCTCCGGTTGTTTTTCCACCAGAATATCTATAAATCTACACAAATCCTCCACATGAAAAAATTGCAGCTTCATGCCGCCCTCCTGTGGCAGATAAAATTTCCGGTTTTCCAATGCACAGTCAAATACAAAGGCTTCCCGGTATACATTATTCATCGGTCCATATAAATAAGGCGGTCTAAGGATATATGCCTTCGAATTTCTCTGCATCAGTGCTGCCTCAGCCGCTATTTTATTTGTTCCATATGCACCCCAGTGCACATTTTCTGCAAGCTGTATTTCTTCCGTAAATGGTGCCGGCGCATATTCCGGATATACGGCACTTGAACTTATAAGAACATAATCTTCGTAGCTTTCCAATGCATTCAGCAAATCCGCTGCATCTTCCCCGGTATATGCCGTATCAACCACCAGGTCAAAATGCAGTCCCTGCAGTGCATCACCGATCGCATGCCGGTCTGCCTGAATCAGTTTTACAGCCGCCGACTGCGGTTTGGTGTTTCGATTTAACACATAAACCTCATCACCTTTTGCCACATAATGCTCTGCAATAAACCGACTCACAAATACAGTGCCACCAGTTACCAAGATTTTTCTCATACTTGTCCTCCTTGTGCATGGGTTTCTATGAAATTTTTATTATTCCCGCTCTATTGTTAAAACCATACATTCTTTAGATTCGGTAAATCCGCAGGCATGATACAAGGCTCTGCCACTCTCCGTTGTATCCAGAATCAGTTCTGTCACGCCACGCAATTTGGCTTCATTTATCAGAAGTTCCATCATATGGTGGGCAATCCCCTGTCCACGATAGTCCTTCTTTGTATATACATTCATAATATGTCCACGTTTTCCGGTAGGATGGGCAAATGTCGGCATGACCTCAATATAGCTGACCGACGCACAGCCAACTACTTTTCTTCCATCCATTGCCAGAATTGTCGTCTGATTACCATCTTCAAAATACAGTCTGCTGCTGTCGACCAGATTATCCGGAAATGTATAATCCTCTGACAAATCATTTACTTCCCGCAGCATCTCCAGCCGGGTACTCATCAGATTCTCCATATCTCTTCGTGACGCATTCATATATGTTATCATAATCATTCCTCCAGGTCGCATTTTTTCTGTCTTCTTCGTACAGCAGTATCATATCACAGAACGGAGGAAATAATACTTAATTTTTTATGATTCTTTGATTTCCATATAAAATGTCACATTCTTACAATCATATCCTACGAACTTCAGTCGATTTTTTCCCTCTTTCAACTGAATAGAATAGGTAGTCAGTTCATTCACTTCAGAATCCGGCGTACATTCCACCACCGTTGACACATTTCCATCCTCATCAATCTGCACCAGCTTTGCTTTTCCTTCATCCAGCGTAAACACAAGCGTTATATCTACCCACGTCGCGCTGCTGCAATTCGCTTCCCAGAGTGTCTCCCTGCCATCAAATTTTCCAACGGTGTATGTCACATTATTTCCATAATTATTCAATACACTATTTGTTTTAGCATACCGGTCCCCACCCTCTGCTATCTGAATATCTGAATCGTACTGCTCTTTTGCAAATTTATTATTACAGCCAGTAAGCAATAGCCCCATAACTAAAATACATACTATGCCAAATCTTTTCATTTTCCCTGTAATCTTGTTTTTCATTCTATTTTTAATCTTCCTTTTCATTTACACTTCCTTTGCGTTCTCTCTTCTTTTCCGTTCACTCTTCCTCTTCATTCACTCTTCTCTATCACCGATTGCATGAACAACGCAGGCAAATCCCGCAACCATCGAAAATAAAATAGCTCCTCCCATTGAATTGTCCAAAAAAGCCCCCATAAAGAAACCTACAATTCCCGCAAGTACCATAATACAAACTGCATCCACTGCTTTAAATTTTCTCATAAAAATACCTCCGTTTTTTGCGCTCTTCTTGTTTTTAACTTCTATTTACCCACAACAATTTACATATCATATTATACTTATTATTGTTTCGCATGTATATAGCTTATCTTTAGCTTTCTTTTATGAATTACTTTTTGACTTTCTTTTTTTAATGAAATAAAGACGAAGGGGTTCAAAAATGCCCTTGAAGATGGGGTGAAGATGAATATTTAGGCTTACTTAGCACTACTTCCGATTACTCACAAAAATGGCGGAAATACTATATTTATCAGTATTTCCGCCATTTTTAACTAATGAGACATCGGGGATTCGAACCCCGGACAACTTGATTAAAAGTCAAGTGCTCTACCAACTGAGCTAATATCCCATTTCTCAGGTTTTCTGAGAATGCCCAGTTCCGGAATCGAACCAGAGACACGAGGATTTTCAGTCCTCTGCTCTACCAACTGAGCTAACTGGGCAAGAGTTGCGGGAACAGGATTTGAACCTGTGACCTTCGGGTTATGAGCCCGACGAGCTTCCAGACTGCTCCATCCCGCGTTATTCAATTATCTTCTAAAAAGAAGAATGGGCAGAGGTGGATTCGAACCACCGAAGCAATTTGCAGCAGATTTACAGTCTGTCCCCTTTGGCCACTCGGGAATCTGCCCATTTCTATACAATATAAAATTGTATAAAGCCGATGATCGGACTCGAACCGATAACCTGCTGATTACAAATCAGCTGCTCTGCCAATTGAGCCACATCGGCATATCTTGCGCTACACTTATAACTACAAGAAAAGTGGGACCTACAGGGCTCGAACCTGTGACCCTCTGCTTGTAAGGCAGATGCTCTCCCAGCTGAGCTAAGATCCCATTTGAAACGACCCAAGCGGGACTCGAACCCGCGACCTCCGCCGTGACAGGGCGGCGCTCTAACCAACTGAGCCATTAGGCCTTAAAGGTACATACCTTCAAAACTTCATACAGATTGTTTCCGAGTTGCTTTGGTCAAGCCCTCGACCGATTAGTAACAGTCAGCTCCACACGTTACCGTGCTTCCACCT